>NZ_JACHDI010000023.1:0-96177 GCF_014201025.1 Paraburkholderia sp. MM5384-R2
TTGACCGTTTCCAGCGGCTTTTTCTTCGCCTTCATGATGTTCGGCAGCGTTACGTAACGCGGCTCGTTCAGGCGCAGATCGGTCGTGACCACGGCGGGCAGCGTCAGCGACAGCGTTTCCGCGCCGCCGTCCACTTCACGCGACACCGTCGCCTTGCCGTCCGCCACGACAAGCTTCGACGCGAACGTCGCCTGCGGCAGATTCGCGAGCGCGGCGAGCATCTGGCCGGTCTGATTGGAGTCGTCGTCGATCGCCTGTTTGCCGAGGATCACCAGTTGCGGCTGCTCCTTGTCGACGAGCGCCTTGAGCAGCTTCGCGACGGCGAGCGGCTGCAGGTCTTCGTTCGATTCGATCAGGATCGCGCGATCCGCGCCGATCGCGAGCGCGGTGCGCAGCGTTTCCTGCGCCTGCGCAACACCGGCCGACACGGCGATCACTTCGGTCGCGACGCCCGCTTCCTTCAGACGCACCGCTTCTTCAACCGCGATTTCGTCGAACGGGTTCATCGACATTTTCACGTTCGCGATATCGACGCCCGTACCGTCCGATTTCACGCGGACCTTCACGTTGTAGTCGACCACTCGCTTGACTGCTACAAGAACTCTCACGACACTCTCCTTCCCACACCGATAGGGCCGAGCCCTACCGCTTTGAATGACACATTACGTCCGTTGATCGATCAGAACTGGTCTTCGCGCAGCGCCAGCGCGCCTTCGCCATCGCGAGCACCGCGAACCGCCGCTTCGAGCGCGATTGCACGAGGCAGCACCTGCGTCGCGTAGCTATGCGCGGTCGCGATCTTCGCGTCATGGAAGGACGGATCTTCGTCGCGCTTGTCAGCCGCCAGCACGAGCGACCGTGCGACTTGCCAACCCGCGAGCACGATACCCGCGAGCATCAGATAGGACACACTGCCGGCGAACACCGCATTCGGATCGCTTTTGACGTTCTCGACCACGTAGCGCACCGCGCTGTACAACGCCTCGCGGCCGGCGGACAGATGACGATGCATCGCCTGAAAAGCCGCGCTCGAACCATACGAGGGGTGCGCTTGCACCGCGGCCAGGGTCGCGTCGATCTGCGCGAGCAGCATCCCGGCCACCTCGCCGTTGTCGCGCATGGTCTTGCGGCCGACGAGGTCGTTGGCCTGGATCGCCGTCGTGCCTTCGTAGATCGGCAGAATGCGCGCATCGCGGTAGTACTGCGCGGCGCCGGTTTCCTCGATGAAGCCCATGCCGCCGTGCACCTGCACGCCGAGACTCGTCACCTCCAGCGACATCTCCGTGCTCCAGCCCTTCACGATCGGCACCAGGTATTCGTAGATCGCCTGATGATTCGCACGCGTCGCGCCGTCCGGATGACGATGCGCGAGATCGCAATGCGACGCCGACACATAGGCCAGAGCGCGTGCGCCTTCGGTCAGCGCGCGCATCGTCGAGAGCATGCGCCGCACGTCGGGATGCTGGATGATCGCGACCGACTGCTTCGCGGAGCCGTCCACGGGACGGCTCTGCACGCGCTCCTTCGCATACGCGACGGCCTGCTGGTACGCGCGATCCGAGATCGCCACGCCCTGTACCCCCACGGCGAAGCGCGCGGCGTTCATCATGATGAACATGTACTCCAGACCGCGGTTCTCCTCGCCGACGAGCTGCCCGATCGCGCCGCCGTGATCGCCGAACTGCAGCACGGCGGTCGGGCTCGCCTTGATGCCGAGCTTGTGTTCGATCGATACGCAGTGAACGTCGTTGCGCTCGCCGAGCGAGCCGTCTTGGTTGACGAGGAACTTCGGCACGACGAACAGCGAAATGCCTCTCACGCCTTCAGGCGCGCCCGGCGTGCGTGCGAGCACCAGATGCACGATGTTTTCCGTCATGTCGTGCTCGCCCCAGGTGATGAAAATCTTCGTGCCGAAGATCCGGTACGAGTGGTCGCCCTGCGGCTCGGCGCGGGTGCGCACGAGCGAGAGGTCGGAGCCGGCTTGCGGCTCGGTCAGATTCATCGTGCCGGTCCAAACACCTGCGATCATCTTCGGCACATAGCGCTGCTTCAGCTCCTCGCTACCCGCCGTCAGCAGCGCTTCGATCGCGCCGTCGGTCAGGAGCGGGCACAGCCCCAGCGACAGGTTGGCGGCGTTGAGCATTTCGATGCAGGGCGTCGACAGCAGCTTGGGCAGATCCTGACCGCCGTATTCAGACGGATGTTGCAAACCCTGCCAGCCGCCTTCGCTGAACTGGCGAAACGCGTCCTTGAAACCGGCCGTGGCGCTCACCACGCCGTCCTTCCAGGTGCTCGGGCTGCGGTCGCCGTCGACGTTCAGCGGCGCGAGCACGCCTTCGTGCAGCCGCGCGGCCTCTTCGAGCACCGCACGAGCGGTGTCGGCGGTTGCGTCCTCGCAGCCGGGCAAGCCCGCCAGTTGGTCGATTCCGGCCAGTTCCGTGAGTGCAAACAACATTTCTTTGAGAGGCGCGACGTAGCTCATTACCATTCTTCCGATCAGATAGTCCGTAGGGAAAGTCACCCGTCTGGCACCGATGCGGCCGGGGTAACGTATGGCTGAATCGTAGCGTCGGACAGGCCCTGCCCGGTTGTCCAAACCGGACGATCTATTGACATCTCTGGCCACGTCGGAGGGAGTAAGCGCCCCGTGGGAACTGCGTCGGCGGGTGTTGCCGACGCATCGATATGACGAGATCAGCCACCCCGGCGATAGGCCGCCGGGGTGCTGCCGGTCCAGTGACGGAACGCTCTGTGGAATGCGGTGGGGTCGCCGAAGCCGACGTCGCCCGCAATGATGGCGATGGGCTCGTGCGTGCCCGTCAGGCGCTGGATCGCGATGTCGCGGCGCAATTCGTCCTTGAGCACCTGGAACGCCGTGCCCTCGGCGGCAAGATGACGGCACAGCGTTCTGACCGAGCAGTGCAGGGCTTCCGCCGCCTCTTCGATGGACGGGACGTCGGGCAGCCGGGACGCAAGATGTTCCCGCACGCGATGACTGAACAGCTGCTCGCTGAACGAAACGAAGATCCAGTCTTCCGGCGCGCGAGCGAGAAACCTGCGCAGGTTCG
The DNA here is from genome assembly GCF_014201025.1 of Paraburkholderia sp. MM5384-R2. Lineage (NCBI taxonomy): Bacteria > Pseudomonadati > Pseudomonadota > Betaproteobacteria > Burkholderiales > Burkholderiaceae > Paraburkholderia > Paraburkholderia sp. MM5384-R2. The sequence goes on from NZ_JACHDI010000023.1 coordinate 3,069, forward strand.
CCTTGCGCTGACGCACGGGCAGGTCGAAATAGCTACTGCTGAACTGCATCGAGGTCTGATTGCAATCGAACTTCGCCGGTCCGGGAAACAAATAAAGATACTCGAGCGCGTGAGCGGGACGGGGAAAGGCGAACTGCACCTGCAACAACGCAATCCGTTGACCGATCAGCCAGGACGCGATCCCATGCGCGAGCTTCAGCATCAGCTCCTGGCCCAGCATGCCGGGTTGCGCTCCCGTGCTTCCCGGACGCAGCGCCAGGCTCGCGACGAGGTCGCCGCGGCGCGACTCGAAGCGGAAGTCGTCCAGCACGAGATGGAAGAACTGGCCGAACCGGTGCATCGCGGATTCGAGATTCGGCGCATCCAGCAGGCTCAGGCAGAGAAACTTGAGCGCGCCGCTGCGCAGCGGGCGCGAGAAAACGCCGGGCATCTCATCGTCGAGTTCGATCGCGAGCGAGCGGTAGAGCGTGGAGAACTGTTCCTCGGTGACGCGCGCTCCAGGCTGGTCCAGAAGCGCGCGCGGAATGTTCGCGCCCGACAGATGCCGGTCGACGATATCCGGCCGGGTCCCGACGCTGCCGAGGAACCCGTTGACGAGCGAGATCGGTACGGTTGCGCCAGGAGCTTGCATGAGAAGGTTCCGCGAGGCGAAGACGCATCAGCATAGCGCCTCCCGCCGCATCGTGACGAGGGTTCGGCGAATCGCTACGCGAGTGCCGCGTTCGGGGCCCGGTGGTTCCGGTAGCTTGCCGCCTATTGCGCCGATGCGTGCGAGCGCAGATACGGCACGTAGCCGTTCTGAATCTTCAGGATCTTCTCGGCGCACTCGTCATAGTCGTCGCCCTTCGCGTTGTCGGGCCCATACATGCCGCGGCACTGCGCGAACAGCGACAGCGTCGCGCCGCCCGTGCTCCTGTTCGCGCGGGTCGCTGAGAAAGCGGCTTTGCCCGAATCGTCGGGCACGTCGGTATCGATCGCGACCGCGTCTGCGCGGATCACGTGCGTGTCGGAATGCTGCTCGATATAGCGTTTCGTCGCCGCCCACGCGGCATCGCAATTCGCCGGTGTGCAGTCGATCACCGCGTCGCGTTGCGCGGCGCGAAGGTTCGGCTCGCTATGAAGGATCTCCTGCTGGGCGCGTTGCGCCTGCTTTTCCGGGGACGAGCAGGCGGCGAGTGCGCATGCGACGAGTGCGAAGGCAGCGATCTTTTTCATGAGTAGACTTCGGAGGCCATGGTCGAGCGCGATTATAGCGGTGCGGGGAAAGCGATTGCGTATTCACCACTCACATGCTGGGTTGGTAACTTCGGTTGGCGTCATCGCCCCTAGGTGCTCGCCACCAGCAATTCCTCCGCATTGCCCGGCGGTCGCAGCCCATCCGTCCGAGCCGCGAAGTAGCGCTGCGTCAGATCGGCCGCGGACACGTGCCGCGCGTCGTCAAAGCCCGCTTCGCGCGCCATGGCGATCATCTGCTGCGGCATGAAAAAGCTGATGAACGGTGTACCGCTCGCACGCGCGCCCTTCTCTGCCATTTCGAGTCCGGGGCGCACGTCCGGGTCCGCCGTCTCCAGCGGCAACAGGAACGTCATCGCGAACGTCGAGCCGCGCGCTAGCCCGGCCACTTCGCGCAGCGTCGCCGCATTCGCCTCTTTCGTCAGATACATGCTGACGCCGGTCGACACGACGACGGCCGGCCTGCTTTGGTCGAAGCCTTCGGCGACGAGACGCTGCCGCCAGCTATCGCCCGCTTCGAAGTCGACCGACACGAAACGCAGCCAGTCCGGCAGGCCGAAACCAAGCTCGCCGAGCCGCTGACGCTTCCACGTTTGCGGTCCCGGCGGGTCGACCTCGAACACGGTGAGCCGCGACGCAATGTCGGGCCGGCGTTGCGCGAAGCTGTCGAGACCGGCGCCCAGAATCACGTATTGATCCACCCCGCGCCCGGTCTGCTCGACGACCAGATCCTCGATAAAGCGCGCGCGCGCGACGATCGACGCGCGAAACGGCCGCGTGAACCGCGGATCCATATCGCCACGGCTGCGCCAGTCTTCGGCGGGTGCCAGCAACTGCAAGCCGACTTCGTCTTCGAGCACGTGCGGCGGCGCGTCGGCCTGCACGTGCAGCGCACGCCATAACGCGACGCGCGCCGCGGTACTGTCGGGTGCGATGTGTCGTGGATCGCTCATGGTATTTGCTCGCTTGGGTTGATGTGCCAATGCCACCGCGGCTCAATGGAAAAACGGCAGCGCGAGAAACAGTTTGATGACGATCGCGTTGACGATGTCCATGAAAAACGCGCCCGTCAAGGGCACGATCAGGAACGCGAGATGAGAATGGCCGAAGCGGTTCGTGATCGCCTGCATGTTCGCGATCGCGGTCGGCGTGGCGCCAAGTCCGAGGCCGCATTGCGCCGCGCACAACACGACCGCGTCGTAGTTGCGGCCCATCGCGGGGAACGTGATGAATACCGCGTAGAGCGCCATCAGCAGCGTCTGTGCCGCGAGGATCGAGATGATCGGCACCGCGAGCGCGGCAAGCCCCCATAGGTCGAGCCGCATCAGCGCCATCGCGAGAAAGAGCGCGAGCGCGACGTTGCCGACAAGCGCGACCGCGTGCTGGTCGATCCGCACACGCACGAGCGCGAGCACGTTGTTCAGGATCACGCCGATGAACAGCGTGCAGACGAACGTCGGCAATTCGAACGCGGTGTCCGCGATCCAGTCGGCAAACATTTCGCCGCCCGCGAGGCAGATCGAGATCAGCGCGAGCGTCGTGATGATCGCGGCGGGCGTGGTGGCCTGCTGCGCCTTCGGTTCTTCGAAGACCAGCGTTTCGTCCTCTAGCTGTTTGACGCGCAGCAACTCGTCGGCGCTGATCCGCCGCATCAGCAGCCGTGCGATCGGACCGCCGAGCACGCCGCCCATCACGAGGCCGAACGTCGCGCAGCCGATCGCGATCTCGGTCGCCGACTCCAGTCCGTGACGCTCGGTAAAGATCTGGCTCCACGCGGCGCCGGTACCGTGGCCGCCCGACAACGTGACCGAGCCGCCGAGAATCCCAAGCAGCGGATCGACGCCGAGGGCGAACGCGAGCAGCAAGCCGACCACGTTCTGCAGGATCAGCAGCCCGCAGACCAGCGCGAGAAAGCGGATCAACACCGGGCCGCCCGCCTTCAAACTTGATAGATGCGCATTCAGACCGATCGTCGAGAAGAACGCGAGCATCAGCGGCGCCTGCATCGTCGAATCGAACCTGACCTGCACGTGGGTGGTGAGGCGCATGATCAGCACGCAGAACGCGACGATGAGCCCGCCTGCCACCGGCGCCGGAATCGAATAGGTCCTTAGCACGCCGATCCACTGCACGAGCTTTTCGCCGAGCAGCAGCACGAGCGACGTCGCGACCAGCGTGGCATATACGCCAATAGTCATGAATGGCCTCCGAGCGGGAGCGTGACAACGTTTTCTGTTTTCCCGGCGCGACGCCGAGGCGCATCGGAATGCGGCAAGGCTTTGTCGTCATCCGGAGCGCGCGCGACCCTGCGACATCTTAGCCAATCCGTCCAGTCAAAGTATGATTTTTCTTGGGTTTTATCCGGCAAGGTCGGAGCCCATATTGGGTTTCTCAGTACACGGAGTGACCGACAGATTCTCGCACCGACGTGAATTCAAAGTAGTGGGAATAGGAGATGCGTAGCTCTCCAGGATAGCCCGACGAGCGCTGTCTGATTGCGTCGCAAGTATTGATCGGATGCCACCCAACCAGGAGATGTCATGAAACTAATCCTCTACCGCCAGCTTCTCGCGAGCGCGATCACGATCGCCGCGATGTGCGCGGGCTGCAAGCCCGCCGATAAGGCGGGTGGAACAGCCAACGCGGATTCGGCGGCGAGCAGTTCGCCGTCCGCCGCAAGTCAGTGACAAACAGATGACCGCATTGCCGTGCGTGGACGTGGCGGTCCAGTCCACGCACGTCCACCCTGCTTCACCGCTTTGCTATTGCGGCAACGCATAGGCAATCACGTAGTCGCCGAGCTTCGTACCGAATGAGCCGTGACCGCCTGCCGCAATCACCACGAACTGACGTCCGTTGACCGAATAGCTCATCGGCGTTGCCTGCCCGCCGGCGGGCAGACGCGCCTGCCAGAGCTGCCTGCCGTTGTTCACGTCGAAGCCGCGAATGTAGTTGTCGGCCGTCGCGCCGATGAACGCCACGCCGCCCGCCGTGATGATCGGGCCGCCGAGCATCGGCATCCCCATCTTGAACGGCAACGGAATCGGCGAGCTGTCCCGCACCGTTCCGATCCGCTTCTTCCATACGATCTGGTTGGTCTTCAGATCGATCGCCGAAATGAAGCCCCAGGCAGGTTGCTTGCAAGGAAGACCGACCGGCGACATGAACGCATTCAGTGTCACGCCGAACGGAACGCCGTATTGCGGCTGAATTCCGGTCTCCGTCCCCGAACCTTTCGCGCCCGGTACCGGCTGAATCGGATTGCCCGGGCCACGCGGAATCAGCCGCGAAACGAACGGCAGCGCAATCGGATTGGCGACCGCAATCTGGCGATCTGTGTCGACCGCCATGCCGCCCCACTCGAACATGCCGAGATTGCCCGGAAAGACCAGCGTTCCTTGCTCTGATGGAGGTGTGAAGGTGCCTTCATAGCGCAGCTTGTGGAACATGATCCGGCATACCAGCTGGTCGTACATCGTGGCGCCCCACATGTCGGCATCGGTGAGATCCTTCGATGGCCGGAAGGTCAGTCCGGAGAACGGCTGGGTAGGCGAAACATGGTCGCCGGGCGCCGCACCCTGCGGCACCGGACGCTCCGGAGCCGGCACCACCGGCACGCCCGTGCGCCGGTCGAGCACGAACAGGTTGCCGGTTTTGGCCGGCGCATACACGACAGGCACGGTATTGCCCTTGACGTCGGTAATGTCCGCGAGCGTGGGCTGCGATGGCAGGTCCATGTCCCACAGGTCGTGGTGGACCGTCTGATAGAACCACGCGAGCTTGCCCGTCGACGCGTGCAGCGCGAGCAGGCCGCTCGCGAAACGCTCCTGCTCCGCCGTCCGGTTGCCGCCCCAGATGTCCGGCGTGGTCACGCCCATCGGCAGATAGACGATGTCCAGCTTGGGATCGTATGCAGCGGGCGCCCACGAGTTCGGGGACGTGAGCGTGTAGTGACCGCCGGCGGGAGGATTCTGATTCGGGTCCTTCGCGCCCGGGTCGAACACCCACAGCAGTTCGCCGGAACGCACATCGAAGCCGCGGATCACGCCCGACGGCTCGCGCGTCGAATAGTTGTCCTCGACCGCGCCCGCGACGACGATCACGTCGTTCGTGATGACCGGCGGCGAGGTCGGCTCATACATGCCGGGGGTCGTCACCGGCTGGTTGTGCTGGAGATCGAGATCGCCGCCGTTGGCAAAGGTTTTGCACAGCGCCCCTGTCTCCGCGTCGAGCGCATACAGGTGGCCATCGTTGACGGGAAGATAGATGCGGCGCGTGCAGGCCCCGGCGGTCGCGGCAGTCGCAGCGGGCGCAGACGCTGGTTGCTGCTGAGCGGGCGCCGCGGCCGACGCTGCCTGCTGATCCGGCGCCGCGGCCGATGCGCCCGAGGGCTGATCAGCCGTCGGCGCGGGACCGGCCGCGGAAAGATCGACGTAAGCCACACCACGGCAGGTCACGTGCTGGAACGACGGATCGGCCTTCAGTTGCGGATCGAATTTCCATTTCAACTTGCCGGTCCGCGCATCCAACGCCCATAGGATCTGATGCGGTGAGCATAGAAACAAGGTCTCGCCGATCTTGATCGGCGTGACTTCGTCCGTAATCTCGACGGGGTCGTTGGGGCCTTTGCTATCCCCGGTCCGGAAGGTCCACGCGACCTGTAAGTCCTTGACGTTTGCAGGCGTGATTTGAGTCAGCGGGGAATAGCGGGTACCGGCCTGGGTGCGCCCGTAGGCCGGCCAGTCGGCGGCGCTATCACCGGTCTCTGCGGGGGCCGCCGATGCCGCACTGAAGCTCCCGTTGACCGTTTGCGGGTCGTTGAAGTTCGCGTAGATGAGCACGCCCGCCCAGACAGCCAATGCAACCACGAGCGAACCAATGCCGAGCCCGCGTGCGCCCTCCATCCGCCAGCTCACGAGCAGCAGTAGCCACACGCCGAAAATGACCAGCACCCCGGAGCGCGGAGCCAATGCCCAGAAGTCCGTGCCGGACTCCCACAGTGCCCAGACCGCCGTCGCCATCATCACGAGCGCATAGAGAACGAGCGCAGCGGGCTTGCGCCGGTAAAGCAACCACGTCACTACTGCGAGCAGCAGGCCCGTGATCAGGTAGTACCACGACCCGCCCACGGCAATCAGCCATGCTCCGCCGATCACGAGGTAAAGCGAAGTGAGCGCGAGAAACACAAGTGTGATTGCACCGATGACGACTGACCAACCGGGCTGTCTCGACATGATGATCTTCCACCCTAATCAAGAACGACGTGCGCGCGCAGACCGCAAAAGATGGGCCTGGTCTGTCCTGTTGTTCGATGCAGGCGCCTGACTTCTCGCGGGTTATCGCGCGTGCAGCGATGAGATCGAACCTGCCGCGGACATGCAACCGATACCTCGCTATCCGACCTGTTGGCCCAGGTGGTCGAGAGCGTAGCGTCGGCAATGCTCAAGATATGCCGCTTCGTTGGCGACGGTCAATTGAATCATGCTGCGCCACAGCGATGATCGGTGAGCTTCCAGCCCGTTCGCTCCAACGCGATAGGCACGAACCGTCGACCGCGTAAATCCGGTCTTCCTCCACACGGATGCGCGGAAAATGCTTCCGCAGCGCGGACGCATAGACCCAGTGCGTGGTGGCGCGCTTGCCGTCCAGAAGGCCCGCTTCGGCCAGCACGAAGGCGCCCGTGCAAATAGCGGCGACGCGCCGGGCCGTCGCCGCGCTGTGACGTGCGTAGGCGAGCAGCCCATAGGACAGCCGCGCCGCGCCCGGATCGCCGCCCGTGAAAAGGACCGTGTCGAACGTTCGCTCTTCGAAGGGTTCGGTCATCACCGTGGGACCACCGATCGGTCTGACCGGCGCGCCATGTTCCGACAGCGTGAGTACTTCGTAGAACGATTCACCGAATTTCTGATTGGCAAACGAAAACACCGGCTGCGCGGCGAGCGACATGGCGTGAAACCCATCGAACACGACGAACGCGACTGACGGCACGGCGATTCCTTTGAGTGGTGTCTTGAAACCATAGTTTCTACGTCCTTTGCGATCTCGGCGGCCGCCCATATAAATGCGCTATGGATGCGCGGATTTGATTGAACGCGAATAAGCGGCCCTCGACGATCCTTCCGCACCAGCGGTCGACCGACTCTTTCAGTTCCCATTCTAGTCACCGTTTCCTTATCGCAGGTCAGGAGAACTCCTCATGAAAGTCCTCAAATCCCTACTCGTCACCGCGCTGATGGCGGCTCCCGCCATCGCGAACTTGCCGGCGACCGCGCTTGCGGCCGAAGCGCCCGCGACGTCGGCTGCGTCGACGGACGACACGGCGATCCGACCGTTCACGGCGCACTTTTCCGACGCGCAGCTAGCCGACCTGAAGAAACGCATCGCGCAGACGCGCTGGCCGCAACCGGAGACGGTGACGGATCGGTCGCAAGACGCGCAGCTCGCGAAGCTGCAGGCGCTCGTGCAGTATTGGGGCACCGACTACGACTGGCGCAACGCTGAAGCGAAGCTCAACGCGCTGCCGCAGTACGTGACCACGATCGACGGCGTCGATATTCACTTCATCTGGGTACGCTCGAAAAATCCCGGTGCGTTGCCGCTCATCATGACGCATGGCTGGCCCGGCTCGGTCTTCGAAGAGCTCAAGGTGATCGGACCGTTGACTGACCCGGTAGCGTACGGAGGACAGGCGCAGGATTCGTTCGATCTGGTTCCGCAATCGATCCCCGGATATGGGTTTTCGGGCAAGCCGGCAACGGCCGACTGGACGCCTGATCACATCGCGCGAGCGTGGGAAGAACTGATGCGGCGGTTGGGCTATCAGCACTACGTCGCGCAGGGCGGAGACTGGGGCTCGGTGATCGCCGACAAGATGGCCGCGCAAAAGCCGCCGGGCTTGCTCGGCATTCACGTCAACATGCCAACGACTGTCCCGCCCGAAATCGCAAAACGGCTGAAGGCAGGCGATCCGCCGCCGCGCGGACTTTCCGACAAGGAGAAAATCGCCTAAGTGTCCCTCAGGCGGGCTACTGCGATAGTCCGATCCGCTGCTGCTCCTGGGAGATGAAATCGGCGGCAATGCGGTTGTACGCGGCAGGCCGAACGTCATGGATATCGCCGGACTGAAGCAAGTCACCAACATAGACCTTGCCCTTGTATTCGACGTAGGTCACGCTGTTACCACCCGGCGCGAGATAGCGGTAACGGCCACCATCGAGCTGTACAGAAGCCTCATCGATGCTCCGCGTCAATTTGCAGTGTGCGGTCCACTGCCAGCAGCCTCACTGGATCGGCCTTCTTCCACTGTGATTTCGGCACGAGCACGGACCATTCGGTGTTGGCCGTATCGAGGAAGAACGCCGCCACGCCCACGTAGTTCACTGCGTCGCCGATCGGCTCCGAGATCTTCAATGTCTGCCCCGGCCCCAGCGTCACGTCCCGGCTCCAGAGCGTCGCGGCCTTCAGCGCCTCGTTGCCCGCGAGCAGTTGCGCGTAGGTCGCTGTTACGAAAGGCTTGTCGTCCTTCAACTGGTAGATGCGCAGCACAACCGGAAGCGACGCGCCACGCACATCCTCGTTCAGTGCGCCGCGTGCCGTCACCACGAGGTTCATCTGTTTGACTTTCGTCTCGAACACCGCGCGTGTGACATCCACGGTGCCGTCCTTCACCGACTGCCAGGTCCCGCATGCCGAGACGGCCAGCGCGAGGCCCACGCCGAGCGCACCCCGCAAAATCCAGACACTCATCACAAAGGTGCTCCCTCGAAGTCGATGCGAGGATAGACGGTCTCCTTGCCACCGATGCTCAGTACCAGTTGCATGGAAACATGAAGGCTCGCGTAGCGCCCCAGAAAGTGATTGAGCACTTCGCCGAATAGCCCAGCATCGCCCGGCCCGTCGAACGCGGTCGGATCGAGTTCGACATATGCGCACGCAATACGTTGTACGTATGCCCGCTCCACCTTCTGCTTCTCGGAGAAACGTACCTCCCTGATCGCGTCGATACGACGCGAGACCCCGTCGTCTGGCGTCCAGTCGTAGAGTTCCAGCGTCTCGCGCAGCGCCGGTGCGCCCTCCATATGGATCCGGTTCAGTTCGTTCGCGCCACCCGCCGTAAAGTGCCCCAATACGCGCCAGTCGTAGCCCGGGTAATAGCGCGGCGGATAGAGCGGCATGGACGGTGCCGTGAGGTTGCGCACCGATGCAATCCCGGTGAAGTCCGATACGGTCACCTCGGGCATCCCGTCGTCGAGCTTCATGCGTAGCCGCGCCGAGAGAAATGCAAAGGCTTCGTTCACCGCGCGCACAGCCCCCTCAGGTTCGCCGTTGAGCATCCCCATGCGACGCGCGGCGTCAGGCTGCGCCTGCGCAAACTCGCGGCCTGCCTCGCGCAGGTAGCGCATCTCTTCGTCGTAGTACTTGAGGAACGGATTCTCGTGCTCAGTCGGGTTTTTCTTCCAGGGTGCGGTCATGGTTGCAATTCCGGTGGCAGGGGAGGAAGCATCGGTGCGGCACCAGCCTTGCCGACAACAAAAATCCTTTCGGGCATCTGGAAGCCGCGCAGCTTCAGCAGTTCGAGCGGACCGGCTCCGACCTGGGTGCGCAGCACGTAGCGCAACGGGTCGCCATTTGCGTCGTTCCACGTGAGCTGGTAGCGGGTACTGTCCAGCTGCTTCACATCGGCTTTTGCGAGCAGGCGCAGGAATGCCCAGTCGCCCGTCGAATCGAACGCCTGCCTCAGGCCCGCATTGAGTGTCTGCCACGTCAGACCCGCATGCCCGTTCAGGCCATCGCCGGGCCAGGCGAGCGGCGTCCAGCTTTCCTGCTGGTTAAAGTAGACGATCTGCTTGCCGTCCACCGACAGTTCCGAGCGCGTCACGTCTGGCGTCGGCAAGGCCATCATCTCGAAGCGCTCGTTGGCATCGCCCTTTATGTAGAGTTGCGCGCCGACCGTCGAGAGCTGGCGCAGGCCTGCAAGGAACTTCGGATCGAACTGGAGTGCCTGTGGTGCCAGTTCGTTCGGTGTCCAGTGATCGCCTTCGAGCTTGAGTACGCCCGCGAGTTGCGTCGAGATGAAACGGGCGACCAGGCCAGTGTCGGGACGGACGAAGCGCCCGAGTTCCGCGAAAGACGCATCAGCCTGCGTGTCGAAAAACGGATAGCGTCCGCTCATCGTCGCGTTGAATGGTGCGGCCATCAGCGCGAGCAGCGGACCGAATGATTTGTCCAGCGGACTGACGGTCGGTGTCTGTGCGTCGTCGTTGCCGATCAGGCTTTGTGCCTTGCGGACCAGCGTATCGGTCAGCGCCTGCGAGGGTCGTCCCGCCTGCGCCTGATACTGCACCGACCTCATCAGCGCGATCAGCGGCGAGGTCTGCGCATCGGCGAGACGGGTGAGCTGGTCGATCGCACCGTTCAGGTTCTTCGCTGGCTGCCACTGGAGGCTGTTGAGCATGGTCTGCCAGGCCGCCGTGTATTCCGCAAAGTAGCGCGCGGTCAGGCGCTGCTTCAGTTGCTCCGCCGCGCGCTTTTCGTCGATCGCGGCACCGGTGCGGACCGCACCCTGTGCGAGCGTATTGCCGATGGTCTGCGATGGCTGCGCGCCGGTCAGCACCCAGTCGCCGCTGACGCGCCGCTCGCGCGCGGTCCGGTCAATCGCGTCCGCGATCATGCCGTCCCATGCGGCCCGCGTGTAGATACCTGGCACCGTCTGGGACGTATTGAATAGCCCCTGCGCGTCCGCACCGTTGAGCAGCGTCTGGAGCGATGCATCCGCGTATTTGCCTCTGCCCCTTGTTGAACCACGCCTCGACATAGAGCGTGTCACCTGCGCCAAGCGGGCCGCCCGGCACCCGGGGAAACCACTTCTCATCCATGCCCGCTGGCTGCGGATAGAACTCCTGCGGGCCGGAAATGACGAAATAGCTGTGCCCCCAATAGTCGCCCGTGGTCGGCTGGGCCGGTTTTTTCACCCCGATCTGTACCTTGTCGAACCAGGTCGTGAAATCGCCGTCCGCCATGAAGACTTCGAAGTGCAGATGCGCCACGCCCTGATGCTGGCCGACGTAGCCAAGCATGTCCTTGCGGTACACCTTCTTCGTGCCGCCCGTCTGGACCACCCCATCCTTGCCCCCTGCCGTATCGAGCAGCCATCTGGGCAACGCATTCGCCGAGCCGGTCTCTGGCGGATCGTTAGGCTGGGGGACGATGTGCTCCTGGCTGGTCATGTCCAGCAGGTGCATGGAGAGCGAGTAATACGTGATCGTGCGTCCGTCGCCCGTGTCGGTCTTGTGCCGGAGCAGGACGAAGCCCGTGTTCGAATTCAGTACCGGCTGCCCGGTTTGCGGGTCCACCGTGCCATCCGAGATGGCGTTCTTGGAGACCCGGTACGCAACAACATCCCCATCAGCGATCGCGCGGACAGGTTCCGTCTGCTCACCTGGGTTCAGATGGATGCCGCAATGAGAACGCCGGTCGAAGGTGACCGGCCAGGCCCCGTGATGGCCGATCTCGAACTGGTCGATGAGGTCCATCATGGGGTCCGGTTTCGACGCGTCGCTGGCCGTCAGACCCGACGCGGGAAGGAATGGAGGGCTGATGATCATGGCTTCAATGGGATGACGAATACGGATCGGAAATCTGCAGGCTGCCTTTCGGCAGGGACGGCAACTGGGTCGGCACATTGTTGGGGCCAACGAAGGTGAACGAGGCCGCCTTGATGGTGAACGCGCCGGGACAGTGGAACGTCATGTTGCCGCCCTGGATCTCAAGCGACGCTCCGCCGCTGTTGAGCGCGATCTTCGTTTTCGCCGAGACCTGCACGTCCGCACTTTCGCTGGCCATGCGTACCTGCTGCTTCGCGAGCAGGTCCATGCCGTCAGTGAGCGCTGAGGCCGTGAACTTGCCCTTTGCTGCAGTCAGGTTGATGCCGAGCTTGTGCGCGCACAGCGAGATCATGCCGCCCACCGCCATGCGCAGGCGCCTAACGACGCTCACGTCCATGTCCTGGCCTGCCGTGACAATCGCGTTCTGCCCCGCCGAGTGCTGCATTGATTTCGGCGTCACGAACGCCATGCCGCCGGGGGCGCTCGCGAGCAGCCCTGCGTCGCGAAGCTGGTTCAGCCCGTCGAGCAGCGCCGACTGCGTGGCGCGGTCGGCCGGATCAGCACCGGCCTGCGTGGTCGCCGTTGCCAGATCCGTCACGCGCTGCAGGGCCGCCTTGAGCTGCGCGACAGCGGCGGGCATGTCCAGGTGCGGGGTATCCGGCCCGGCTGCCGCGTCCGCCGAGAGGAACAGGCCCTTCGCCGCGCGTGCCGTGCCCCACGATTTAGTGGTGGCCTCAAACCCCTCTCCGCGAGCGAGCTTCTTGCTGTTGAGCAGATAGCCCTGATTGAACGCCGTCTGGCTGTAGACCGTCGCTATGCGGGCGCTCTCCTTTCCTTGCAGATCGTTGAACACCACCTCCGCACCGAGCAGCGGCGAGCGCCAGATGGCATAGCTAAACAGCGACTGGTCTCCGCGCACCACGTCCGGATGGGCGTAGTCGTGCATGGCCCCCGCTATGTAGATGCGGTCCACGTCGCGATTTTCGGCGTCGAGCAGGACCTCGGTCCCCGGCAGCAGGGGCGAGTGGAAGCCGCCCTGGTAGGACGATGACGGACGCAGCAGGCGCAGCCTCAGCAGCTTGTTGCCGGTGTTGCCCGAGCCCTGCAGGAACTTCGGCAGCACGCTATAACGCCCGTGGTCGTCCATGTCGCCGTAGGGGGCGGAGTCGCTCGTCGTGACCACGCCCACAGCGGGACCAGGCAGAAAACGCCAGTCCCGCTCAAAGTCAAACCTCGGCCGGTAGGTCAGGTTCGCCGGCATCGCCTTGAAGCGTGTATAGGCCGGCTTGGTGCGGCTGCCCTTCATCTTGAACGAAGTGATCACGAAGCCGTATTCGGCGCTCGGCATCTTCGCATTGGTGAGCTTCATTACCACGCCCGCCGCGATGCCCTTGGCGTCGGTCCCGCCCGCCAGCGTCGCCTGACGCGCGATCTGCTCCTCGCGCCGCGTCTGCGCGAATGCTTCGCCCTGCGCTGGCGTCAGATGGCCTTCGACGCTGCGACTGATCTGCCCGAACGACGAGCGGTCATCCGTCTCGCTGGAGACATTCGCCGTGGCGCGAAGGGGATCGTCCGGCGTGCAGTAGTTGCGCTCCCACAGTTCGATGGTGGCCGGCACCAGCGCGCGCTGCTCATGCACGGCCTGCGCCGCTTCGTGCCAGCTCGCGTGCAGGCCCGAGGCATCCAGCAGCGGCACGTCGACCGAGCGGATATAGGCGCGCGGATTGTTGGCGAACACGATGGTGTCGAGCTTGCCATCCTTGCCGCGTCCCTGCTTGTAGAACCAGAAAACGCCGAGGCGGCGGCAATGGCGGACGACGAAACTCCAGAGCGACTCCTCCAGCATCACCACCTGCTCCATCTTCTCCTGCAGCCCTTCGATCTGGAATTCGACATCGAAGGCATCGAAATTCTTGCGGTCGACCAGCGCCTGGGTGATCAGCTCCTGCAAAGTCACATCTTTAAATGTGTCGCTTTTGATGATGCGTTTGCAGAGGGCCACAAAGCGCGGCTCGATGCGCATCTGGTAAGCCGACTCGTCGCGGCTCGTGCGGATGCGCTTCCAGCTCGTCACCACGCCGTTGAAGGTGGCGGCGTCGTGACTGACGGGCTGCACGTAGCTCACCGAGGGCACCGCCGCCTGCTCGTCGATCTGCAGGCCCGCGCGACGGCCCACATACTGCTTGCCGTCGATCTCCAGCCGTGGCGACGTAACCGTGACGTCGACGCGGTAGTCCTTGCAGAAGCCACCGCTGGCCTTGAAATCGAGCACGTCGAGGTCATGGGGCTGGGAGCCGATCCAGATCCTGAGGTGCTGGGTCAGGCGCGCGCTCGGATGGCTGAGCGCGGCGGTAAAATTTTTCGTGACAGCATTCATCCACACATCCCTGTATGGTTAAAGAAACGAGGCACAACTGTTGCGTCAGCTACCTTCAACCGAAAAAATCTAGGGCGGTACCCGCTGCCCGTCAATCACTCCACTCACCCTGTGCGAAATTGCCAACGATTTTGTGAATGATCGTTAAATCGGAATCCTTTGCTTTTTCGAGATGGAAATGCGTGATAAACGGGTGCAGCAACACCTAATGGCGAACGACGCATGCGAGTCGATCGCGCGCGGGAAACGGTCGGCCCTGCTGCTCGTGATAGCGCAGTGTGGTAGAGAGAAGCGTGGCGTCGCCGCGAGCGCGCGCCTCCAGAAGATCGGCGATGCGCTCAATCATGGCCAGCATCTCCTCCCGCGTTTCGTTCGGGTCGGGTCGGGAGGCACATGATTTATCTGATGGACGCGCGTGACAACATATGCAGACACAATATGCAAAACGAATAAACGTCTGCTTCTCGCCGTGCAATTGAAAAAGGCGGCATCAAGCCGCCTTCATTGGATTGCTGACAGAGCCAGTTAGTGCTTCGTCGTGGTCGTGCCAGGAGTCGCAAGTCTGTCCTGAACGCTTTGCGCCGCATCGGCCAGCAGGTCCGCCGCATCGCGGGGAGTAAGACGACGGTCCGGAATACCCTTGGCGTCGAGCGCCAGAGCCGTGAACAGTTCATGATCGCAATTGTTCATGCGCCTGTAGTCCTCGCCGATATGGTTCATGACCTCAAGCAGATTCCGCTGGTCGTGTCTTTCCCATGTGCCACAAAGGCTGCCGCAACCAGTCTTTGACTCGCGCCGCCATATTTTAGTCAAAATCCCTCAACTGTTTTTTTAGTCATTGGAATCGCTCTCCCTTGCAACACGGGCCTGAGAGGGGATAGAAAAGTCCGTAACAAAAGTCCGTAACTTTAGGAATTTGAAGGAAGTCTGCTACGCTGCTCGCCTCACCACCCTCGCATTGAAACGATGGAAAGCCCTTTCAACGATCGCGGCGTGTCGGTCACGCGCAACGCCCTCTCATCCGCAGGTCAGGTCTTCCCGCTGCGCGATATCGTCGACGTGCAGGTCGTGACCGTGCAGAAGAACAAGGTCGTGCCGCTCGTGATCTCGGTGGCCGGGCTGCTCGGCGCAATCGTCGGGGGCGTGCTGCACTCCGCGTCGGGACTCGTATGCGGGGTGATGCTGATCGTGGTCGGTTGGCTTACCTGGGTGACCCAGGACATCACGCATCGGCTGATGGTCAAGACGGCCGACGGCGAGCGCGAAGCGCTGATGAGTACGGATCGCGAGTTCGTCGAACGCGTCGGCGAGGCAGTGCATCGGGCGAAGGCCGCGGCTGCCGCGCCGAAGGCCTGACGCGGGGCGACGATCGAACATGACGAAGCCGTGCGCGACGGATCAGCACCAGCCTCGCACGGCTTTCGATCTGCTTGCCCGCAAGCAACGACTACGTTGCCGTCATCTCGCGCTCAGTCGAGACTGAGCGGACTCACGCGCCAGATATTGCGCGCATACTCGCCGATCGTTCGATCCGACGAGAACTGCCCCATCCCCGCGACGTTCTCGATCGCGCTTTCGGCCCACGCGTGCTTGTCGACGAAACGCGCATCCACTTCGTTCTGCGCCTTCGCGAACGCGTCGAAATCGGCGAGCACCATATAGTGATCGCCCCAGTCGACCAGCGTGTGAAAGATATCCGAGAAGCGCAGCGGATCGTCCGGCGAAAAGTAGCCCGTGCGAATCTGATCGAGCGCGGTGCGCAGTGCTTCGTTTTCCTCGTAAATCCGCCGCGGCCGATAGCCGCTTGCGCGCAGGTCGTCCACCTCGTCGGCGGAGTGACCGAAGATGAAGATGTTCTCGCGCCCCACCGCGTCGCAGATCTCGATGTTCGCGCCGTCCATCGTGCCGATCGTCAATGCGCCATTGAGCGCGAGCTTCATGTTGCCGGTGCCCGACGCCTCGGTGCCGGCCATCGAGATCTGCTCCGACAGATCGGCCGCCGGAATGATCAGCTCGGCCACGCTGACGCCGTAGTTCGGCACGAACACGACCTTCAGCCTGTCGCCGATCAGCGGATCATGATTGACCTTCTCGCTGACGTCACCGATCAGCTTGATGATCGTCTTGGCCATCCGGTACGCGGACGCGGCTTTGCCCGCGAACAGCACGACGCGCGGCACCCAGTCGCGCTCCGGATTCGCGCGAATCTCGTTGTAGCGTACGATCACGTGCAGCAAGTTCAGCAACTGGCGCTTGTATTCGTGAATGCGCTTGACCTGCAGATCGAACAGCGCGTCCGGATCGAAGTGCTGCTTCGTGTGATGCGCGAGCCGGTGCACGAGCCGCAGCTTGCTCTGTCGTTTGGCCTCGCGGAACGCTTCGACGAACTCGTCGTCCTTGCGCAGATTACGCAGCTGCTCGAGCTCGAACAGATTGCTGCGCCAGTGTGTGCCGATGCGCGCGTCGATCAGCGACGACAGCGACGGACTCGCCTGCGCGAGCCAGCGGCGCGGCGTGATGCCGTTGGTCACGTTGGTGAAGCGGTCCGGATAGATGCGCGCGAAGTCGGCGAAGATGTCGCGCGTCATCAGTTGCGAATGCAGCTTCGACACGCCGTTCACCTTGTGACTCGCGACGATCGCCAGATACGCCATGCGCACGCGCCGCTGCCCATATTCATCGACGAGCGAAATGCGGCGGATCATCTCGGCGTCGTGGCCCGAGTGCTCGCTGACGTGCTTCAGAAACTGCGCGTTGATTTCGAAGATGATCTCGAGATGCCGCGGCAGCAGGCGTGACAACATTTCGACATCCCATGTTTCGAGCGCCTCGGGCATCAGCGTGTGATTCGTGTACGAGAAGATCTGCGTCAAGTGTTTCCACGCCTTGTCCCACGGCACATGATGCTCGTCGACGAGCAGGCGCATCAGCTCGGGAATCGCGAGCACCGGGTGCGTGTCGTTCAGATGCACAGCGACCTTCTCCGAGAAGCGTCCGAACGTGCTGTGCGTGCGCTGATAGCGGCGGATCAGATCCTGCATCGTCGCCGACACGAAGAAGTACTCCTGGCGCAGCCGCAACTCGCGGCCGGCCGGCGTCGAATCGTCCGGATAGAGCAGCCGCGACACGTTCTCCGACATGTTCTTGGTGTCGACCGCGTTGCGGTAGTCGCCACGGTTGAATGCGCCGAGGTCGAGTTCCTCGGTCGCGCGCGCGGACCATAGGCGCAGCGTGTTGGTCGCGTCGGTCGCGTAGCCGGGGATCACGGTGTCGTAGGCGGTCGCATTCACATGCTCGGTGTCGATCCATTCGGTCTTGTCGCCACGCTGCACGGTGCGGCCGCCGAAGTGCACCATGTACTTGATTTCGGGTCGCGGAAATTCCCATGGATTGCCGGCGCGCAGCCAATAGTCGGGCGCCTCGACCTGCTCGCCGTTGACGATTTCCTGACGGAACATGCCGTACTGGTAACGGATGCCGTAGCCGAAGCCCGGAATGCCGAGCGTCGCCATCGAGTCGAGAAAGCACGCCGCGAGCCGTCCGAGACCGCCGTTGCCGAGCGCTGCGTCGGGTTCGAGATCGATCAGCGCGTCCATGTCGACGCCGAGGCTCGCGAGCGCCTCCTTCATCTGATCGTGAATGCCGAGCGCGAGTAGCGCGTTGGTAAAGGTCCTGCCGATCAGAAACTCCATCGACAGGTAGTAGACCCGCTTCACGTCCTGCTCGTATTGCAGGCGGGTGGTCTTCATCCAGCGGGCGACGAGCCGGTCGCGCACGGCCAGCGCGGCCGCGTGCAGCCAGTCGTGCGGGTGAGCGGTGACGGCGTCCTTGCCGACGCCGTACATCATGCGATTCGAAATTGAGCGCCGTAGCGCGTCGACGGTACTGTTGAGCTGGTCGAATTCCAGATCGACGGCTGTCATCGAAGCCTCCGGGAAGGTCGACATGGCAAACGCGAACCGCACGGGAGACGGACGGGAGGCGCGTGCCTGTCGGAGCGGTTTAAAAAAACAGAGTAGGACATTTTAGGGATCGCGCACACTGGCGCGCGAGAGGACGGTAATGCATACGGCGTGCCCGGCAAGCTCGCCCGCTGCCGCGCGACCGAGCCGCGGCGGGCGCCCGGACGCGGTGCAAAGCTGCGTGGCAGCGGCACTCTGGGTGGGCATCGGCGCGCGTGAGTCGGGTGATGAAAGCGGGTTGGGGAAGGCAAACGCCCGAAGCATCTGCGAGCCGCACATCGATTATTTTTCCGATGCGTGACGAGCGGATGAAGCCCCGAATAGCCTGATTTTGTGATCGAATCGGGCGGCCCGTTCTGCCGGGCGGTTCTGTCGTATGCGTGTTGGATTTGACGCGGTGCGCGCACCGATTTGGAGATGGAGGGCGGGATTGGCGGTTAGTTGCGTTTCATTGAAATCAAAGCGCCTCATCTTCAAGCCACCTCCCGGTCCCTGCCCGCCTCCCTGCACGATCGTGCCGTCTCTGCAACAATCGCGACGTTGCGCCGCACAAGCCGCCACGCTGATCCGCCGTGGACCGACAGCGCGCGCCTCACCCACGACGAAACCGCCGCCCGAGCGCGTCGCCTCTCCGGAAGCGACCGACACCGGCATGCCCAACCCCGCGAGCCACGCCTTGTCCGATAAGCTCAGCCCCGCCGTCGGCGTCCCCACGCCGACTCTCCCCACCGACGGCCCGATGTCGGCCGCCAACCGCCGCGCGATGGCCGCGATCATGCTCGCCGTCGCGCTCGCCACGCTGGATACCGCGATCGCCAACACCGCGCTGCCCGCGATCGCCGGCGACCTGCACGCGGCGCCGGCCGCCTCGGTCTGGATCATCAACGCATATCAGCTCGCGATGGTCGCGACGCTGCTGCCGCTCGCCGCGCTCGGCGATATCGTCGGACATCGGCGCATCTATATCGGCGGCATCGCGCTGTTCACGCTGAGCTCGCTCGGCTGCGCGATGGCGCCGACGCTGCCGCTGCTCGCCGCCGCGCGCATCGTGCAGGGCTTGGGCGCCAGCGCGATCATGAGTGTCAACACCGCGCTGATCCGCTATCTGTACCCGCCGCATCGGCTCGGTCGCGGGCTTGGCACCAATGCGCTGATCGTCGGCGTGTCGTTCGCGGTCGGGCCGACGGTGGCGTCGCTGATTCTGTCGGTCGCGACCTGGCCGTGGCTGTTCGCGGTCAACGTGCCGCTCGGTGTACTCGCGCTGAGCTTCGCGATGCCGGCGCTACCGCATACCGCGCAGAGCCGGCACCCGCTCGATCCGGTGGCGGCGCTGCTCAACGTGGTCACGTTCGCCGCGCTGATCTTCGCGCTCGGCGAGGCGGCGCAACGCGCGTCGCTGCAGATCGTGCTCAGCGCCGCGGCGCTCGCCGGCGTGTTCGGGCTGCTGCTGATCCGCCGCGAGGCCGGCCACCCCGCGCCGATGCTGCCTGTCGATCTGTTCAAGCGGCCCGTGTTCGCGCTGTCGGCGGTGACGGCCGTGTGCTCGTTCGCCGCGCAGGGCCTCGCGTTCGTGTCGCTGCCGTTCTATTTCGAGGACGTGCTGCTGCGCAGCCAGGTCGAAACCGGCTTCCTGATGACGCCGTGGCCCGTCGTGGTCGCGCTCGCCGCGCCGCTCGCGGGCGGCCTGTCGGACCGCTACCCGCCGGGGCTGCTCGGCGCGATCGGGCTCGCGGTGCTGTCGGCGGGGATGGCCTCGCTGGCGATGCTGCCCGCCCATCCGCACGTGCTCGACATCGGCATCCGTATGGCGATCTGCGGCGCGGGTTTCGGCTTTTTCCAGTCGCCGAACCTGAAGGCGCTGATGGCGAGCGCGCCGCCGGAGCGCAGCGGCGGCGCGAGCGGCATCGTGGCGACCGCGCGGCTGCTCGGACAGGCGACCGGCGCGGCGCTGGTCGCGCTGTGCTTCGGCATTGCCGGCCGCCAGCATGGGCCGACGCTCGCGCTCGGCCTCGGCGCGTTCTTCGCCGCCGCGGCGAGCCTGGCGAGCGGCTTGCGGCTGCTCGCGCCGTCGCATCGCGCGGGCGTGCAGGCGAAGGCGGCGGTCAAGTGAGATATGCGCCGGACGGCGCGTGAGGCGGGATGAAGCCTGAATGAAGCGCGCCTCGAACGAGCGCGCACGAGTTGGAGCCAGTGCGGGAAGACGAGGCGGCAACCACGCGAGCCGCCTCGCTTGCGACCCATGCGGCGCGATCAACGTGCCGCGAAATACCCCTTCACCGCGGCAATGAACGTGTCGATATCGTCGCGCGACACATCCATGTGCGTGACGAAGCGCGACGCATACAGCATCTGCGTGAGGATGCCGCGCTCCTCGAGCCACGCCTCGAGCGGCGCGCAATGCTGCTGCGGAAACTGCGCGAACACCATGTTCGTCGCGACCGACTGCACCTTCACCTGCTCGATCGTCTCCAGCCCCGCCGCCAGATGCGCGGCGTTCGCGTGGTCGTCGGCGAGCCGCTCGACGTTGTGATCGAGCGCGTACAGGCACGCCGCCGCGAGCACGCCAGCCTGGCGCATGCCGCCGCCGAGCACCTTGCGCCAGCGATGCGCGACGTCGATCAGCGCGCGGCTGCCGACCAGCACCGAGCCGACCGGCGCGCCCAGTCCCTTCGAAAAACAGATCGACACCGAATCGAACGGCTCGGCGAGCGCCGCGACCGGCTTGCCCGCCGCGACCGCCGCGTTGAACACGCGCGCGCCGTCGAGGTGGGTCGCGAGGCCGCGCTCGCGCGCGAGCCGCGTCGCATCGACGACGTACTGCGCCGGCAGCACCTTGCCGCCGATCGTGTTTTCCAACGCGAGCAACCGCGTGCGCGCGAAGTGATCGTCGATCGGCTTGATCGCGGCGGCGATCTTGTCGAGCGGGATCGAGCCGTCGGCGGCGTTTTCGAGCGGTTGGGGCTGGATGCTGCCGAGCACGGCCGCGCCGCCGCCCTCGTATTTGTAGGTGTGCGCGAGCTGGCCGACGATGTATTCGTCGCCGCGCGCGCAGTGCGCCATCAACGCGGCGAGGTTGCTTTGTGTGCCGCTCGGGAAGAACAGCCCCGCTTCCTTGCCGGTGCGCTCGGCCAGCGTGGCCTGCAGACGCAGGACGGTGGGGTCGTCGCCCCAGACGTCGTCGCCGACTTCGGCCGCCGACATCGCCGCGAGCATCGGCGGAGTCGGACGGGTAACGGTATCGCTGCGCAAATCGATCATTGTGTGTCCCTGTGCGTCCATGAATGACAGCCTACGGCAACCGGCCGCCCGTGCATCCCGGGAGGAACGCGCGCGCCGGCAAACGAGCCATACAGTGTATTCAATTCAGACGACGCTGAAAATCGGCGCATCCCCGAGAAGCGCGCCGATCCGGCTGCGATGAGCCGACAGTCGCGACGGGGCGCTCAGCCGCCAGGCTTCGGCAACCACTGGAGCGGATCGACCGGCTGGCCGTTCTCACGCACTTCGAACTGGATCGACGCGACGCCGCGGCTATCGACACCGACCTCGCCGATCGTCTGCCCTTGCGCCACCGCATCGCCTTCCTTGACGAGTAGCTGGCTGTTCTGGCCGTACGCGGTGATCAGCGAATCGTTGTGCTTGATGATGATGAGCGGGCCGTAGGCTTCGATGCCGGTGCCCGCGTACACCACGCGGCCGGTCGCCGCGGCCTTGACCGGATCACCGGGTTGGCCGCCGATCACGATGCCGTTGGATTTGCCCGGCGCGAACGCGCGCAGGATCGGTCCGCGCAATGGCCATTGCAGCACGCCCTGCTGCGGTACGGCGGCAGGGGCCGGCGCACCGGGTACGGCGCCCGGCGGCACGTTCGCCGTCGCGCCCGGCGCGGCTGGCGCACCCGGCGCCACCGCGACCGGCGGCGTGACCACGCTGCCCGAGGCCATCGGCGGTGAAACGCGCAGCACCTGGCCGGGCGCGACCGCCGCGTTGACCGGCAAGCCGTTCCAGGCCGCGATTTCCTGCGGCCTTCGTCCATAGGCCGAAGCGATGCCGGACAGCGTATCGCCCGGATTGACGCGATAGTAGCCGGCGGGCACCGGGACGGTCGCGAGGCTGGTCGTGCTCGACGGCGCGTTGCTGTAAAACGGCGTGCTTTCCCACGGCATCGTCGTGCAGCCGGCGATCGCCACGCCGAGCGCCGCCGCCATCAGCAGGCGGATCGCCGTCGGTTGCCATTGTTGTGTCATCTGCTTTTCCTCGACCTGTGTCTCAATCCGATTCAATCGACGCCGCAGCAATTGCCGTGCCGTCACGCTTGCACACGGTCGCGGTTGTCCGCTGCCGCCTGGATATCGTGCGCGACCGCCACACGCGCGCCGTCAAACTGCCGTGTTCTTCAGACGCTGCCCTGCTTTTCGACGACGAGCACGCGTGCCGCGCCCAGCGGATGCGCGACATGCTCGGTGCCGACCGACGCATGGAACACGTCGCCGGTTTCGAGCACTGTCGTGCGTTCGACGCCGTCTTCGCGATAGCGCATTTCGACGCGGCCGTCGAGCACGGCGAATACCTCCTCGCCGTCGTTCACGTGCCACTTGTACGGCTGGTCGGTCCAATGCAGACGCGTGGTGACGCCGCTCATGTTCGCGATCTCGAGCGCGCCCCAGGCACGCGACGCGGTGAAGCTTCTGCTGCGGATGATCTTCATGGTCGATGAGCAATTGGCAAGCGCGCAAGCCCGGCGGGCGGCGCCGTGCGCCCACGGCATCGGCGCTCGCGCGGCTGGCCCTATTATAGGTCGCGTGGCCCGCGCGTCTGGGCGAGCAAGCCGCCACGGCCGTTCCGTCCGATCATTGCAGGCGATCGACCATCGCCTATACTCAGTCAAGCCGCGCGGAGCAGCTCACGACAACGTTGGGATTCTGGGAGGAATCGAGGATGAACAAAGCCACCTTTCTGGCCGTGCAACTCAACGTCGACGATGTGGCGGCGTCTACCGGCCTCGTCGAACTGCTGAACACGCATCTGATCTTCGCCGCCGAAGTTGCCGAGGCCGCCGATGCGCTCGTGCAACTGGCGAGCATCGCGGGACTGTCGAGCGGGGTCGAGGCGAGCGTCGAGCTGCCGGCGGTGGCGCTCGAACGGCTGCGCGAGGCGCTCGACAACCTGAGCGACTACGACGAATCGTGGCTGCTCGCGCTGGAGCCGAGCCGCGCGCTGTTCGATGACATCGGCCGGCGGCAGCGAACGCTGCATTGACGGGAACGTCGCAGCACGGCGCCGTAAACGACAAAACGCCATCCGAACGAACTGGATGGCGTTTTTTCTTGCCCGCCGCGTTCGCGCTATTCCACGAAGCGGCGCCTACAGCGCACTACAACTACCCACTACACCTGCGGACTGCTACTGCGATCAGTTGCCGAAGTACACCGAGTCACGGTTGGCCTTCGCCGGAATGACAGCGTGGCCGGCTTGCGACGTGCCGGCAGCCGGAGCGCCGTAGCCGCTGGTGTCTGCGGGGTTGGCCGCGATGGCCGTGCCGCGTTGCGCATCGACGCGTGCTTGCGCTGCCTGGATGTCGGCCGGGTAGTTCACGTCGCTGGCGCTCGGGTTGTAGCCGGCCTTTTCGAGTTGAATCAGTTCAGCGCGAACCTGAGCACGGGTCGCCGGCTGACTCGCTTGAGCGAACGACGCGACCGGAACAACGAGGGCGGCGGCGATAGCAACAGCGGAAATCAGGGTCTTCATGATTAACCTCCAAAGGACTTGTTGTGTGGTGCGCTTCGGGTTTCTGCTTATCCCTCAGCGATTGAAAACAAGTTTAGAGGTGTCTTGATCTAGGGTAAACCCTTAAACCAGTGAAACTCTATTGCTGCCGTCGCAATAATCATTTGGTCATTCTTTAAGTCCGCGTTTAGCCCGCAAGACATTTGGTAATAATGCGGCGTTTCCTTGTGGATCCAAACGGAGCAACGGCCCGGCGCGCCCTGTCTCCATGGCGCGCCGGGCCGTTTTTTCAACCGCTCAGCTCCACTGCGCGTGGAAGCTGCCCGGCTTGTCGACGCGTTCGAACGTATGCGCGCCGAAGAAGTCGCGCTGCGCTTGCACGAGGTTCGCGGGCAGACGCTCCGAGCGGTAGGCGTCGAAATACGCGATCGCCGACGCGAATGCCGGCACCGGCACACCCGCGTTGACCGCGGCCACCACGACTTCGCGCAGCGCCGCCTGGTAGTTCTTCGCGATGTCGCGGAAGTACGGGTCGAGCAGCAGGTTCGCGAGCGCCTTGTCCTTCGAATAGGCGTCGGTGATCTTCTGCAGGAAGCGCGCGCGGATGATGCAGCCCGCGCGGAAAATCTTCGCGATCGTTCCGTAGTCGAGATCCCAGTTGTACTCTTCCGACGCGGCGCGCAACTGCGCGAAGCCCTGCGCGTACGAGATCACCTTGCTGAAGTACAACGCGCGGCGCACCGATTCGATGAACGCGTCCTTCGCGCCTTCGAGCGGCCTCGCCTGCGGACCTTCCAGCACCTTGCTCGCGGCCACGCGCTGCGTCTTCAGCGACGACAGCACGCGCGCGAACACCGCCTCGGTGATCAGCGGCAACGGCGCGCCGAGGTCGAGCGCGTTCTGGCTGGTCCACTTGCCGGTGCCCTTCTGCGCGGCACGGTCGAGAATCACGTCGACGAGGTCCTTGCCGGTTTCGTCGTCCTTCTTGCCGAAGATCTTCGACGTGATTTCAATCAGATAGCTGTCGAGTTCGCCCTTGTTCCACTCGGTGTAGACCTTGCCGAGTTCCTCGTTCGACAATCCGACGACCTGCTTCAACACCGCGTAGCTTTCGGCGATCAGCTGCATGTCGCCGTACTCGATGCCGTTGTGCACCATCTTCACGAAGTGGCCCGCGCCGTCCGGTCCCATGTACGCGACGCAGGGCTCGCCGTCCGGCGCCTTCGCGGCGATCTCGGTGAGGATCGGCGCGACGAGGTCGTACGCGTCGCGCGGGCCGCCCGGCATGATCGACGGGCCTTTCAGCGCGCCTTCCTCGCCGCCCGAGACGCCGGTGCCGATGAAATGCAGACCCGCCTTCGCGAGTTCCTGGTTGCGGCGGATCGTGTCGGTGAAAGGCGTGTTGCCGCCGTCGATCAGGATGTCGTCTTTTTCGAGCAGCGGCTTGAGCGAGGCAATGGTCGCGTCGGTCGGCTCGCCGGCCTTGACCATCATCAGAATGCGGCGCGGCTTTTCGAGCGAGTCGACGAACTCTTCCAGCGTGAAAGCCGGCACCAGTTTGCGGTCCGGAAATTCGGCGATGAGTTCGTCGGTTTTCGCGCGGCTACGGTTGTAGACCGACACCGCGTGGCCGCGGCTCTCGATGTTGAGCGCCAGATTGCGGCCCATGACCGCTAGCCCCACCACGCCGATTGCCTGTTTGCCCATTTGAATTCTCCAGAGTCCAAAAAAATGTCGAGGCGCCGCGCCATGAAAACGGCGGGCGCGGCGTCGAGGGTGAAAGGATAAAAGAAATGCGCGCTTGCCGCTTGGGAGGGGGCAAGCACGCCAGTTGCTCGTGCTCCTGTCGTGCTCATGTTTGCGCGTGACGACAGGTATTGTGCGCGCGTCGGTGTTTGCGCGGCGGGTTCGGTTTGGGACCGGACCGAGGTTTGGCGCAAGGCGTGGACGAATGCGCGGGCCGTCGGTGCACCCGCTACCCTGCCCGCTTCGTGAACACCAGGCTGAAGTTGTTCGCGGGCATCACGACCACCCGTTCGCAGGTGAGCCCCGCCGTGTCGCCGAGCGCACGACCGCTTCCATATCGCGCACGCCCCATTCGGGATCGCGGCTCTTCAACCATTGATCGAACGCTTCGTTGCTCGGCGCCGTGTGCGCGCCGCCGCGCCGGTAAGGACCATATAGATAGAGCACGCCGCCGTCGACGAGGCGCCGCCCCGCACCGTCGAAAAGTGCCTGCGCCGCGCTCCACGGCGAAACGTGGATCATGTTGATGCAGACGACGGCGTCGAGCGCATCGACACCCCAGTCCGGCTGATGCACGTCGAGCGCGAGCGGCGCGCGCAGGTTCGCGAGCCCCGCGTGCGCGGTCCACGCCGCAATCGACTCGCGCGCCTGCGCATCGGCATCGCTCGGCTGCCAGTCGAGACCGGGCAGCGCGCCGGCGAAGCAGATCGCGTGCTCACCGGTGCCGCTCGCGATTTCGAGCACGCGGCCGCTCGCCGGCAGCGCCTCGCGCAGCACGGCGAGGATCGGTTCGCGATTGCGTTCGGCGGATGGCGAATGTTGCCGGGAGTCGGTCATGGTCGGCTCTGGTGTTCCTCAGGTTTTGACGGTGATCCACGGGATCTACTCATTCTCAATCGCCAGCCAGCAGACCGGCGAGCGCGCTCAAGATATCGCCGCACGGCGCGGCCACCTTCAGCGACAGCAGCGGATCGGCGCGCGTGCGGCCGAGGTTGATCGCCGCGATCGGCTTGCCCTGGCGCTGCGCCCACACGCAGAAGCGGTAGCCGGAATACACCATCAGCGACGAGCCGGCCACGAGCGCGGCGTCGGCCGCATCGAGCGCATGCGACGCCGCTTCGACGCGCGCCTTCGGCACGTTCTCGCCGAAGAACACCACCGACGGCTTCAGCAACCCGCCGCAGTTCGCGCATGCCGGCACGCGAAAACCGCCGACATCGTGCCACTCGAGATGCGCGTCGCCATCGGCGGCGGCTTCGGCCGTGACGTCGAGCAGAGCGGGGTTGTCGGCTTCGAGCGTCTGCTGGATCGCCGCGCGCGAGTGCTGCATGCCGCAGTCGAGACAACTGACGCCGTCGATGCCGCCATGCAGCTCGATCACGTCGCGGCTGCCCGCGCGCTGATGCAAGCCGTCGACGTTCTGCGTGACCAGCGTCGGCACGTGACCGGCCGCTTCGAGCCGCGCGAGCGCGACATGCGCGGCATTCGGCTGCGCGCGCGCGACGAGCGGCCAGCCGACCATGCTGCGCGCCCAGTAGCGCTGACGCATCGCCGGCGTGCCAAGGAACTCCTGCAGCGTGATCGGCGGCGAGCGCTTCCATGCGCCGTTGTCGTCCCGGTAGCCGGGGATGCCGGAGTCAGTGCTGATGCCCGCGCCGGTCAGCACGAACAGGCGCGGATGACGCTGCACGAAGCGATGCAGATCGTCGAGCGTGTGCGGATCGGCGAGAGATTCGGTCGGCGTGAGCTGAAGGTCGGTCATAACGGGGACGGTGGACGATCGTGCGCGAATTCGTGCGCGAATCAGCGGCGAGGGCTCGGTTTGCCGCGCGTGGGTGTCGAGCGACGCGCGTCGGCTTGCGGTTTCGACTTCGCGCCCTGCGTGTCCGGTCGCCGCGCCGGCCGCGCCTTCTGCGCCTGCCGCTTGTGCCACGCAGCCAGGGCGAACTCGTAGCGCTCCAGCGCTTCATCGTAGAGATCGAACACACACTGCGTGCAGCCGCTATGACAGCAGTCGTCGAGATCGGGCCGCACGGGCGGCTGCGGCGGCGGGTCGTCGCTGGGTGTGGCGCGGGGCACGGCGGCTTGCTTTGCGTGGAAAGACGGCGGAGCGCCCAGTATAAGTTGAACGCGCGCGCCCCGCTCCCCGCCCCGGCGTTGTGAGCCGGTGCTGCGCGCCGCTCAGCCGCGCCCGACGAACGGCATCTTGCTCGCCATGATCGTCATGAACTGCACGTTCGCCGACAGCGGCAGGCTCGCCATGTGCAGCACCGCGTCGGCGACGTGCTGCACGTCCATCAGCGGCTCGACCGCGATCTCGCCGTTCGCTTGCGGCACGCCGCGCGCCATTCGCGCGGCCATCTCGGTCCCCGCGTTGCCGATGTCGATCTGACCGCACACGATGTCGTATTTGCGGCCGTCGAGCGACACCGCCTTCGTGAGTCCGGTAATCGCGTGTTTGGTCGCCGTGTACGCGGCGCTGTTCGGACGCGGCGCATGCGCGGAGATCGAGCCGTTGTTGATGATGCGGCCACCGCGCGGGCTCTGCGTCTTCATCAGGCCGAACGCCGCGCGCGTGCACAGGAACACGCCGTTCAGATTGGTATCGACGATGGAACGCCATTCGTCGATGCTCACTTCGTCGAGATCGACGGGCGAGCCGTTGCGTCCCGCGTTGTTGAACAGCAGGTCGAGCCGGCCGAAGCGCGCGCGGATCGTGTCGAAAAGCGCGGCGACGCTGTCGGCGTCGGTCACGTCGCACGCAACCGCGAGCGCGTCGCCGCGCAGCGCCCGCGCTTCCTGCGCGACCGCATCGAGCGCGGCCTGGCGGCGGCCGGCGAGCACCACGCTATAGCCGTGCTGCGAGAGCGTCAGTGCGCACGCGCGACCGATGCCGCTGCCCGCGCCTGTCACCAGCGCCACTTTTCCGTTTCCTGTTTCCAACATCACGCATCTCCTGTTGTGTTGGGTAGCGACGCGAGCTTGTTGCGACGATCGGTCCGATCGCCATCGACACGCGCGACTCTTTTCGCCCCGCACCATACAACAGCGAATCGGCGATCGCAAACCGCGCGACGTCTTTCAGCGCGCTTTCAGCGGGGTACGTGGCCGCCGAACGCGGCACGTCGACTAGCGCAACAATGGTATCGTTCGCGGTTGCGCATCGCGCAAGATTCACGGCCTTCCCGGGACGGAGGAAGGCGTACTGGAAGCACGTTCGATGAATGAATGCCCGAACCCGCCGCGCCGCTGGCCGCGTAGCCGCAACTCCGCACTGCTGAACGGCACGATCGGCTGGCACGTGATCGTGCTGATCGGCGTGGCTGTCGCACCGGCCGCGTGGCCATGGTGGCTCGCCGCGATCGTCGCGAATCACGCGCTGTTCACGATCGCCGGACTATTGCCGCGCACCACCCTGCTCGGGCCCAACTGGACCCGCCTGCCCGCAAACCCACGCAACGCGGATGCAATCGCGCTGACCATCGACGACGGTCCCGATCCCGCCATCACGCCGCAAGTGCTCGATCTGCTCGACGCGTTCGACGTGCGCGCGACGTTCTTCTGCATCGGCGTGAAGGTGGAGCGTTATCCGCAACTCGCGCGTGAGATCGTCGCGCGTGGGCATGGGCTCGAAAATCACTCGCAGGTGCACGTGCATACGTTTTCGGTCA
This sequence comes from Paraburkholderia sp. MM5384-R2, assembly GCF_014201025.1. Classification (NCBI taxonomy): domain Bacteria; kingdom Pseudomonadati; phylum Pseudomonadota; class Betaproteobacteria; order Burkholderiales; family Burkholderiaceae; genus Paraburkholderia; species Paraburkholderia sp. MM5384-R2. The sequence goes on from NZ_JACHDI010000023.1 coordinate 32,389, forward strand.
CGTTTCCGCGCGCGTTGACGCGCGAGATCGCCGCCGCACAACGCACGCTCGAAACCGTCAGCGGCGCGCGGCCGATGTTTTTCCGCGCGCCCGCCGGCCTGCGCAACCTCTTCCTGGAGCCGGTGCTGCGCAAGCTCGATCTGCGTCTCGCGGCCTGGACACGGCGCGGCTACGATACGCGCGAGCGTGACCCTCAGGTGGTTGCGCGGCGGCTGCTCGATGGTCTCGCCGCGCGCGACATCCTGTTGTTGCACGATGGCAACGCCGCGCTGACGATCGACGGCCAGCCGCTGATTCTCGCGGTGCTGCCGAGCGTGATCGAAGCGGCGCGCGAGCGCCATCTGCGTTTCGTCACGCTGCGCGAAGCGCGCGCCGAAGCGTGACGGTGCGCGTGAAGTGACACCACGCGCACGCAGCGCTACACACGGAAATCCGCCGCCATGTCCTCGTCGGTGCGCGCTTTGAGCTTGCCGTCGCGGCACGCTTTCATGAACACGTCGTAGTCGCGCTCGACCTGATCCGCGTAGGCGCTCGCGTAGCCGCTCAGCGCTTCGCCGAACTGATCGCCGCGGCCGATGTACGCGCTGATCTCGATCGCCTGGCCGCTCGCCTTCGCATGCGCGCGCGCCATGCTCCAGCCGCATAGCCGCGCATAGCCGTCGAGCAGATCGCTGTCGAACAGCTCGATATTCGCGGACAGCTTCATGTCGCGCAGCTGGCGGAAATAGAAATGCCGCCCGAGCGGCCCGGTCCCCCAGCCGAGGAAGACGTCGCTCGCGGCCTGCAGCAGCCGCTGTCCTTGCACGACGCGCTCGCCCTGATGCGTGACCGCCGGCGACTTGTAGAACTGCGCGATGACCGACGGCCGCGCCTCCTTCAATTGCAGGAACAACGGCTTGCCCATGTGATCGACGAGCAGCACGACCAGACAACGCGTGCCGACGGTGCCGACGCCGACCGCCTTGAACACGACGTCGTGCCTCGTGAACTGATCCAGCAGTTCGCGCCGATCGTGCGACATCGTCTTGCGGTAGTCGTCCCACACTTGCTCGACCATCTTGTCGACGTTGCCGGTCCGGTAGGTTTCGGTTTCCTCGGCCGTCAACAACGTGTTCGCACCGTGCACGTGAAACAGCGCGGGCGGCGCATCGTGGATGGTCCAACGATTGCCGTCGAACGAGGCCATTTTTTCGAGCAGGCTTTCATGCGTGCGGCTCGCGGCCTTCTCCATGCCGCGCCGCACCGCGCGCCGGCGCTCGGGCGTCAGTGCGATCTCGGCCATGCGGTCGAACGTGATGCGGTCGTACCACAGGTCGAGCGCACCGAACTGCGCGTATTGCGCGACGCGATCGCGATACGAGCCGACCGCGCTCATCACCAGACTCTCGGCGGTGCCGCGGCTCAGGCGCATCTGGCGCGCGGCCACGACGAGGCTCGCGCACAGGCGTTTCAGGTCCCATTCGAACGGGCCGATCGAGACTTCGTCGAAGTCGCTCAGGTCGAAGACCAGTTGCCGCTCGGGCGTTGCGAAGCCGCCGAAATTCATCAGATGGCCGTCGCCGCAGATCGGCATGGTGAGGCCGGTGTCGTGCACCTTGCTCAGATCGTGCGCCTGCAGAACCGCGCTGCCTCGAAAGAACGAGAACGGCGAGGCAGCCATGCGCCCATAGCGCAGCGGCACCAGATTCTCGACGCGCTCCGCGCTGCTCTGTTTCAGCAGCTCGATCGGATCGCGGTGCAACTCGCCGACCGCCCGGTGACTCGAGCGTTTCGAATGCTCGCGCGCGGCGCGGCCGCGCGCTTCCCGTTCGGCAATGGTGCTGGCTTTCATGCTTTCTCTCCGTTTTGCGAGTCTTGAGCCGGCGCTGACAGAGACTGCTTGCCGCGCACGGCGTCGTTAACATCGAGGGCTGCAGCCGCGATCATAACGGGTCGAAACACACGATGAATCGCCGCCAGTGAGCGCGGCGCTTGCAGCCGTCGCGGCGAGCTTGCAACCCGCTTTGCAACCCGCTTGACAGCCAGCCAGTAGCTCGCGTAGTACGCCGTAGTATTTTGCCAACGCCGGCGCGCGTGGGCGCGAAAGCACATGCAGCCGCGCGCGCACCGCGCGTAGAATCGAGCGCATGCGCCCTACCCTCGCTCCGCAGCGCGAGCCCGAGCTGCCGCTGCATACGCCCAGTGTGTCGTCGCTGACGTTGGCGGCGGTCATTGCGCTGATCGCGTGGATGGCGATCCTCGCGCAAGCCGACCTGTCGATCGATCGCTCGCTCGCGCGCGGGCTCACCGTGTTCGACGCGCTCGCGCGCATGAGCAGCTACCTGACCAATCTGACGGTGCTCGCCAGTGCGCTCTGCTTCACCTGCATCGTGCTGCGGAAGCACCGCTCGCCGCTCGTGCGCTTTTTCCGCCAGCCCACGGTCGTGACCGCGGTGGTCGCGTACATCGTGTTCGTCGGCCTCGCGTACAACCTGCTGTTGCGCGGACTGTGGCCGCTGTCGCCCTACCGGCGCCTGCTCAACGAGTCGCTGCACAGCGTGCTGCCGATGCTCGCCGCGCTCTACTGGGTCCTATTCGTGCCGCGTTTTCATCTGCGGTTGCGCCACGCTCCGCTGTGGCTCGTCTATCCGCTCGCCTATCTCGGCATCACGTTCTGGCGCGGCAGCCTGTCGGATTTTTATCCGTATCCGTTCATCGACGTCGAAACGCTCGGGCTGCGCCAGGTGCTCGTCAATGCCGCGCTGCTGTTCGGCGGATTTCTGATGCTGCTGGCCGTGTTCGTCGGCATCAATTTCGGGCGCCGACGATGATGTTCCAGCACGTCCCGTTTGGCCGGATGCATGGCGTCCCGTCGCCGGGCGCACTTCTTGCACCCCTTTCGTCACTGACGCAGGCTCACGCCGCACTGGCACGGCTTGCGCGGCACCCTTGTGCGAGCGCGTTGCAATTGCAGCGGGCCCGCACGTAAATATGACAACAGGAGCGATGCATATGGATACGAATTCAGCGGCAGGCGCGGTAAAGGAAGTCGCGGGCAAGGTGCAAAGCGCGGTCGGCGATGCCGTCGGCGACACCAGCGCGCAGGTGGCGGGCAAGGCGCGCGAATTGAGCGGCAAGGCGCAGCAGTTATGCGCGAATACGACGAGCCTCGTGCGCGATGCGACGGCCGAAAACCCGTTCACGACGCTGGCCGTGGTTGCTCTCGCCGGGTTCGTGATGGGCGCGCTGTGGTCGCGCGGCGGTCGCGACTACGACTGAAGCAGGCACGGCGCCGGATCATCGGCGCCGAACAACAGGGCGCAGCAGTCGCGCCAAAGCGGGCGATCCGCCGCAAGCGGATCGCCCGCCGCTTCACTAGCCGCTTTTCTTCTTGCGGCCGGCGCCCATTTCCAGTTCGATCCACGTCGGCGCGTGGTCGCTGGCATGCGGTTCGCCGCGCACCCAACGGTCGACGCCCGCATCGCGCAGGCGCGGCGCGAGCTCGGCGCTCAGCAGCAGATGATCGATGCGCAGCCCCGAATTCGTATCCCAATGACGGCGGAAATAATCCCAGAACGTGTACACGCGTTCGTCGCCGAAATGCGTGCGCAGCGCATCGGTCCAGCCTTGCGCGAGCAACCTGCGATAACGCTCGCGGCTCTGCGGCTGCAGCAGCGCGTCCTTTAGCCACGAGCGCGGGTTGTAGATGTCTTCGTCGGTCGGCACGACGTTGAAGTCCCCAGCGATCACGACCGGGTGGCCGCTCTGGTAGAGCTGCGCCGCATGCGCGATCAGATGATCGAACCACGCGAGCTTGTAGTCGAACTTGGGGCCGGGCTGCGGATTGCCGTTCGGCAGGTACAGACACACGATCAGCACGCCGCCGACCGCGGCCTCGATGTAACGGCTATGCGTGTCGTCTTCGAAACCGGGCAGACCGCGACGACGTTCGAGCGGTGCGTCGCCTTTGGCCAGAATCGCCACACCGTTCCATGCGCTCTGGCCTTGCCACACGGCGCCATAACCGGCGTCGCGCAATGCGTCGACTGGAAATGCGCTATCCACCGCCTTCAGTTCCTGCAGGCAGACGACGTCCGGCGCCTCGCGCTCGAGCCATTGCAATAGCGCCGCCTGCCGCGAGCGGATACCGTTGATGTTGAACGTCGCAATGCGCAGCTTCGCCATGATCATCCCTCCCTCGCCTATTGCGCCGCGACGTCGCGATACTCGGTCGCCCGCGAACGCGTGCGGCAATCAGGGTGTTATCCCCGATCGGTTTTGCTCATAGCACCGACTCCATTTTGGCCCGGTTGGCCAGTTCCAAATTTATCACCCGCAAAGCGGACATTTTCCATCCAGTTCAAACCTGTCGACATCCGCGGCGAAGCTGCCCGTAAGTCTGATGAATGGGACTGAAAGTTCGATGATAATTGGACGGTAAGAGCATGTGTATTGCATTATAATTTTGTGCACCCACGAGCCGCCGGCACGACGACCGGCTCAGGCCTGGCGGGTTGCTCGCCTGTTTTTTTACTGACTGACTCAAAATCGTTTCAATGGAAGCTGCAATGAACGCTGCCCCTTCATGCCCGCAATGCGCAATGGAAAACACTTACCCTGACGGCACGCTGTACGTGTGCGCGGACTGCGGTCACGAATGGTCGGCGAACGCTGGCGCCGACGCGAGCGATGAACCTGCGGGCAGCGTCGTCAAGGATGCGAACGGCAACGCGCTGTCGGACGGTGATTCGGTCGTGCTGATCAAGGATTTGCGCGTCAAGGGCTCGTCGATCACGCTGAAGATGGGCACCAAGGTGAAAAGCATCCGGATCGTCGGTGGCGATCACGAAATCGACTGCAAGACGGACGCCGGCAGCTTCATGCTCAAGGCCTGCTTTCTGAAGAAGGTCTGACGGGCCGTTCCCCGTTGGCGGCCCCGCCCGGAAGCGCGGTCCGCAGTGCATGATTCACTCGACTGTCTGGCTACCCGAGCATACCGAGAATGGCTGAGGATCGAACCTCGTACGACGCGTTCGTCAAATTCATGTCCACGCCGATCAGTAATGAGCAACCGTTTGTGCTGGAGACGCAGCACGCGGTGTCGCTACACTTCGATCACTTCGCCACTCAGAGCTTCATGTCGCTCAGGAATCCGGAGAAGCTCACCCTCGGCTATACACGCGCGATGATGGGATTTCTGGTGCTGCAGCCAGCTCCCACGCACATCTGCATGATCGGACTAGGCGGGGGATCGCTGGCGAAGTATTGCTATCGGCATCTGCCCGAGGTCGCGATCGACGCAGTCGAGATCAGCCCCGAGGTGATCGCGCTGCGTGACGTGTTCAGGATTCCGGCGGACGACGCGCGGTTCAAGGTGGTTTGCGCCGATGGCGCGGACTACTTGACGAAGGATCACGTCCGCACGGACGTGATCCTGCTTGATGCGTTTGGTGCGGAAGGGATGGCGAGCCGGTGTGCGGACATCGCGTTCTTCGCCGCCTGTCGCGAGCGTTTAACCGAGACGGGCGTCCTCGTCATCAACTTTACGGACGATGATCCGGCCATACCGCGGCACCTCGAGCGGCTGAAATCGGTATTTGGCGTTTCCTATGCGATCGTTCGGTGCGGCGACGACAGCAACTTAGTCGCGTTTGCCTGGAAAAGCGGGCGTCGTTTGCCGCCCAGACAGGTCCTGTTCGAGCGCGCCCTCTCGTTTGACTTTGCAGGCGAACTCAAGCTGTCCGTCACTGCTCGCCACCTGAAAGCGGGAGAGCGCCTCGATCCGAAGCGGCTGATCTGGCATGCGCAAGGGCAAGGGCACTGGGAAATCGGCGGTTGACCGGCACCGCGCCTCGACCTGGGCGTCACTTTCCCCGCTTGGCGAGTGGACTCTTGGTCTTGTAGGTCACGCCGTGACTCTCGAGATACTCGCGGATCAGTTGGCGGACGACTTGTGACGGCGTCAGATCTTGCGCCGAGCAGAGCATTTCAAATGCTTCTTTCTTGGCGGGGTCGATCAGGACGGTCAGGCGTGCGGTTTTCGTTTCCATTACGAGGACGGGTCGGCGAATATGCTAACCAAATTATAATGCATTTGCTTTCGACGAGGATTCACCCCGCCTCCTATGAGGTCAGTGCCTGCGCTCGAACCGATAGAGATAGGCCAGCACATCGTCGGCGACGGGCACGATCGCGAGTGTGACGAGCACGCCGGCGAGCGGCACGGTCGACACGTAGCCCACATGCTTGAAACCGATTGCGCCGATCAGGCCACCCACGAAAAACGACGTGAGCATCGTGCCGTGGATCTTCAGCTTCGCGCGGTTTGCGATGACCGCGTGCGCGTCGTCAATGAGCGCCGATCGATTCCAGTAAAAAAGCTTACCCAACTCAATTCCGAGGTCCGTGACGATGCCGGTCATGTGTGTGGTACGGATCTCCGCGCCGGACAGCTTGGTGATCATCGCATTCTGCAGCCCCATGATGAAGCACAGCAGGATCACGGTCACGGGGACGAAGAACGCTTCGCGTAGCGCGAGGTGGCTGCCGAGCAGACCGAACAGGAGCAGCAGCGCGGCCTCGACCGCCAGTGGCAGCACGTACTGGCTTTGCAGGCCGCGGCGGCGCCCCCAGTTGACGAGCACGGCCGAGCACCCCGCTCCGAGGACAAACGATGCCAGCGAACCGATGCCGGCCAACACGAGCCGGATGTCCCCGAGCGCCGTCTGGTCCGCGATCGCCGACACGATGCCGCTCATATGGGACGTGTATTGCTTGACCGCGAGGAAGCCGCCGGCATTGGTGGCGCCGGCCACGAAGGCAAGAGAAAACCCGAGCTGACGGTTCGCGGTCGTGCTGCGGTGTTTCCCCGTCAGGCTTCGAAAGTACTGCGCAGGCATAGGATCTTCACTCAATGAGTTGCGCACAGAGGCGCCCGATTCGCTCGAACATGTGTTTCACATGATAACGCCATTATCATATCCTGTTATCCAGATTGGTTTTCTGATGTCATAATGCGGTTTGAGTGAGCCCGGCAAGCCGGAGCTCATTCCATGCTCCTCGTCCCAATCCGAGCGTACTGGAGACATTCCGGATGGCACCCTTCACGGTCGTCCATTTCGTCCTGCTGGTCGCGGCCGCCTGGCTTGCGACCGGCACGCTGGGTCTCGGAGTTCTGCATCGCACGCGATTCGTTGCACACGGGTTGTTTCCGCTCGGCGCGCTGGGAGGGCTGCTGCTGGGCGCGGCGGGACTCGCCGGCATCTTCTCCGAACCGACCACCGCGGTGCTGCCGATCGGACTGCCCGGGTTGCCGTTCCATCTGCGCGTCGATGGGCTATCCGGCTATTTCCTGTTCGTGCTTGGTGTCGTCAGCGCGGGAATCGGCGCCTTCTCCGCCGGTTATTTCCGTAAGGGCGAAGGGTCCGCGCCGGGACTCATCTGCTTCGAATACCATGTTTGCATCGCGAGCATCGCGCTCGTGCTCATCGCCGACGATGCGTATGTGTTCATGGTCGCCTGGGAAACGCTGACGCTGTCCGCGACCTTCCTCGTGATGACCAACCATCGGATCGCCGAGATCCGCCGCGCAGGTTACCTGTATTTCCTGATCTCCCACGTCGGCGCGCTCGCGCTGCTGCTTTGCTTCGGCATCCTGCAGGCTCGCACCGGTGACTACACGTTTGCCAATCTGCGCGCGCAGTCGCCCGACGCGTTGTGGGCATCGCTCGCGTTCCTGTTCGCGCTGGTTGGATTCGGTGCCAAGGCGGGCGTGTTCCCGTTGCACGTGTGGCTGCCGGACGCCCATCCCGCGGCGCCGTCCCCCGTATCGGCGCTGCTCAGTGGATTCGTGCTGAAGGTCGGCCTGTATGGCCTGATCCGGACCGTGTTCGACCTGCTGCACGTGCAGCTCGCCTGGTGGGGCGTGCTGCTGCTCGTGCTGGGTATCGGCACCGCGCTGCTCGGCGTGGTGTTCAGTACGATCCAGGTCGATATGAAGCGCCTGCTCGCGTATTCGTCGATCGACAACGTCGGCCTGATGATCGTCTCGCTCGGGCTCGCGGTGCTGTTTCGCGCGTACGGGATGACGGCCCTGTCCGCGCTTGCGCTGAGCGCGATGCTCTACCAGATCGTCGCGCATGCGGCCTTCAAGAGCCTGCTGTTCCTCGGCACCGGGGCCGTGCTGCACGCCACCGGGGAGCGCAATCTCGGCAAGCTTGGCGGCCTGATCCGTGTCATGCCGTGGACCGCCTGGGCCGTGCTCACTGGCGTCGCAGCCAGCGCCGGCTTGCCTCCCATGAGTGGTTTCGTCGCGGAGTGGCTCCTGCTGCAAAGCTTCCTGTTCACGCCGGGTCTGCAGAATTCCGTGCTGGCGATGACGGTGCCGATTGCGGCCGCGCTCGTCGCGATGACGGCAGCTCTCGCCGGTTACACGATGGTCAAGTTCTACGGCATCGTCTTCCTCGGGCAGCCGAGAGAAGCGAAACTGAGTCGCGCACATGACGCGAATACCTGGGAACGGCTCGCGTTCTGCTGGTTCGCGGTGGCCGGTGTACTGCTCGGACTGATGCCTACGCAGTTCGTCAAGGTGCTGGACCGGGTCACGCGCGTGCTCGTCGGTGCGGGGATCGGCGCGGAAAATCATGGCTGGCTGATCTTCGTGCCGGTGTCGACCGCACGGGCGAGTTACATGCCCGTCGTGTTCATGCTGTTTTTCGTCGCCTGCTGCGGCCTTGCGTGGGTGCTGGTACGGCGCTTCTACCACGGTCGGCTGCGACGGGCCGCGCCGTGGAGTTGCGGCTTCCCGTTTACGACCGCGCGGATGCAGGATACGGCGGAAGGCTTCGGGCAACCGATCCGGGAGATCTTCGCGCCGCTGCTGCGCATCGAGCGGCAACTGCCGACGCCGTTCGACGCACAGCCGGCTTACCGGGTCTCGGTCGCTGACCGCACGTGGTCGATTCTCTACGACCGTATCGCGGCACTCACGCAACGCGCGGCGGAATGGGCGGGGCGGCTGCAGACGGGCAAGATTGCCGTGTACCTGACCTACAGCTTCGCCGTGCTGATCGTGTTCCTGCTGCTGGTGAGACGATGGTGACCGTATCCGGCGTGCTATCGCAAACCCTCGAGATCGTCCTGGCGCTTGCCGCGGCGCCACTGCTCACGGGTTGGGTCAACCAGTGCCGCGCGTGGCTGCAGAACCGGCGCGCGCCCAGCATCTGGCAGCCGTACCGGATGCTCCACAAGCTGTTCAACAAGGAATCCGTCGTCGCTTATGGCGCGAGTCCGGTGTTCCGTGGCGCGCCGTATGTCGTGTGGGCGGCGATGACGCTCGCCTGTGCAATCGTGCCGACGCTGTCGACCGAATTGCCGCTGTCTCCCGCCGCGGATGCGATCGCGCTCGTCGGCCTGTTTGCGTTCGCGCGCGTCGCGCTGTCGCTCGCGGCGATGGATATCGGCACGGCGTTCGGCACGCTCGGCGCGCGCCGCGAGATGCTGGTCGGTTTCTTGGCAGAACCGGCCTTGCTGATGGTGCTGCTGTCGGCCTCGCTGATCACGCAGTCGACCCTGCTCACGAGCATCGTCGCGACGCTCGGACACAGCGAGCTGACGATCTATCCGAGCCTGGCGTTCGCCGGCATAGCGTTCACGCTGGTGTCGCTCGCCGAGAATGCGCGGCTGCCCGTCGACAACCCGACCACCCACCTCGAGCTGACGATGATCCACGAGGCGCTGATCCTCGAATATTCGGGGCGGCACCTCGCGCTGATGGAATGGGCGGCCAGCCTCAAACTGTTCGCCTACTCGTGCATCGGCATTGCGCTGTTCATGCCGTGGGGGATCGCCGCGGCGGGTAATCCGCTCGCGCTGCTGCTCGCGGTGCCGGCACTCTTCGTCAAGCTGATGGCGGGCGGCGCCGCGCTGGCCGTGGTCGAGACCGCCAACGCGAAGATGCGGATTTTCCGGGTCCCGGAGTTCCTCGCGACCGCCTTCCTGCTCGCGGTGATCGGCATGCTCGTTCACCTGCTACTGGGAGCATGAATGCACACCTACGCGACGCAACTGATCAATTTTCTCGCGGCGGTGCTGCTGATGCTGTCGTTCGCGATGCTGAGTCAGCGTCGGATCCTGTCGCTGATCCACCTCTATACGCTACAGGGTGTCGCGCTCGTTCTGGCCAACCTGATCCTCGGTTTCGTGACCGGTGATGCGCATCTGTACGTGTCGGCCGGACTGACGCTCGTGCTGAAGGTCGGCGTGATTCCGTGGCTCCTGTATCGCCTCGTGCGCAAGCTCGACATTCAGGCCGACGTCGAGCCGCTCATCAACATTCCGACGACGCTGCTGATCGGCATCGTGCTCGTGATCGTCGCGTTCAACGTCGCGTCGCCGATCAGCCAGCTCGCGACGTCGGCGGCGCGCGGCACGCTGGGGATCGCGCTTGCGTGCGTGCTGCTGTCGTTCATGGCGATGATCACGCGCGCGAAGGCGATTCCCCAGGTGATCGGCTTCCTGTCGATGGAGAACGGGCTGTTCTTCGCCGCGACGGCCGCCACCAATGGCATGCCGATGATCGTGGAACTCGGTATCGGACTCGACGTGCTGGTCGGGATTCTGATTCTGGGCGTGTTCATGTTCCAGATTCGCGAGCAGTTCGACAGCCTGGACATCCGTCACCTCGAGACACTCAAAGATGAATGACGCCCACGTCGTGCTCGCCGTGCTCGGCATTCCGCTCGTCGCGGCCGCCTCTCTTGCGGCCGTGCGACCCGCTCATGTCGCGCGCAACCTGAACGCCGGCTTCAGCGCCGTGACGTTCGCGGCGACGCTCGTGCTCGCCGCGCGTACCGTCGAACATGGACCGTCATTCGCGTTCGAACGCGCATTCTTCGTCGATCCCTTCAACGTGTACCTCGTCGCGCTGACTGCGTTCGTCGGCTGGACGACGTCGCTGTTCTCGCGGCCGTACATGCAGGTCGAAGAGGCGCGCGGCCGGATGACGGCGACGCGCATGCGCCTCTATCACAGCATGTACCAGTTGTTCATGTTCGCGATGCTGCTCGCGCTGCTGACCAATAACCTTGGCGTGCTGTGGGTCGCGATGGAAGGCGCCACGCTCGCGACCGTGCTGCTCGTCAGCGTCTATCGGACCGCCGCGAGCCTCGAAGCCGCCTGGAAGTACTTCATCCTGTGCGGTGTCGGCATCGCGCAGGCATTGTTCGGCACGATCCTGCTGTACCTCGCCGCGAGCCGGCAACTGACCGACGGCGATGCGCTGCTGTGGACGAGCCTTGCCGCCGTCAAGACGCACCTCGACCCGTCCATCGTGTCGATCGCCTTCGTGTTCCTGCTGGTCGGCTACGGCACGAAAGTCGGACTCGTGCCAATGCACAACTGGCTGCCGGACGCGCACGCCGAAGGCCCGACACCGATTTCAGCGGTGCTGTCCGGGCTGCTGCTGAACGTCGCCCTGTACGCGGTGCTGCGCTGCAAGGTGCTGGCGGACGGTGCGCTTGGCAACGGCCTGCCGGGGCGATTGCTGGTCGGGTTCGGGCTCGTGTCGGTGCTGATCGCCTCGTTCTCGCTGTTTCGGCAGAAGGACGTCAAGCGGCTGTTCTCGTATTCGTCGATCGAGCATATGGGATTGATGACGTTCGCGTTCGGCCTCGGCGGCCCGGTCGCGACGTTCGCCGGTCTGCTGCACATGACCGTCCATTCCCTCGTCAAGTCGGCAATCTTCTTTGCGGTTGGCCACGCGACGCAGAAGGCCGGTACCCAGGCGATCGAAGGCATTCGCGGGCTGCTTCAGGTCAGCCCGACGGTCGGCTGGGGCATGTTGCTCGGCGCGCTCGCGATTCTCGGCCTGCCGCCGTTCGGTGTGTTTGCAAGCGAATTCCTGATCCTGACCACCGCGATGAACACGATACCGTGGACGGCGCCGTTGTTGCTGCTCGGCCTCGCCGTCGCATTCGCGGCGATCTTCGCGCGCGTGCAGCAAATGGTGTTCGGTGAAACGACGACGGCCAGACCGCTCGAGCATCGCCCCGCGCCGCTGCCGGTATTCGTGCATCTGGGTTTGGGGCTGATGCTTGGGCTTTATGTGCCACCCTACCTGGCGACGTGGTATCGCCAGGCCGCAACGATGTTGGCGGGGTGACGGATGCGACTCGAATCGACGCAAATTGCCGCCACCCGCCTCACGCACCGTGCGGGCCAGATTCCAGCGCATGTGGTGAGCGCCGATGAATCAGGGTGGCTCGAGTTGGCGCGAACCGCGAGATCCGAGCAGCGGCGCCTCGTTGCAATGTGGGGCAGCGAAGCAGTCGAAGACGGTTTCTCGGTGAATGCCGCGTACGAATGCGATGACGGCATATTGTGGGTACGCCTCGCGATCGGGCGTAAGCAGGATGCCGGTGGAGACTATCCCGATCTCGCCACCGTTTTCCCGTGCGCGACTCGCATGCAACGGGCGATCTTCGATCTGCTCGGCCTGCGGGCGCGTGGCGCCGAGGACACGCGGCCGTGGCTCAATCACGGCAACTGGCCCGAAGATTATTTCCCGCTGCAACGGCAGGCGACGGGTGTCGAAGACTTTGATTCGAGCGAGGCGGACTACCCATTCGTGCAGGTTGCGGGCGATGGCGTACACGAGATCGCGGTCGGGCCGATTCATGCCGGCATCATCGAACCGGGGCATTTCCGGTTCTCGGTCGTCGGCGAGAAGGTGTTGCGCCTTGAAGAACGTCTCGGCTATGCCCACCGCGGCGTCGAGCGTCTGTTCGAGCGTACTCCTGCATCGCGCGGTCATCGGGTGGCCGCCAGGATTGCGGGCGACTCGACCGTCGCGTTCTCATGGGCCTTTTGCATGGCGCTCGAGCAAGCCAGCGGCACGATACTGTCGAAGCGCGCACTATATCTGCGTGCGCTTCTGCTGGAACGCGAGCGCGTGGCCAACCACCTCGGCGACCTCGGCGCGCTGGGCAACGACGCCGGGTTCGGCTTCGGACTCGCGCAGTTCTCGCGGCTCAAGGAGGACTGGATACGGATGAACGCCCGTACATTCGGACATCGGTACCTGATGGATCGCATCGTGCCGGGTGGCGTATCGATCGACGTTCGCCCCGACGACGCGGCGGTGCTGGCGGAGCAATGCGAACGCATCGAACGCGAGGTCCACGTCATGCGCAAGGTCTACGATGACCAGTCCGGGCTGCAGGATCGATTCCTCGGCACAGGCCGATTGACCCCCGCTGTCGTCGAGCATTTTGGCGTGCGTGGCATGGCCGCCCGCGCCAGCGGTCGAACCTTCGACGTTCGCGCCAACTTGCGGCCCGCTCCATATGACGATATCGCCGTCAAAGCGGTCAGTGACGCGCGCGGCGACGTTGCCGCGCGCGTCGCGGTGCGCTTCGCCGAAATCGATGAATCCCTGCGCCTGATCCGCACGCTGCTGTCCAATCTTCCGGATGGTCCGGTGGTCGTCGCCACGACGCCTGCAACGGCGCCCGCGCAAGGCATAGGCTGGGTGGAAGGTTGGCGGGGGGACGTATTCGTCGCCCTCGATCTCGCCCCCGGCGACGTCATCACCCGATGCCATTGCCACGATCCGTCGTGGCAGAACTGGCCGGCGCTCGAGCACGCGATCATCGGCAACATCGTTCCCGATTTCCCGCTGATCAACAAGTCGTTCAACCTGAACTACGCGGGGCACGATCTCTGATGTGGCAACTGATCCGGCAATTCGCGCGCACCGATTTTCCCGGCGAACCCGCACCGGCGGCGGAACACGCGTGGCATCACGAGGAGCGACGCATTCGCGAGGATATTCTCGATCTGCTCGGGCGGGCGCTGTGCATCCGGCAGATCGACGCGGGTTCATGCAACGGTTGCGAACTGGAGATCCACGCGCTGAACAACCCGTACTACAACATCGAAGGACTTGGAATCAAATTCGTCGCGAGTCCGCGGCATGCCGACCTCCTGCTCGTGACCGGGCCGGTGACGCTGAATATGCGAGCGGCCATGCTCGCCGCGTACGACGCGACACCCGCCCCGAAACTCGTCGTTGCCGCAGGCGAATGCGCGTGCACGGGCGGCATTTTTGCCGACAGTTACGCGGTGTGCGGCCCTGTTTCGTCGATCTTGCCGGTCGACGTGACGATCCCCGGATGTCCGCCGCCGCCGATCGATTTGCTGCGAGGCATCCTGGCAGCCTGCCGGGCGCGCTGAGCCCGGAGGTCGATTTCGCATTTTCCCCGTTGCGACGTGCAGCTTTGCCCGTGTTTGCGCGGCTCCAGCCGGGCTCCATCGCGGTCATTGCGCATATTGGCCTGCCTTTATTGCGCAGATCGGCTTTGCGCTTGCAGCGAGTTTTTAATACCGTGGTAACTGCAACGACATTCAAATTGCTGCGCAATGGTTTTGTTTCAACGCGATGCGTTGGACATCGACGCGTCGTCAGCCTGCATTGACCTTTCAGTGGAGTCAACAGTCGTCATGACTACGCCTACAGAATGTCAGCATTGCGGGGACACCCCCGCATCAGAGTCCACCGCCGAGCCCGCCACCACGCCTTCCCAACTGTCACGACGCCGCTTCCTGCAATCGGCGGCGGCCGCCGCGACGATCGGTGCGGCGCCGCATCTGCGCGCGCAAACGCAAGCGCCGGCGCCCGCCTCACCCGCGCCGCCAGGCAACCCCGTGGTGCCGCCGCGCCCCGTCACGTTGACCGTCAACGGCCGCGCGTACACGCTGCAGCTCGAACCGCGCGTGACGCTGCTCGACGCGTTGCGCGAATACGCGGGTCTGATGGGCACGAAGAAAGGCTGCGACCGCGGTCAATGCGGCGCCTGCACGGTGCTCGTCGACGGCCGGCGCATGAACTCGTGTCTGACGCTCGCGGTCATGCACGAAGGCGAGAACATCACGACCGTCGAAGGACTCGCGAGCAACGGCGCGTTGAGTCCGGTGCAGGCCGCGTTCATCGAACACGATGCGTTCCAGTGCGGCTACTGTACGCCCGGCCAGTTGTGCTCGGCGACCGCCCTGCTCGGCGAATTCCGCAACGGCACGGCGAGCACCGTGACCGCCGACGTGCGCGCGCGTCCCGCCGCGCTCACCGACGACGAAATCCGCGAACGCATGAGCGGCAACATCTGCCGCTGCGGCGCGTACGCGAACATCGTCGCCGCGGTCCGCGCCGCGCACGACAACGCCTGACGGAGACCGACATGGATGCGATCTCCTACGAACGCGCCGGCGACGTCGCCAGCGCGGTGCGCGCCGCGCAACAGCCGGGCGCGGTATTCATCGGCGGCGGCACGAATCTGCTCGATCTGATGAAGGGCGGCGTCGCGCGGCCGGTGCGGCTGATCGATATCACGCACATCGGCGGCCTCGACTCGGTGACGACGCTGCCCGGCGGCGGCATCCGCATCGGCGCGCTGGTGCGCAACAGCGACGCGGCCAATCACGCGCTGGTGCGCGAGCAGTACCCGCTGCTGTCGCAAGCGCTGCTCGCGGGCGCCTCGGCGCAGTTGCGCAACATGGCGACGGTCGGCGGCAATCTGCTGCAACGCACCCGCTGCGGCTACTTCTACGACACCGCGTTCACGCAGTGCAACAAGCGCCTGCCCGGCAGCGGCTGCGCGGCGCTCGACGGCCATAACCGCGCGCATGCGATCCTCGGCGCGAGCCCGCAATGCATTGCGGTCAACCCGTCGGATATGAGCGTCGCGCTGGCCGCGCTCGATGCGCTGGTGCGCGTGAGCGGCCCCAGCGGCGAGCGCACGATCGCGTTCGCCGATTTCCATCGGCTGCCGGGCGACCGGCCCGATGTCGATACCACCTTGCAGCCCGGCGAGCTGATCACCGCGGTCGATCTGCCGCCGCCGCTCTTCAGCGCGCATTCGCACTATCTGAAGGTGCGTGACCGCGCGAGCTACGCGTTCGCCCTCGTATCGGTCGCGGCCGCGTTGCAGATGGACGGCGAGCGTGTTCAGAGCGCGCGCATCGCGCTCGGCGGCGTCGCGCACAAACCATGGCGCGCGAACGTGGCCGAGCAGATGCTGAGCGGCCAGCCGCTCAGCCAGGCCACGCTGAAGAACGCCGCCGCGGCCGCGTTGAGCGGCGCGCAGCCGCGCCACGACAACGCCTTCAAGGTGCAGCTCGCGCAGCGCGCGATCGTGCGTGCGGTCAATCAGGCAGCCGGCAACGCGGGAGGTGTCGCATGAATCTGATCGGACAACCGCTCGATCGCGTCGACGGACTGCTGAAGGTGACCGGCGACGCGCGTTATGCAGCCGAATTCCCCGGGGCGCGCCTCGCGCATGCGGTGCTCGTGACGAGCACGATCGCGGCCGGCACGATCGCGTCGATCGATGCGAGCCGCGCCGAGGCCGTGCCCGGCGTGCTGCTCGTGATGACCTACCAGAACGCGCCGCGCCTGCCGAATGGCGGGCGGCCCGCGCTCGCGCCGCCGGCCGGCCGGCATCTGTCGCTTCTGCAGGATAACGAAGTGCACTACAGCAACGAGCCGGTCGCGGTGGTCGTCGCCGATACGCTTGAACATGCGGCCGATGCCGCCCGCCAGCTGCGCATCGCCTATCAGCCGGGCGCCGCGGCGCTCGACTTCGAGCAGGCGAAGGCGCACGCGCATGCGCCGGACAAGCCGCAGGGCCGCCAGACCGACACGCAGCGCGGCAGCTTCGAGGACGGCATGCAAAGCGGCGACGTGCATATCGAAGCGACCTATACGACGCCGATCGAGCACCACAACCCGATGGAGCCCCACGCGACGATGGCGCAATGGGACGGCCCGCAGTTGACGGTCTACGACTCGACGCAGGGCGTGAGCGGCGCCGCGCAGGTGCTCGCGAAGACGTTCGCCATCCCTGTGTCCGACGTGCGCGTGATCTCGCCGCTGATCGGCGGCGGCTTCGGCTGCAAGGGCTCGTCGTGGTCGCACGTGTCGCTGTGCGCGATGGCCGCGCGGCAAACCGGGCGGCCTGTGCGGCTCGCGCTCGAACGCCCGCAGATGTTCGGCCCGGTCGGCGCGCGGCCGCGCACCGAGCAGCACTTCGTGATCGCCGCGCGGCATGACGGCACGCTGAGCGCGATGCGTCACGACAGCATCTCGAACACGTCGATGATCGAAGACTGGACCGAGACCTGCTGCATGGTCACGCGCATGCTGTACGCGGTGCCCAACCAGATAACGACGCACCGGCTCGTGCAACTCAATGTCGGCACGCCGACCTTCATGCGCGCCCCCGGAGAAACCACCGGCTCGTTCGCGCTCGAATCGGCGATGGACGAACTCGCCGTCGCGCTGAAGATGGACCCGCTCGCGCTGCGCCTGAAAAACTACGCGGACAGCGATCCGCAGGAGCACAAGCCGTGGTCGGGCAAGTCGCTGCGCGAGTGCTATCGGATCGGCGCCGAGAAGTTCGGCTGGTCGCGCCGCCCGCACGCGCCGCGTTCGAGGCGCGACGGCAACACGCTGATCGGCATGGGCATGGCGACCGCGACCTATCCGGCCAACCGCAGCGAGGCGTCGGCGCTTGCGCAGATTCTGCCGGACGGCACCGCGGTGGTCGCATCGGGCACGCAGGACATCGGCACCGGCACCTACACGGTGATGACCCAGGTCGCCGCCGATGCGCTCGGCTTCACGCCCGAGCAGATCCGCTTCGCGCTCGGCGATTCGTCGCTGCCGCGCGCGCCGGTCTCGGGCGGCTCGCAGTCGGCGGCCAGCGTGTCGCCCGCGGTGCGCGACGCGGCGAGCCAGGCGCGCAGCCGGCTGATCGCGCTGGCGCTTGCCGATGCGGCGTCGCCCGTGCATGGCCTGCCGCTCGATGACGTCACCGTCGCAAGCGGCTGGGTCGTGAGCCGCTCGCAACCGGGCAAGCGCGATCCGGCCGCGGCGATCATCGCGCGCGCGGGCGGCAAGCCGATCGAGGCGAGCGCGACCGTGAAGCCCGGCGACGAGAAGCAGAAGTACTCGTTCCACTCGTTCGGCGCGGTGTTCGTCGAGGTCCGCGTCGATGCCGAGCTCGGCACGATCCGCGTGCCGCGCGTGGTCGCGGTGTACGACGTCGGCCGCGTGCTGAACCAGAAGACCGCGCGCAGCCAGATGATGGGCGGCATCGTATGGGGCATCGGTGCGGCGCTGCAGGAGGAAAGCACGCTCGATGCGCGCTTCGGACGCTTCACGAACGCGAACCTCGCCGAGTATCACGTGCCGGTGAATGCCGATATCGGCACGCTCGACATCACCTTCATCGACCGGCCCGATCCTTATATCAACTCGCTCGGCGTGCGCGGTATCGGCGAGATCGGCATCACGGCCGTGGTGGCCGCGATCGCGAACGCGGTGTACAACGCGACCGGCGTGCGGGTGCGCGATCTGCCGATCACGCTGGACAAGGTGGTGCGGACCTGAACCGGCGGCAGTGCCGGAATTGGAGTGAAAGCGAAAGCGGCGGGCGGCTTGCATCGGGCGTGCCTTGCCGCTTGCTTCGCGCCCCGTTGCATCGCACAATCGGGGGCATTCCTGTCTACCGGTATCCGCCGATGGCCTACGCCTCGCTCGCCACTGGTGTGTTGCTCGCCGCCGGTCTCGGCTCGCGCTTCGATCCGCACGGGCTGCACAACAAACTGCTCGCACGTATGCCCGACGGCACGCCGGTTGCGCATGAAGCCGCGCATCGGCTGCTGCGGGTCGTGACGCGGGTGCTCGCTGTCGTGCGGCCGGGCTCCGACGCGCTCGCTCGCGCGCTGAACGATGCCGGCTGTGATGTCGTGTTTGCGGCGAGCGCCGAGCGCGGCATGGGCGCGAGCCTCGCCGCCGGTATCGGAGCGAGCGATGACGCCGAGGGCTGGATCGTCGCGCTCGCCGATATGCCGCGCATTGCGGTTCCGACGATCGAAGCGGTAGCCCGCGCGCTCGACAACGGCGCGCCGCTCGTCGCGCCGTTCTACGACGGCCAGCGCGGCCATCCGGTCGGCTTCGGCAGCGAGCATCGCGACGCGCTACTCGCGCTGGACGGCGACACCGGCGCGAAAGCACTGCTCAGGTCACACGCGCTGACGCGCATCGACGTCGACGATCCCGGCATTCTGCGCGACGTGGACACGCCGGACGATTTGCGCACGCTCTAGCCGCCAACATCAGCCTCGCCGAGACTGGCTGCCCGCAGCCGGTCGACATCGAGAATCTTGCCGGACAAGGAAAGGAACACTGATACGGCATGAAGCCCCTGGATTTGACGCGTTTCGATCTCAACCTGCTGGTTGTACTTGAGGCACTTTGGACCGAAAGGCACGTCGGCCGCGCCGCCGAACGACTGCATTTGTCCCAGTCCGCCACCAGCCACGCCTTATCGAGGCTGCGTACTGCCTTTGCTGATCAGCTGTTCATTCGTCACCCCCGCGGGATCGAGCCGACGCCGCTGGCCGTCGAATTAATGCCGCGAGTGGCGGCGGTGCTCGAGTCGGTCAGGCTCGTCGCCAGTCCACGTGGCCCGTTCGATCCAGCTCGCGTGCAAGCGATGCTCTCAGTGGCGGCCACTGATCACGCCATATTGACCGTCATCGCCCCCGTTCTGGCCGGGATCCAGGCCGCTGCGCCGGGTGTCGTGCTGAGGCTCAGGCCGGCCAATAGCGAATCCGCGTTGCGCATGTTGGACGCCGGCGATCTCGACATCGTGCTAGGGTCCGGCTCCTTTGCCCAGATCCCGCAGCGTTTCGATTGCCAGCTTGTCCACAAGGAGCGTTTCGTCGGCATTGCGCGCAAGGGGCACCCGGCTCTGGTCAAGCGAGGCAAGAAGCTGCACATGGAACTGGATGACTTCGCTCGGCTGCCGCACATTCTGGTCTCGCCGCGCGGCGATACGCGAGGCGCTGTCGACGATGCGCTGGAGGCCGTCGGTCGTACCCGCAAGGTGAGCGCGACCTGCCCCAGCTTTCTGGCTGCTCCTTTCATGGTCGGCGCTTCGCAATCGATTGCGGTTATCGCCGAGCGGGTCGCACTCCGGATGCAGGATCCCGCGCAACTGAGCCTTTTCGAGCTCCCCCTGGCGTTACCGAGCTGGGAGGTGCTTGTGATTCGAGCCCGAGGGCGCGCCAACGAACCCGCCGTTCAGTGGATTACCAACATGATGATCGCCCACTGAACATCGGCAGGGGCTTGCCGCGGTTGCAGCGACAAGGGGGCCATGAATCTCGTGCATCGACATGCTGTGTAAATGCCATTGGATCGAATACCTCGGGCCACATAGAGTTCGGTTGTCGATTATTCAACCGCTCGGAGTACCCCATGAGAACAGACCCCACCCTGGTCATGATCCCTTGCTTCGCAGGAGCTCCGTGGCAGCTCAACCAGTTGACCTGCTTGCAGGGTCGCCCGATGCGTACACTTCGTTTGCCGGACGACGTGTGCGAGCTGGAAACGTTGGCCGACTTCATCGCTGACCAGGTGAAGGACCTCGAGAGCTATGTGCTGGTTGGCGATTCGTATGGCGCGGTCTGCTCGATCGCGGTTGCGACGCGGCAGCCGAAGGGCCTGAAAGGCCTCGTGCTCTCTGGTGGTTTTGCCAGGAGCCCGATCGCTTCGCCCTTGCTCAAGACGCTGGCGGCGCTTGCACCGTTCTTCCCCGGGCCCTTTTATCGACAGCTAACTCTTTCATTCCACGCAGCGCAGTTGGCTTCGTCGTTTGACGAGGAGGGAGAGATACCCTGGTCAACCAGAAAGAGCCGCGACTTCTTCATCAGGGAGACTTCGCATAAGGCCTACGTCAATCGCATCCGCTCGATCGAGAAGACGGACTATACGGCCTTGCTGAGGAGGATCGACGTCCCCACGCTGATCCTGACTCCCGAGGAAGACAAGCTGATCGGCAAAGAAGCCGCGGGGGTCCTGCTGAACGGCATCAAGGGTTCGCGGGAAGTCGTCATGCCGCGCACCGGTCACATGTTCAGGTTTTCGCACCCTGGCGCCTACTCTCTCGAGATCAGAAAGTTTCTGGAGCGAGCGTCGCTATAAGGACTCGTGTTCGGAGAATTCGCGAAGTACACAAAAAACGTGCGCTTCAAGGGCCCCTGACGGCGGCGCGCGACGAGCCGGAAAGCCACGACCGTCACTGGATGGACGGATCGAGAGTTCGATCCGCGGACTTTCAGGCACGCGCCTTGCGCCCCGCAAGTTTCGCGCGCAAGCCGCGCCAATTGCGCCTAAGCTGAGGTGACGTCACGTTTTTTGCGCACGCGGCGCCTTGACGACCGGCAGCCTCGATGCCTCATCCGTGCCGCCTCGAATCCCCACACGCAAGCCCATGAGCGAAACCACTCCACGCCTTTTCATCGTCTCGCCCCATTTCGACGACGCCGTCTTCAGTTGCGGCGCCTTGCTCGCCGCCCATCCCGACGCCGCTGTCTGCACCGTGTTCGCCGCGCCGCCCGAACACGACATGCACACGGAGTGGGACGAAAAAGCAGGCTTCGCGAACGCCCATGAAGCGGTCCGCGAACGCACGATCGAAGACAACCGCGCGCTCGAAGTGCTCGACGCGATCCCGCTGCGCATGCCGTTTCGCGACAGCCAGTACGCCGACTCGCCGTCGATCAGCCAGATGGCCGCGGCGCTGGAGGAAACGATTTACCGCACGACCGCGAACACGCTGCTGATGCCGCTTGGCCTGCATCACGACGATCACGCGCGGGTATTCGAAGCGTGCTGCGAGATCCTGCCGCGGCTCACGCATCTGGACTGGTTCGGTTACGAGGAAGCGATTCACCGGCTCACGCCGGGCGCGGTGCAGGCGCGGCTCGCCGATCTCGCGCAGCGCGGCATCGTCGCGACGCCGGCAACGCCGAGCGCGGGCCACACGATCGACGTGCAGCGCCGCGCGCATCTGAAACGCGAAGCGGTCAACGCGTACGCGAGCCAGTTGCGGGCGTTCGGCGCCGGTAATTACGACGACGTGTTCGCGATCGAGCGCTACTGGCAGCTCAGCGCCGGCCGCAAACGCGCGAAGAAATAGCAAAAAGGAGCGAGCAGGAAGCGCGGCGAGCGCCTACGCTTGAAGACAGATAGCCGACGCGGCGGCACACATCGGCGGTATCAAGCCGCTTCGGCCGGACCCGCGCATTTCAACCGCAAGGGTGACGCAATGAGCTATGACATGCACACCAGCCCGATTCCCGACCCGAACGCCGATCCGAACCGCGACCCGGAAGCCGACCCGCTCGTGCCGCCGTCGCCGGGGCATCATGTCGAGGAGCCGCAGCGGCCTGACGGGCCGCCGGACAAGGATCCGGTGTAAGGGAGCCGCGAGCGGCGCGGTCGCGGCGCGCCGCTCGGCGCAGCGTCAGCACATCAAGTCGCTGAAGCCCTGCAGCAGGCGGTCGATATCGGCCGCGTGAACGTTGCCCATCGTCGAGATGCGGAACAGCTCCGCCGACAGCCCGCCCTGCCCCGCATAGATCACGAAGCCGCGCGCCTTCAGCGCGTCGTGCAGTTGCGGATACGCGATACCGTTGGGCAAGCGGTACGCGCGCAACACCACCGACGACTGCCCGGCCGGCAACACACTGTCGATGCCGCGCGCCGCCAGCCCAGCGCGCACCTGCTCGGCAAGCGCCGCATAGCGCGCGTGACGCGCGCGCCAGCCGCCTTCGTCGGCCAGCTCACGCAGCGCCTCGACCAGCGCGTAATACGCGTGCACCGACGGCGTAAACGGCGTGTTGCGCTGATCCTGCAAACGCGCGAGCCGCGCGAGATCGAGGTAGTACGTGCGGCTCGCCGCGTGTGCGAGCGCCGCGCGCCGCACCAGCACGAACGACGCGCCCGGCACGCCATGCAGGCACTTGTTGGCGGTCGCGGCGAGCGCGTCGAGGCTCGCGTCCGCGAAATCGATCGTTTCGGCGCCGAAGCTGCTGACACCGTCCACCAGCAGACGCAGACCGCGCTCGCGACACAAGGCGCCGAGCGCCGCGATGTCGTTCAGACGGCCCGTGGTCGTTTCATGATGAATCACCGCGACGTGCGTGAACGACTTGTCGGCGTCGAGCCGGTCGGCGATCTTCGCCAGATCGGGCGCGTCCATCCAGTCGTGCTTCAGCGCTTCGTGCGCGATGCCGTATTGCGCGGCGATCTGCGCGATACGCTCGCCGTACACACCGTTTTCGACGACCAGCAGTTTGCCGTTGTGCGGCACCAGCGCGGCTGTCATGCTTTCGACGGCGGCCGTGCCGGAGCCGGTCATCAGTACTGCCTGCCATTCGTTCGGGTCGAGCCCGTACACGTCGACGAGACGCGTGCGCGCCTCTTCCTGGAGATCGAAAAACTCGCTCTCGCGATGGCACAGATCCGTCTGCAACAGGCTGTTGCGGACACGTTCGGTGAGCGTCACCGGGCCGGGGTTGAGCAGCAGCATGGGCGCTCCTGTTGGCGTTGGGTTCAGATCGCGCCGATGTGGCGCATCAGGCGCGTCTTCACATCGGGCGGCGTGATGGTCGGGCGCGGCAGGCCGTCGGGCGTGCCGCGGCGGATCGTCAGGCGCGCGAAGCGCGGCCCGTCGAGCGGCGGCGCCGCGAACAGCTCGTCGATGATCGCAGGATCGTCGCTCTCCACCGCCGACGCGTAACCGCACGCGGCCGCCACGCCCGCGAACGACACCTGCGACGATACCGTCGCCTGGCCGCCGGTCGAGTCGTGCGCACCGTTATCGAGCAGCACGTGCGTGAGGTTCGACGGGCCGTACGCGCCGAGCGTCGCGAACACGCCCATGCGCATCAGTGCGGCGCCGTCGCCGTCGAGCGCGACCACGCGCAGATCGGGGCGCGCGAGCGCGAGGCCGAGCGCGAGCGGCGTCACGCAGCCCATCGAGCCGACCATGTATAGCTGGTTCGCGCGATCGTCGATCGCATAGAGTTCGCGGCCGCAAAAGCCGGTCGACGCGAGCACCACCGTCGAGTCGAGCGGCGTATGCGCGATCACCTTTTGCAGCGCGTCGTGGCGCGTCACGAGTTCGTTCGCGGCGCTGTCGCGAAACCGCGCGCGAGGCTCGACCGGCGTGCGCCGCCTGGGCGCGCCGCCGTCCCTCAGTTCATACGGCGCAACGCTGCCCTTCTGCATCACGAGCGCGTACGGACGGCCGGTTGCGTCCATGTGCGCGATCGCGCGATCGAGCGCCGGACCGATCGCGTCGGCCTCGGTCGGGAACGTCTCCCACGGAATTTCCATCGTGTCGAGCATCGCCGGTGTGATCGGGCCCATCAGCGCGTGCTGCGGCTCGTCGGCGACGCCGGGCTGGCCGCGCCACGTGACGATCAGCAGTTGCGGCAGGCGGAAGGTCCACGTCAGCGACGTCAGCGGGCTGACCGCGTTGCCGAGCCCGGAGTTCTGCATCATCGAGATGCCGCGGCGGCCGTTTTTCGCGCCGAGCGTAACGCCGGCGATCAGCGCGACCGCGTCGCCCTCGTTGGCCGCCGACACGTAGTGCAGCGACTCGTCCTGCAGCACGTAGTTGATGAACGGCGTCAGATACGAGCACGGCACGCCCGCGTACCAGTCGAAACCGCGCTCGCGCGCCGCCTCGACGAACTGTGCTGCTTCGATCATTGCGCGCCTCCGTGTGCATCGTTCGTCGTCGCCCCGCCGCCGACGGCCGTCGCGAAAGGCGCCTGCGCGTGCGCGAAGTCGCCCGCGCGGCGGAAATCGTCGAGATCGTTGACGCCGCGCCAGTGGCCGTGCACGTATTGCACCTCGATCGACTCGCCCGCTTCGATCAACGCGTTCAGCAGCGCGGGCATGTCGAGCGACGCGAAATCGTCGCGCGTGCGCAACTCGCGCATGACCGCCCGCAGGCGCTCGCGACCCGCGCCGCGCACGTTCAGCAGACCCACCCAGCGGCCATGCGGCACTGGGGCGACGCCCGCCGCCGACGACTGCTCCCGCCCGCCCGCGACATGCCGCAACACGATCTTGTTGCCGAACAGACCGCGGTCGTCGGCGGCCGAGCACCACGCGAAATCGCGCACGCTCGCGTTCTCCGCATCGGTCAGCGACGAATCGACGACCACGCTGAACGCGGCCTCGCTTTCCACCAGATCGCGCAGGATGTAGCTGCGAAACAGCAGGTCGCCGTACGAAATGACCGTGTCGCCGGTCAGGTGGTCGAGTGCGCACGCGAGCGAGGCAAGCTCGCCGGTCTGCGCGTGCTGCTCGTTGACCACGAGGCGGATGCCCGCGGTATCGATCGCGTCGGCGCGATAGCCGCCGACCACGGTGATGTCGTTGACGCCCTGCTTCTTGAACGCGTCGACGAGCCAGCGCAGCAGCGGTTTGCCGGCGATCGGCAGCATCACCTTCGGACGGTCCCCGGTCACCGCTTCAAGGCCTTTGCCGCGGCTCGCGGCGAGCACGACGGCCGAGCCGGCCGCCCGGCCGCTCGATAGATAGCGGTCTTCGGCTTCCGAATATTCGTCGGCGTTCTGCAAACGGAAGATTTCGTTGACGGCCGCGATGCTGTCCTCGACGTTGATGAGCGTCTCGCTCGAATGGATTTCCTTCGCGACGGCCTGCATCGCCGAGGTCGCCGCGCGGATCAGATGGTTCGCCCAGATCACGGTGCTGATGCCCGCTTCGCGGAACACCTCGGTCGGCGTGCTGTAGTACTTGGTCGGCACGATCACGAGCGGCGCGCGCCCGGCCCATTCGCGCGCGAATTCGAGAATCTCGTCGGGGCGCGACAGCTTGCTGTGAATCAGGATCGCATCGGCACCAGCTTGGGCGTACGCTTGCGCGCGGCGCAGCGCTTCGTCCATGCCCCAGCCCGCGATCAGCGCCTCGACGCGTGCGACGATCGAGAAATGCTCGTCGTTCTGCGAGTCCTTGCCCGCCTTGATCTTGCCGCAGAATTCGTCGATATCGGCAAGCGGCTGCGCCTCGCCGTTGATGAAGCTGTTGGTCTTCGGAAACTGCTTGTCCTCGATGCACACACCGGCGATGCCGCGCTGTTCGAGCTTGCGCACGAGGCGGCGCACATTGTTGAAGTTGCCGTAGCCGGTGTCGCCGTCGAGCAGGATCGGCAGATCGCTCGCGTCGGCCATGAATTCGAGCGTATCGACCACCTGCGTCCAGCTCGCCTCGTTGTTGTCGCGCACGCCGAACTGCGCGGAGATCGCGAGGCCCGAGCCCCAGATCGCCTTGAACCCAGCTTCGCGAACGATGCGCGCGGACAGGCCGTTATGCGCCTCCATCATGAATTCGAGTTCGCTGCTGACGAGCATCTGGCGCAGGCGCGCGCTGCGGGACTGGGAAACGAAAGCGGGATCGCGTGCATTCATTCTTCGGGACTCCAGGTGGCGGGCTTATTGGCGTTTTTCGATGCCAGGCTGGCAATCGGAAAAGGGCGACTATAGCGGAATTTTTTATGACGAGTCTTTGAAGGTCTCAGCGGTCTTTCGTGGTTGCGCTTAAGTGGAAAAATGTGTTGTTTTTTGCATGCGTGATCATTTAACGGGATTTTTTGGATTTGATTGGCGTTTTGTGGGATGTTGGTGCGAGCCTTCCTGGATTGGGCTCAGCAGGTTTTACGCAGACCAGCGCCAGCATTTTTCATGTCGATTTTCTCGCGCATTTTTCAATCGCTTCGATTTACCTAAAATCGCCAGTTAATTCAGATTCGCGAATAATGCCCAAAAGTCTTTTTCGAATTGAGCGCATGAACGCCGCTAAAACATTCAATAAATCCACTTATTAATCGGACGAATAGCGATGTCGAACAGCGGGTTTTCCCTGTCTCGATCAACGCCATTTCGCGCCGTAAACACAGCGAGCGGCATCCCACCGCAATTCAATGGACCTTACTGGCCAAAACGCCTATTCCCATCGCTATGACTCTGAACCGAAAACTGGCGTCCATGATCGCCGTTCTGTGGGTCGGCCTGATCCTGATCGGCGCGTTCGGCGCGTGGCAGAACCGCGCATCGATGATCTCGGACCGACGCGAGCAATTGCGCTCGTTGATCGAAGAGGCAAACCACGTCGTCGGCCACTACTACTCGCTCGCCCAGCAGCATGCGCTGTCCGAGGACGACGCGAAAAAGCAGGCGCTCGCGACGCTCGGCGCGATGCGCTACGGCAAGAACGGCTATTTGTCGATCAACGACTCGCAGCCGGTCATGCTGATGCATCCGATCAAGCCCGAACTGATCGGCAAGAACCTCGCGCAGTTCACCGATCCGGCCGGCAATCATCTGTTCGTCGATATCGTCAACTCGGGCAATCACGACGGCGGCGGCTTCGTCGATTATTTGTGGGCCAAGCCCGGCAGCGAGCAGCCCGTCGCGAAGACCAGCTACTCGATGCACTTCGCGCCGTGGGACTGGTACCTCGTGACCGGCATGTACATGGACGACGTGCAAAGCGCGTTCTATCGCAACCTGCTGCGCTGGCTCGCGATCACCGTCACGCTCGGTGCGCTCTCTACGGCCGTGATGCTGGTCGTGCTGCGCAGCATCCGCCGCTCGCTCGGCGGCGAACTCGAAGTGGCCGTCGAGCACGCCCGGTTGATGGCGCAAGGCAACCTCGCGACGCCGGTGCCGATCGAGCCGCACGACCAAAGCAGCCTGCTGCATGCGCTGCGCACGATGCAGGCGGGACTCGTCGACACGGTCTCGCGAGTGCGCCAGGGCACCGAGAACATCAACGTCGGCGCGACCGAAATCGCAGCGGGCAACACCGACCTGTCGCAGCGCACCGAGGAGCAGGCGGCGGCGCTCGTGCAAACCGCGTCGAGCATGGATCAGATGACGGTGAACGTGAAGCAGAACGCGGACAGCGCGACCCAGGCCGCGCAACTCGCGAGCGACGCAGCGAACGTCGCGACGCGCGGCAGCCGCGTGGTCGACGACGTGGTGCGCACGATGGGCGAGATCACCGCGAGTTCGCGGCAGATCGGCGACATCATCGGCGTGATCGACGGCATCGCGTTCCAAACCAATATCCTCGCGCTGAATGCCGCCGTCGAGGCGGCTCGCGCCGGCGAACAGGGTCGTGGCTTCGCGGTGGTCGCGGCCGAAGTGCGCAGCCTCGCGCAGCGCTCGGCGACGGCCGCCAAGGAGATCAAGGCGCTGATCGAAACCTCGACCGATACCGTCGAGACCGGCTCGTCACTGGTCGCCAACGCGGGCGCGACGATGGGCGAGATCGTGCAGTCGGTGCGGCGGGTCAACGAGATCCTCGAAGAAATCAGCCACGCGTCGCGCGAGCAGAGCGCGGGCATCGAACAGGTCAATCGCGCGGTCGGCGAGATGGATCAGGTCACGCAGCAGAATGCGGCACTGGTCGAACAGGCCGCGGCCGCCGCGCATTCGCTGAAGGACCAGGTCGGCGTGTTGCGCGACGCGATTGCGAGTTTCGCGTTGCCGGCTTGAGCTTGCCCCGCCGCGCCCGCAACGGGCGCGAAAAAAGAAGGCGCCCCACAGGCAGGGAGCGCCTATTCAACACGCCGCGTCGGAGTCGACGCATCAATCGAACGAATCAGCCGCGCGGATTTTGCAAGTCCGCGCGGCTTTTCGTTATCAAGCTTCGGCTCGGCTCGCCTTTGCTCCAGCTCGAACGCACCTCCTTTCACACTCCTCGCATTTAAATTACGTTTTATTTACAATCGGCCCGGCGACAGTCCTTGCCGCCAGGCCTCGTGGCTTTGGCGGCCTCGTTCAATCGAAAGTACATGAGGTCCGCTGCCCGCCGCCATGATCCGCCAGAAAAAACCGCCGTCGTCCGATCCCTATGCCTTGGCCGCGAAGAACCCGCTGCTCGATGCGCGACTACCCGCGTGGCGCTCGAAGTTCGTCGTGCTGCTCGTGTTCGGCGCGTTCGCGACGCTCGCGCTCCGCGCGTTCTGGGTGCAGGTCGTGAATCAGGACTTCTACGTCGACCAGGGGCAGAAGCGCTATCAGCGCCTGCTCGAACTCGACGCGACGCGCGGCCGGATCGTCGATCGCAATGGTTCGCTGCTCGCGGTCAGTCTCGCGACCTATGAAATCTGGGCCACGCCGAAGCTCGTCGACGAAAGCGCGTTCGCGCCGCTGGCAAAGCTGCTCGATCTGCCGCTCGCGGAACTGCGTCGGCGTCTGAACGGCGAGCGCAGCTTCGTGCTGCTCAAGCGCCAGGTCGATGCCGACACTGCCGGGCATCTGTCGCGCCTCGGGCTCGCCGGGATCACGCAGATCGGCGACACCAAACGCTTTTATCCCGAGGGCGAGTCGGCCGCGCACGTGGTCGGCTTCACCGACATCGAGGACAACGGCCAGGAAGGCGTCGAACTCGCCGCCAATGCGCAGTTGCAAGGCGTGCCCGGCCACCGCGAGGTGATCCGCGACCGGCTCGGCCGCGTGATCTCGGAGACGCGGCCGCTCGTGCCCGCGCGCAACGGCGCCACGATCCAGCTGACGATCGACCGGCGCATCCAGCAACTCGCATACACACAGCTCAAAGCCGCGATCGCGCAGCACCGCGCCGAAGCGGGCAGCGTGGTCGTGCTCGATGCGCGCAACGGCGAGATCCTCGCGCTCGCCAACTACCCGAGCTTCGATCCGAACGACCGCACGCACCTGTCCGGCCGGCAGTTGCGCAACCGCGCGGTGATCGACACGTTCGAACCGGGCTCGACGATCAAGCCGGTGGTCGTCGCACTGTCGATCGACGAAGGCAAGGTGCGGCCGCAGAGCATCATCGATACCGCGCCCGGCTGGTATCGGATCGGCCCGGCCGTGATTCACGACACGTCGAATCACGGCGCGATGACGGTCGCCGAGGCGGTGCAGAAGTCGAGCAATATCGCGCTGGCAAAGCTCGCGCTGAATCTGCCGGCCGAGACGATCTGGACCAAGTATCGGCAATACGGGCTCGGTCTGAAGCCCGAGCTGCCCTTCCCTGGCGTGGCCGCCGGCAAGCTGCGGCCATATAAACGCTGGCGCCCGATCGAACAGGCCACGATGGCATATGGCTACGGGCTGTCGGTATCGCTGCTGCAAATCGCGCAGATCTACACCGCCTATGCCGGCGACGGCGCGCTGAGGCGCGTGAGCCTGCTGCGCGAGCCGCTCGACGCGGACGGCCCCGCGTCGTTCGCCGAGCGCGGCGAATCGGTCACGACGCCCGGCACCGCGCGCGCGATCCGCAACATGCTCGAAATGGCCACGGGCGACGGCGGCACCGGACGCGCCGCGACCGTGGCGGGTTACCGCATCGGCGGCAAGACCGGCACCGCGCGCAAGCAGATCGGCGCGGGCTACGCGAAGAACCGCTACCGCGCGCTGTTCGTCGGCATGGCGCCGATGAGCGATCCGCGCCTGATCGTCGCCGTGATGATCGACGATCCGGCTGGCAAGGCGTTCTATGGCGGCACGGTCGCTGGACCGGTGTTCAGCGGCGTGATGGGCGGCGCGTTGCAGCTGCTCGGGGTGCCGCCGGATGCGGCAGGAGTGTGACGCGTAGTTAGTGTTAGTTACGGTCGATCAGCCCTGCTCATCGAGCGCATCGACCTGCGCCTCGATACGATTGCGGCCGTTGCGCTTGGCCTGATACATCGCGCGATCGGCCTCGTCCATCAACGCCTGACCGAGCGACATCGCCTCGGCCGGGCTGCCGGCGACCACGCGCCCGGCCACGCCGATCGACACGGTCAATGCAATGAGCTCGCCGTGCTCGTCGCGCACGTCGAGATTCTCGACCGCACGCCGCACGCGTTCCGCGACGGTCAACGCGTCGCTGCGATCGCCTTGCAGCAGCGCGGCGAACTCCTCGCCGCCATAGCGCGCGACGGTGTCGCCAAGCCGCACCTGCTGTCGCACGCAGGCGGCCACCGCCGCGAGCGCGCGGTCGCCGGTCTGATGGCCGTGGCTATCGTTGATGCGCTTGAAACCATCGATATCGATGAAAAGACACGCGACCGGCACGCGATAACGGGCCGCGCGCATCAACTCCTCGCGCAGCCGTTCGTCGAAATAGCGGCGATTCGCGAGGCCGGTCAGCGAGTCGGTCATGCCGAGCTGCTTGAGCCGCTCGCGATGCGCGACGTTGTCGAGACTCGCGGTGACGATGCTCGCGAAGCGCTCGAGAATGTCGGTGGCCATGCCTGCGCCGAAGCGCGCGGGGTCGTCGCTGCCGAGGCATAGATAGCCGCTGACGCTCGTGCCCGCGGCGAGCGGCAGCAGGATCGCGCTGGCCGGCACGTGAGCTGGCGCGGCACCGAAGAACGCGCGGCGCGTGTCGTCGTCGAGTTCGCCAGGGCGGCCGAGCCACGGCCGATCGTCTTCGCACAAGGATTGCGCGACGAGACCGCCCTCGCGCGACGTCTTCAGCTGCGCATGATCGAGCGCGCGCAGGTTGCCCGGCTCGAGCAGTTCGAGCAGCATTGGCGCGCGCTCGTCGAGCCACAGCACCACGTTCGCGAGCGAGAACTCCCGCGGCAGATGGCTGAACAACGTATCGAGAAACGATGCGAAATCCTGCGCGCCGATCAACCGCAACTCGACGTTCTGGAAGCGGCGCAACGTGCGCTCGTTGTGCTGCACGGTGTCGACGAGCGAGCGAAGGCGCTCGGCAAGCGGCGTTTGGGCGAGATTCGTCACGGTATCAGTAAGGCGGCCCTGAAGGCGAAGCGGGGTCGACGCCCCAACTCTACTGATAACGGCCGATCCGCCGGCGTCTTGAGGGCAGGCTCGCGACGTGTCGGCCGGCCTGCCAGCGTTCATGCCCACTGTTGTCAGCTCTCGCTTGCATTCACTTGCACTCGCTTACACGCAATGAGATCCGTTTGCGTAATGATTGCGGTTCTTAAGTTTCGCTTAATTGTTCCCTGCAAGTATGTGGCACATCCCCTGTTGAGCCGCCAGAACATCGGCGGCGCTTTTTCTTGAGGGGTGCCAGAAGCGCGACCGAAAACGGTTACGCGCACAAGAAGGAGGTAAATCATGGTTGAAGAGATGGTAGTCGAACACCTGCGTGCGATGCCCGGCCATGAATGGACTCGCCAGATTCATTCCTGCAAGGTCTCCGATCCGCTGCAACCGCCATGGGGCCGTTCATACCGGCTCGTCGAATGGACGATGAAGCACGCGCCCGAACCGAGCCGTCGCGTCGTTCCCGCCGAAAGTACTCCGCTCGAAATCGCCCAGGCCGTGGTCTCTCACGTGCCGGGTCGGCGCTTCTGCCAGCAGGCTGATTAAGCGCTCCCGCTGACGTTCAATGACGCGCCGCGATCGCGTCGCAGTGGTCCAACGCGTCCTCCAGCCTGTCATTGCCCCAGAACATCTCCCCGCCGACAAAAAACGTCGGCGCACCGAAAATCCCCTTGTTGATGGCCCGTTCGGTCTGCTCGCGCAAGCGGAGCTTGTTCGCATCGCTTTGCGCGGCGTCGATCACGCTCTGCGCCGGTAAGCCAAGCGAGTCGAGCGCGTGACTGACGACATCGATTGAACCGATGTCGCGGTCGTCGACGAAATTCAACTGCATGATCTTGCGGCACCAGGCACCGATCCACGGCTCGTTCGCACCCAGCAGCGCGACACGCATCGCGAGAAGCGCCGCGCGCGGAAACGTGCTGGGGCGCTTGAGCGCAATGCCGTATTTGCGGCATTGACGCTCCATGTCTTTCCACACGTACGCGCCTTTTTCTTTCTGCAGTACGAAGGGCGAGTTGTCGAAACCGAGCTGGCGAAATACCGGACCGAGCAGAAACGGCCGCCAGACGATCGTCACGTTGCGCGCGGCCGCCAACGCTTCGATCCGCATCATGCTCAGATAGCTGTAGTTGCTGCCGAAGTCGAACCAGAACTCGATTGCGCGCGCCGTCGAAGTTGCGTCTTCATTCATCGCTGTCTCCTGAATCGGGCGTGCCATGGCATCGTCGCCTTGCAATGCTTAACAGTCGCGTCGTTGGGTCGCTGATCCTGCTGACGTCGTCCTGAACTCGCGCTTCAGGACTCAGCGTGTTTGCACTGCCACGCGCAGGCCGAGCGAAATGAACAGCACACCGATGAGCTTGTTCTGCCAGCGCGTCAACCACGTCAAACGCTTCACGAGTTTGCCCAGCGGCCGCATCGTCAGGACGATCAGCGTCGTATAAAGCGCGCTCATGGCAACGAAAATCAGCCCGAGTGTCGCGAACTGCAGAAACGTCGAGCCATGTTCGGGGCGCACGAATTGCGGCAGAAACGCAAGGAAAAACAGCGCGGTCTTCGGGTTCAGCACTTCGGCGGGAATCGCCTGCAAGAACGCCTTCCAACCCGACACCGGCGCGACGACCGGCAGGTGCGCACTCGCCTGCTTTTCGCGCAACGCGCGAATGCCCAGATAGACGAGATACGCGGCACCGACGAATTTCACCGCATTGAAGGCCAGCGCGGACGTCATCAGCAGCGCGGAGAGGCCAACCGCGGCGCCCAGCGTATGCACGAAATCGCCGGCTGCGATACCGAGACCGGTCAGAATGCCGGCTTTACGTCCGCCGTGCATGGTGCGCGTCAAAACTAGCAGCACGGCCGGGCCTGGAATCAGAAAGAGCCCGAGCACGACGGCAACGAAGGTCCCCAACGTGGATAGGTCGAGCATGTCGTCTCCTTGCGACGCGCGGGGTCTAAATGATGGGCGCGCTCTCAGCGGACCATTGTAGACGAACCCGCGAAGCTGCCCTTGCGCCTCGCTGGCACCGACGATCCGTTACCATGAGGGACATCGCGCCGCCTACCGCGTGCTTCTTTTCATCCACCGACGTTTCCGCCTTGCCCACCTATACCCTGCCCGCGCCACTGAGCGCGGAACTCGAGATTCGCAAGAGCCGCTTCATCGCGCATGCGATCCCGGTCGCCGATCGCGATGCCGCGATGGCCGAATTGCAGCGTCTGCGCCACGAACATCCTGCCGCGACGCATGTGTGCTGGGCGCTGCTCGCGGGCGGCCAGTCCGGCATGTCCGACGACGGCGAACCGTCCGGCACCGCCGGTCGGCCGATTCTCGAAGTGCTGCGGCATCACGATCTGGATGGCGTGCTTGCGGCGGTCGTGCGCTATTACGGCGGTGTGAAGCTCGGCGCGGGCGGTCTGGTGCGCGCGTACACCGATGCGATCGCGTCCGCGCTGCTCGACGCGCCGCGCGTCGAGAGGATTGCCCAGGTGTTGCTGGGCGTCGAAGTGAGTTATGCCGACGAAGCCAAAGTCCGTCGATGGATGGACGCCGAAGGCTATGCGCTCGTGGACAGCGCCTACGGCATGCTGGTGAAGATGACGATGCGCGTGCCCGCCAACGCACTCGACGACGCCAAGGCAACGCTGATCGATATCACGCAAGGAAAGGCCGGCTTTTTCTGAACGGCTCAGGTCCGGGCCTGACGCGGGCAATTCCGGAAACATCCGTTTGAAAGTTCGACGGTCCGGTTCGCTGCTACCATGCTGTTCTTCACCGGCATGACTCCACTGAAAAGGGCAACCCCTCTGACTTCGACCGCCGCTTTCTCCCGCATGGCTGCTGCGCGTTCGCCGTTGAGATCCGTCGTGCTCAAGGGCTGCGGCGCCATACTGCTGCCCACGCTGCTTTCCGCGTGCTCGTGGTCATGGTTCGGCCTGAACAGCAGCGCCAGCGCAACGCACACGAAGACCCACGGCACCGGCTCGCTCAGCGTCGCCCCTGCACGCGACTTCGCGTATCTGCCCGCGCGCGACGGTCATATCTCGCCGAACCGCATCGAAAATACCGGGATGACCGGGCTCGTGCTGAAGGAGGACGTCAGCCTCGTGGTGCGCAATGGCGTCGCGAATAGTCTGCGAGTGGCCGGTTTTCGTATCGACGACAACAAACGCGTGCTCAGCGGCAGCATCGAAACCTTCACGGTGGACGATACGCGCTCGCCGGCGCTGTGGACGCTGAAGATGCACTACGTGGTTATCGATGCGGCGACCCAAAAAGTCATGTACACGTCCACGCGCACCGTGAAGCAGAAGTCGCCGAAATTCACCAGCAACACGATCGCGATCGAAGACACGGTCAAGCTCAGCGTCGAGACATTGATTGGCGATCCGGGCTTTATCAAGGCGGTGAACTGAGCACGCGGCCAGCCGAGGCGCGGCGCGGTTTCGCTACAATCCCGGTAACGCAGCGCGCGCGATCCTCCGCGCGGTGCATCGTGATCTCCCGTTCGGAATGCAAGCCGTCATGTCCCTTACCGCCTGGCTATTCTTTTTACCCGCCTGCTTCGCCATCAACCTCGCACCCGGGCCCAACAACCTGCTTTCGATCAACGTGGCCGCGCGTCATGGCTTCATGAAAGCGTTCGTCGGCGGCAGCGGCCGGCTGCTCGCCTTCGCGATGATGCTCGCACTGGCCGCGACCGGTCTCGCGGTCGTGCTGCATGCGTCCGAGTGGATCTTTCTGGCGATCAAACTCGCGGGCGCCGCTTATCTGATCTGGCTCGCGATCCAGTTGTGGCGCAGCGACGCACCCGCCATCGATACCTCGCAACCCCAGGAGGCCGCGCTCTCGCGCATTGCCAGGCACGAGTTTTTCGTGGCGGCGGGCAATCCGAAGGCGATTCTGGTTTTTACCGCGTTCCTGCCGCAATTCGTCGACGTCGCGCAGCCGATGCTGCCGCAATTCGCCGCGCTCGGCGCGAGCTTTCTAGTACTCGAATGGGTGGCGATTGCATTGTATTCGTGGGCCGGCATGTATCTCGGCAAATGGCTGATGCGCGCGCAGATCCGCCGCTGGTTCAATCGCTGCTGCGGGGGATTTCTCGCGGCAATCGGCGTGAGTTTTCTGCTGGTTCGGCGCGGCTGAGGTATCGAGGCCGACAGTCGAAGCAGCATTCACATCGCGGTCTTGTCATAACGAATAACTTATACATCGACGGAGAAACTTTAACTATCAGCATTCGTCGCGCCACCTTATGCTCGAACCGTGACCGGCCGCGAATGACTGCAATGCGGCATTGGGCGAACGGCTTTTTCATCGTCACGGAGCGACATCATGAAGATCTGCATCTTCGGAGCGGGAGCGATTGGCGGTTTAATGGGCGTGCAATTGGCACGCGCCGGCGCGGACGTCAGCTTCATTGCGCGCGGCCCGCATCTGGCCGCGATGCGTGAACACGGCGCGCGCCTCATCATGGATGGCGAAACGTTCAGCGCGCCGGTGCGCTGCACGTCCGATCCACGCGAACTCGGCGTCCAGGACTTCGTCATCGTGACGCTGAAGGCGCATTCGCTGCCTGGCGTGGTCGATTCCATGCAACCGCTACTCGGCAAGCACACGGCGATCGTTACCGGCGTGAACGGCATTCCATATTGGTACTTCTACCAGCACGGCGGGCGCTTTGCCGGCACTCGGCTGACGAGCGTCGACCCCGACGGTTCGCAATGGACCAGGCTCGGACCCGAGCGCGCGATTGGCTGCGTACTCTATCCGGCGGCGGAAATCGTCGAACCGGGGCTGATCAAACACGTGTACGGCAAGAAGTTTCCCATCGGCGAACCCAGTGGCGAGAGCAGCCCGCGCATTCAGCAATTGCACGAGATCATGCAGGCGGCCGGCTTCGAAGCGCCGATTCGCGACAACATTCGCGACGAAATCTGGCTCAAGCTATGGGGTAATCTGTGCTTCAACCCGATTAGCGCATTGACGCATGCAACGCTCGATGTGCTCACGAGTGACCCGGGCACGCGCGCGGTCTCACGCACGATGATGCTCGAAGCGAAGCGAATCGCGGATCAGTTCGGCGTGCACTTTCGCGTCGACGTGGAAAGACGTATTGATGGCGCGGGTGCGGTCGGTGCGCACAAGACATCAACGCTCGTCGATCTCGAGCACCGCAGGCCGATGGAAATCGATCCTTTATTGACCGTCGTGCAGGAAATGGGGCGACTCGTTGCCGAACCGACACCCACTATCGACGTCGTGCTCGCACTGATCAAATTGCGCGAGAAGATGGCTTTACAGGGCAATTGACCGAGTACTCGTCAATTCCTTTTCGTCGTGCAACACGACCTGAAGGATCGGATGCCATGCATCCGATCCTTTTTCGCATTTGCCGCTATTGATCGATCGCCACCCACACCGCCTTCGGTTCCGTGAAGTTCTCGATCGCGACATCGCCATGCTCGCGACCGAAGCCCGAATCGCCAGCACCGCCCCACGGCAAACGCACGTCCGTATAGCCGTAGGTGTTGATCCACACCGTGCCCGCCTTCAGGTCGCGCGCCACGCGATGCACGCGGCTCAAGTCGGCGCTCCACACGCCTGCCGCGAGACTGTACGACGTGCCATTGGCGATTCGGATCGCGTCCGCTTCGTCGTTGAAACGGATCACGCTCGCCACGGGCCCGAAGATTTCTTCCTGCGAAATACGCATTTCGTGCTCGACATTCGCGAACACGGTTGGCTCGACGAAAAAGCCGCGATTACCGACGCGCGCGCCACCCGTCACGAGCGATGCGCCTTCCGAGCGTCCCGTGTCGACATAGCTCAATACGGTCTTCATCTGCGCGGCCGAAATCAGCGGTCCCATCGACGTTTCGCGCAGCGCGGGATCGCCGACCTTGATCGACTTCGCGCGCGTGGCCAGACGCTCGACCACTTCGTCATACACGTCGCGATGCACGAGTATCCGCGACCCGGCGGAGCACACTTGCCCCGTATTGAAGAACACGCCCGACGCCGCGGCTCGCACCGCATTGTCGAGATTCGCGTCGGCAAAAATCACGTTGGCAGACTTGCCGCCGAGTTCCAGCGTCACGCGTTTGAAGTTGCCCGCCGCGCCCTGCAGGATGCCTCGTCCGACCGAAGGCGAACCGGTGAACGTGACCTTGTCGATACCGGGATGCGAGACCATCGCGTCGCCCACCACGCTGCCTTTGCCGGTGACGATGTTGAGCACACCCGGCGGCACGCCCGCTTCGAGCGCCAGCTCGCCGATGCGCAACGCGGTGAGCGGCGTGATCTCGGCGGGCTTGACGATCAGCGTGCAACCGCATGCGAGCGCGGGCGCGATCTTCCACATGCCGATCATCAGCGGAAAATTCCACGGCACGATTGCGGCGACCACGCCGACAGGTTCGCGCAACGTATAGGTCAATGCATCGGGACGCGTCGGCACCACCTGGCCGTTGATCTTGTCGCACCAGCCTGCGTAGTATTCGACGGTATCGATCGCGGCGGGCACGTCCTGACGCATCACCGCGCCAATCGGCTTGCCGCCGTCGAGACTTTCGAGCGCGGCGAGTTCTTCCATGTTCTCTCGCATCAGGCCCGCGAGACGTTGCAGGATGCGCCCGCGTTCGGCGGCCCGAATCGAATTCCATACTTTCAATGCGCCGCGCGCGGCGCGCACCGCGGCATCGACGTCGGCGGCGCTGCCTTGCGCCACCCGTGCGATCGGCTCCTCGGTCGCGGGGTTGATGTCGACGGAATATTCTCCGGTGCCTGGCGGCATGCGCTTGCCGTCGATCAGCAGATCATGGTGCCTGAGATCGGTCTGGATTTCCATCATGAAGCTCCTTGAGTAGGACGTTATGTGGTTGACTGACGGCGCATCGATCGAATGCCGCGCGTCGCGCAAGCTTTTTGGTCGGCCCCTGTCTAAGGTTCCGGCAACAGGCTTTGCCGCACGGACCGCCAGTTGAAGCTTGGCGTCGCGGCTGCGGCAGGCGCTTCGTTCGCGATCGACGAATGATCAGTCGTCGACGCAACGAACTGCGCCCACGCAGCAGCCGCATTGGGACGAAGCGAGCGATTTCTGCGGTGCACGAGCACCGTCGTCAATGCCGTTTCGGGGACCAGCGGACGACTCACCAACGAAGCGCCCGGCGAAGGCCAATGCGCATCGACAGGCAATACGCCGACACCCAGTCCCAATTCGACCATGCGCGCTACCGTCGCAACGTGTCCGAGTTCCTGCAACGGCCGGCGCTTCGATCCGTTCGCGGCGAGTACCGGTGCGAGCGCGGCGCGCACGCCAGTATCGGCATTCAGCGTTATCAGCGGACATTCGCGCAACGCGTGCCATCCGATGCTGTCTTGCCGCGCTAGCGGATGCGCGGATGGAAGCACCGCATGCAGTGGCGTAGTGAAAAGTACCTGAGCGTGCAGTAGAGGACTATCGACAGGTGCAGTCACACAGACCGCGCCGAAATCCACCTCGCCCTGCTCGACACTGGCCAGTACGCTGCTTTGAGGTTGATCCTTGACCGATACGACCAGCTCGGGAAAAACCGACGCGCATTGCGCCAAAGCCTGGGGCACCCAGCCCGATGACAACACCGGATTACTCGCGAATAAGACGACGCCCGTGTGTCCGTCATAAGCAGCGCGCTCTTCGAGCAGCGTCAACTCGATTTCGTCGAGCAGCCGGCCAATTCTTCTCTCGAGACTCGCACCCGCATTCGTCAGTTCGACCTGGCGTGTCGTGCGATCGAACAGCTTCAATTCGACCGCGTCTTCCAGTTCACGCACGCAACGGCTCACGGCCGACTGCGTCAGATCGAACTCGCGCGCCGCGCGCGTGAAACTGCGCTCGCGCGCGACCGCGACGAATACCTTGAGTTGCTGCAGCGAAACATTCATGGCGTCGGTTCCGGGCGCGCGACGCTCACGTTATTCGCCAGACTGTTCGGGCCAGTGACTCATTCGCGACGCATTGCCATTGCCATGACCCGCGACGGCCAGCGCGCCCTGAGGTTCGTTGTGCGATTCGATCC
Source organism: Paraburkholderia sp. MM5384-R2 (assembly GCF_014201025.1). Classification (NCBI taxonomy): domain Bacteria; kingdom Pseudomonadati; phylum Pseudomonadota; class Betaproteobacteria; order Burkholderiales; family Burkholderiaceae; genus Paraburkholderia; species Paraburkholderia sp. MM5384-R2. The sequence continues at coordinate 72,127 of NZ_JACHDI010000023.1, forward strand.
AACGCTCGCGCATCGGCTTAAGGATGAACTTCGCGGAAATGCCGGCTGCGATCGTGATGACGGCGGCAAAGACGAAGACAAGGCTCCAGCCGCCCGTCGCCGCGAGTACGGACGCGATCGGCACCAGCAACGAGGCCGTGCCCTTCGCGGTGTACAACGTGCCGGCATTGGCGGCCGCGTACTTGCTGCCGAACGTATCGGCGCAAGTCGCCGGGAAGATCGAGAAGATCTCGCCCCAGAACACGAAGATCAGCGCGGCAAAGACCATGAACGCATACGGATTGCTGCCGAACTGCATCATGCCGAGCAACGCGAGCCCCTCGCCGATGAAGATCACGAACATCGTGTTTTCACGGCCGATCTTGTCGGAGATGAAGCCGCACAGCGGACGCGTCAAGCCGTTGAAGATATTGTCGATCGACAGCGTGAGGGTCAGCAGCGGCAACGTCGCGCCGAAGACCGTCATCGGAATGCGCGCTATGCCCCAGTCTTTCGCGATCGGGCCGATCTGCGCGGTCGCCATCAAGCCGCCCGCCGCGACCGCGACGAACGACGCGTAGATCACCCAGAATACTGGCGTCCTGATCATCTGGCGCGAGGTGAAATCGACCTTCGACACCGCGAAGCGGCTCTTGCGTACCCCTGGCTGACGCAAGATCGGCCGCGTCAGGAGCATCGCGAGCAGCAGAATGCTGACGCCTTGCACGATGCCGAAGAACAGGAACGTCTCTTCATAGCCGCGGCGCGTAATCATGTTCGCAATCGGAATCACCGTCAGCGCCGCGCCTGCGCCAAAGCCCGCGGCCGTCAAACCCGCGGCGAGACCGCGCCGGTCGGGAAACCATTTGAGCGCGTTGCCGACGCATGTTCCATACACACCGCCCGCGCCTATCCCGCCAATCACCGCGGCGAAATACAACATGCCGAGCGTGGTCGCATGCGAATTGAGAATCCACGACAAACCCGCGCATACCGCGCCGGCTGCCACCACCGGGCGCGGCCCGAATCGATCGACGAGCCAGCCCTCGAACGGCACGAGCCACGTCTCGGTCAGAATGAAGATCGAGAACGCGAGCTGGATCGACGCCTCGCTCCAGTGATGCCGCGCATGCATAGGAGCCACGAATAACGTCCACGCATATTGCAGATTCGCCACCAGCGCCATGCATACCATGCCGATGACGAGTTGCCACCATCGGTTACGCCAGGACATACGGGTCGTCGATTGCTGGGTGATATCGTTCATGAGCCTTGTCTCCACTATTTATTTAGTGCAGCCGGCTTACGCGCCGCGCTGGATGTGTCCCGCCTTATCGTTATGGCCCGAGAACCTCGCTATTCGGGAAAAATCTCAATTGACGCTTTTGTGTTTCCGCAGATCCCCAGAACTCGTCTTCTATAAAATTCTTGCTTTATTCCGACCAGAACCACGCTTCAGCCGGTAAGCATTACGGGTTATTCCCCGCTATTGAGTCCGCCACACCACATATCTATGCGTTAACCCGCGTATTACAGCGGCTATTCGGCTTGTTATAGGTTTCATGCTAGGGTCATTGCTGAATTACTCATAATTAAAGTTTGTTATTATGTTGATTCACGTTTCCTTATACATCGACCATGACGATGCGCAATGCAACGCTGCGGCAACTGAAGGTCTTTGAAACGGTAGCGCGCCACCTGAGTTTTTCGCGCGCCGCGGAGGAATTGCATCTGACTCAGCCGGCCGTTTCCACCCAGGTCCGGCAACTCGAGGAACATGCGGGGCTGCCTCTGTTCGAGCAACTCGGCAAGAAGATCTATCTGACGCCGGCCGGCACGGAAATGCTCCACTACAGCCGCGCGATCATGCAGCAGTTCCATGAAGTCGACGAAGCGATGAGCCAGTTGAAGGGCGTCTCCGGCGGCAAACTGAATGTTGCGGTGATTAGCGCGGGCGACTATTTCTTTCCGCGCCTTCTCGCCGAATTCACGCGTCGCTATTCGGGTGTGGAACTGAATCTCGCGGTACACAACCGCGAAGAACTGCTTCATCAACTGGCGACCAATCAGACCGACCTCGCGGTCATGGTGCGTCCGCCGCACGAAACCGACGCGACCAATGAACCGTTCGCGCCGCACCCGTACGTAATCGTCGCGGCGCCCACTCATCCGCTTGCGCACAAGCGCAATATCCGCTTCAGTCAACTCGCGAACGAAGCGTTCATCGTGCGCGAACGCGGCTCGGACACGTGGAATTCGATGGAAGAAGGTTTTGCCGGCCGGCTGTCCAATCTGAAGATTGCGATGGAGATCAAGAGCACCGAGACGATCAAGCAGGCGGTCATCGCCGGCATGGGCATCGCGTTTCTGTCCGCCCATACGATCAGCCTCGAATTGCAACTGGGTCATCTGGTCGTGCTCGACGTCGAAACCTTTCCGATCATGCTCAATTGGTATGTCGTGCATCGGAAGAACAAGCGTCTGCCACCGGTTGCCGTCGCCTTCAAACGCTTCCTGATGGAGGAAGGCGCCAATCTGATCGAAAAGATCACCCGCGTGAAGGAACTGAGCGTGCATAAGCCGTAGGCTATGGAAAGCCAATAAAACTTTAACTATTGCAAATTGATCGCGACTTCTATGCTGCAAGCGAGTTCTTTCACTTGCGAGCCGAGGAGGCCGATCATGAACCACGCTCCGGTTGAATCCCGTATCAGTACACGCAACGCTCGCACAGCGGCGGCGGATCACGAAGACCAGTCCGACGATGCGCATTTGAGCGCCTACAATGCCGCGTTCAGCGATCTTGGGCTGCGGTTTCGCTGGGACCGTGCGACGCTCGACATGCTGAAAGAGTTCAATGGCGAGTTGGCGCGAATCACCGCTTATATCGAGCGCTATCACAGCCACCTGCATCGGGCGTACGATGCCGACTTTCTCGCGCAACTGATTCTGCATAGGAAGACGCAGTACTACAGCGAATTCGCCGCGACCGTGGGCGACTAGAAGCATCGAAAAAGACTCGGGCGGCGGGATCATCGTCCCGCCGTCTTCGCTATTGGCAATCAGGTCTCCTGGCGGCGCATGCATCATTGATCAGCGACGTGTAGTGAAATGAATCGGCCGCTCGTGCGCAGATTGGCGTGCACAGTCGCGCTGGCGGCCGTTGCCGCGTCTACCATCACGCCCATCCCGACTATCTGCAGAGGCGCTCACGCGCATCATCGCCGGCGTGACATCGCGAAGCGCCCACGTCTGCTCTTCCCCGCCATGCCACTCGATGTTCGCGAGCAGGCCCGGCTTGCCGATCGCCAGGCCATCGCTACGCGCGGCGAAGGCATACATGCGCGCCGCGCAACTGACGCGATTCGCCGCGTGAGCGGGATCGGCCGAGTACTCGCGGCTCAGCATCAGATGCACGCCCATTGCCAACGCCAGCGCGCCCGTCGCGAGCAATGCCGCGAGTCCGAATGGCTGTGCCTGTTCAGTGACGAAGCCGTAACCGAGCCATCCGCATAAAAACAGCGCAAACAGATTGACGACGTGATGTCCCGGCCGCGCGACCGCCTCGAGTTGCAATGCGCCGCGCAGCTTGCAGAACGCAATCGCCGAGATCGCAAAGAGCAGCGCGCCGATCGACACGGCTGCAAACAGTTCGATGCGTTCGCTGTTCTCGCGCGCCGCTGCCAACAGGTAGCGCGTAAAGCCTGTCGACGCGACCGCCAAACCGATGCCGCTGCCAAGCAATGCAAGCATCCGGGGCCTGCGTGTCAGATCGCGTTCGCGCACCCATGAGTGCCGCTGCGCCGAACGTCGGCCGAACTGTCGTCGCGAGAGCCCGGCCAACGCCACCATCAGCACCGCAATCAACGCCGCGGCGACAGTCACGGCGAGCAGCAGCAACAGGTCCATCCACACGGCACTCCCACAGGCTTGCGGCATGCGTGATCCTCCGTGATGCGATGAAAAGGCAAGAGCCGCGAGGTCCGGCCCTCGTCAACCGACGTTCGCGGTATCGCCCGATCGCCGTGGCTCGTCGCGCTGCGCCGCGCTCAAGGTGTTGGTCAGCGTGCCTATCCCATCGATCGTGATCGAGACCGTTGCACCGTCCTTGATCGACCCCACGCCCACCGAGGTGCCGCACGCAATCACGTCGCCGGGTTCGAGCGTCAGATCCTGCGATATCAGACTCACCTGCTCGGCCGGCGAAAAGACCATATCGGCGAGCGGATAGTTCTGACGCTCGGCGCCGTCGAGCGTGGTCAGGAGGCGCGCCGCCCGCCAGTCGAAACCGGAGACGATGGCCGGACCCAGGCAACAGAAGGTATCGAAGCTCTTCGCGCGACACCACTGCGGAAAATGCGGATTCTCGTTAAGCAGATCGGCGGCGGTGACGTCGTTGACGAGCGTGTAGCCGAAGATCGCCGCCTCCGCCTGCTGCGCATCCACGTCGCGGCAACGCTGGCCGATCACGATGCCGAGTTCGCCTTCGTAGACGATCTTGCCCGCGTAGTGACGCGGCCGGCGGATCGGCTCGCCCGCGCCGATCACCGACGCCGCCGGCTTCAGCAGAAACAGCGGATGCGTGGGCACGGGTTTGTCGAGCTTCGCCGCGAGCGCGTGATAGTTATTCCACAACGCGACGATCTTGCCGGGCGAGCACGGCGCCAACGGCGTCAATGCGCGCAGCGACAGTACTGCGCCGGTCGGCACCGGCTGCGCGAGACTTTCGTACTCGTGCAGATAGGCGCCTTCGACACGGCCGAACACGATGCCGCCGTCGCCCGACATGAACCGCATCCACGTCTGCATGCCTCGCTCCTAGATTGCGCGCGCCGTGCGCAGCGCCGCGATCTGCTCGGCCGAATAACCGAGCTCGGCCATCACTTCATCGGTATGTTCGCCAAGCAGCGGCGAGCGTTTGACGTCGGTCGGGCTGTCGGACAGCTTGATGGGATTGCCCACTGTCAGATACTTGCCGCGCTTCGGATGATCGACTTCGACGATCGTGCCGGTTTTGCGCAGCGACGGCTCCTCGGCAATTTCCTTCATCGACAGGATCGGGCCGCACGGAATGTCGTATTCGTTCAGGATCTGCATCGCCTCGAACTTGGTCTTCGTCATCGTCCAGCGTTCGATTTCGGCGAAGATCTCCTTCAAGCGCGGCAGGCGCGCGGGCGCCGTCGCGTAGTCGGGGTCCGTGGCCCACTCCTCCTTGCCGATCACGTTGCAGATCTTCGCCCACACGGGCGCCTGCGTGATGAAGTAGATATAGGCGTTGGGGTCGGTCTCCCACCCTTTGCATTTCAGAATCCAGCCCGGCTGGCCGCCGCCCGACGCATTGCCCGCGCGCGGCACCGCTTCGCCGAACGTGCCGTTCGGATATTGCGGATACTCCTTCATCACGCCGGTACGGTCGAGCCGCTGCTGGTCTCGCAGTTTGACGCGGCACAGATTGAGCACGCCGTCCTGCATGGCCGCGAGCACGCGCTGGCCGCGTCCGGTATGCGTGCGTTGATAGAGCGCAGTGACGATGCCGAGCGCGAGATGCAGCCCCGTGCCGCTGTCGCCGATCTGCGCGCCGGTCACGACCGGCGGCCCGTCGTCGAAGCCGGTGGTCGACGCCGCGCCGCCCGCGCATTGCGCGACGTTTTCATAGACTTTGCAGTCCTCGTAAGGACCGGGACCGAAGCCCTTCACCGAGGCGACGATCATGCGCGGATTCAATTCCTGAATCCGCTCCCACGTAAAGCCCATCCGGTCGAGCGCGCCCGGTGCGAAGTTTTCGACCAGTACGTCGCATTTCTGGATCAGCGCTTCGAGCACCTGCTTGCCTTCCGGATGCTTGGTGTCGATCGTGACCGAGCGCTTGTTGTGATTGAGCATCGTGAAGTACAGGCTATCCACGTCGGGAATATCGCGCAGCTGCTCGCGCGTGATGTCGCCCGCGCCTGCCCGTTCCACCTTGATCACGTCCGCGCCGAACCATGCGAGCAATTGCGTGCAGGTCGGCCCCGATTGCACATGCGTGAAATCGAGGATGCGCACACCGTCGAGTGCCTTGGCCATGTCGTATCTCCTGAACGATGAGGGTTATTTGTACATGGTCTGGTTCTTCGTGCCCGGTGCGTACTCGCGCGGGTCGACCCAGATGTTGACCACCGCCGAGCGGCCGGTGCGATGAATCGCTTCGCGCGCACGCTGTAGCGCGCTCGCGATCTGCGCGGGATCGCGCACTTCCTCGCCATAGCCGCCGAGCATTTCGGCGAATTTGCTGAACGGCACGTCGCCGAGCAGATTGCCGACGTTGCCGCGTTCTTCGCCGTATTTGGCAAGCTGGCCGTAGCGGATCTGGTTCATCGCCGAGTTGTTGCCGATCACCGCGAGATACGGTGCGCCGAAGCGGTTCGCGGTTTCCATGTCGAACGCGGTCATGCCGAACGAGCCGTCGCCGTAATAGCAGAGCACTTCCTTGTGCGGATGCGCGAGCTTCGCCGCCAGCGCGAAGCCGGTGCCGACGCCGAGCGAGCCGAGCGCGCCGGGGTCCATCCACTGGCCGGGGCGGCGCGGGCGCACCGCTTGCGCGGAGATCGTCACGACGTCGCCGCCGTCGCCGATATAGACGGTGTCGTCGGACAGGAATTCGTTGAGTTCGTACGCGACGCGATACGGATGAATCGGCGTGCTGTTCGAGCGGAACAGCGGCATCAGTTTTTCGGTTGCGCTCGCTTCGGCGTCGCGCAACTGCGCCATCCATTTGCGGCGCGCCTGACGCTTGTCGTCCTTGATACGACCGCTCGCGGCCTGCAGCACCGCGGCGAGGATCGCGCCCGGATCGCCGACCAGACCCAGATCGATATCGCGATTCTTGCCGACGGTTCGATAGTCCATATCGATCTGCACCAGCGTCAATTCCTTGCTGATGCGTCGGCCGTAACCCATGCGGAAATCGAACGGCGTGCCGACCACGATCAGCACGTCGGCGTTCGCGAACGCCTGCGAACGCGTGCGATCGAAATGATGCGGATCGCCGGGCGGCAGCAGCCCGCGGCTCGCGCCATTGAAATAGCCGGGAATCTCGATGCCGCGCAGCAGCGCGATCGCTTCCTCGTGACCGCGCGCGGTCCACACCTGCTGGCCGTACAGGATCGCGGGGCGTTCCGCATCGACGAGAATGTCCGCCAGTTTCTCGATGTCGCGCGGGTCGCCGATCGATTTCGTCGACGCGCGATATTGGCCCGGCCGCGGCACGATCGCGCGCGACGCGTCGACTTCGCGGTCGAGCACGTCGCGCGGAATTTCCAGGTAGGCGGGACCGGGCGCGCCGTTGAAGCATTCGCGCGCGGCCATCGAGATCATGTCCGCGACGCGCTCGGTGCTCGACACGCTCGCGGCGAACTTCGTGATCGGCGCCATGATGTCGACGTGCGGCAGGTCCTGCAGCGAGCCCATCTTGTGCTGCGTCAGCGCGCCCTGCCCGCCGATGTGCAGGATCGGGCTTTCCGAGCGGAACGCGGTCGCGATGCCGGTCACCGCGTTCGTGCAACCGGGGCCGGCGGTCGTCACCACGCAGCCGAGCTTGCCGGTCTGGCGCGCGTAGCCGTCGGCCGCGTGCGCGGCGACCTGCTCGTGGCGCACGTCGATGATGCGGATGCCTTCGTCGACGCAGCCGTCGTAGATATCGATGATGTGGCCGCCGCACAGCGTGAAGATCGTGTCGACCCCCTCGTTTTTCAGCGCCTTTGCGACCAGATGGCCGCCCGACACGACGCCCGCCTCGCGGGTCTTCTGCTTGAGCGTGTCGTCGGCGGTCGTGGTGGCCGTGGCCGGACTCAGGGATGAAACAACTGCAGACATGGTCATCTCCTCATCAATCGGATGTGCAACGGTTATCGACGGACGCGTCCGCTTCGATATACGTCCGGTTGCACCGACGTCTCACGGCTTCGAAGATACCGTATGTGATATATCACATTCCTTCAAGGGCAATTTCGAGACATAGACGGCGCGAAGTTTGTGCTGTTCGAGCTTGCCGGCCGCAGCTTTGCGCCCGAATCTACAAGGCTCTGCGACAGTCATTTCAAGGGAAAACACCAGGTCGTGCGTTGCACCGGTCATTGTTGATATATCACATACCATATTTTCATGACCGTCAAGCGAGGTTTATCCCGCAGCGCGGCGGCGACCTCGTTTTGTTTGCCGTTCGCCGCCGCGCGACCTGCGCATCGCTCGAAGTGCGCGCACGCAAAAAAGCCCGCGGTGCTTGCACACGCGGGCTTTTCGCAATCAGCAGCCAGGCAGCGTCTACGCCGCCATTAGTCGAGGAAATCGCAATTGGCTTCGACGAACGCCGCGAGATCGAGCGAATGCTGGCGCGTGAGCCGCTCGGCGAGTTCGGTATCGCGCTTTTCGAGCGCCTCGATGATGCGCAGATGATCGACGATGGAGCGCGCGGCCCGGTCGCTCTGCGAGATGGTCATGCGCCGGATCGCGCGCACGTGGATGAAGATGTTCTTGATCGTGTCGAGAATGATCTGCGACTTCGACAGCTCGACGATCGCCTGATGAAACGCGATGTTCGCGTCCGAATACTCGGCGATATGCTCGGCCGGCGTCGTGTCGCGGAAATTGTCGAACATATGGCGCAAGCGGCCGATTTCCTCGTCGGTCGCATGCAGCGTGGCGAGTCGCGCGGCCATGCTTTCGAGCGCGGCCCACATCTGGATCATCTCGACGATTTCGCGTTTACTCTTGCGCACGATGTAGATGCCACGCCGCGGCACCATGCGCAGGAAGCCTTCCTGCTCGAGCAGCGTCATCGCCTCGCGCACCGGCGTGCGGCTCACGCCGAGCGATTCGCTGAGCACGCGCTCGTCGAGACGGATTTCTTCGCGATTCTGGTAGATATCCGCGTCGGCGATTGCCTGACGCAGCATCGCATAGGCCTGATCGCGCAAGCTCGCACTCGCGCCGATTGGCTGCAACGACAGGGTCAACGGGGTGGCCACTGTTTCAGTTGGAAGTTCTGACGACATTCATCGCCTCTGCTTGAACACGCGCGCGATTCGGCGCCGCCGTTTTGCCGCGCTGCTCGCCCAGACCCACGAAGCGGCCATGTTGCGATGCAGGTGAAGCGACCGATTCGGGAATCCAGTCGGTCAGCAGAACGGTGGCGGCACAGCCCAACCCAACGACGGCCATGGCGAACAGCGCAAGAGGCACGAATTCCACGTGTAACTCCGGATGATTGAGAAGATTGATCCCCCAATCATATGCTGCAACGCCGCATTTTTCAATATTCGGTATGTAGTATATCAATGGCTGTTGTTTTTAAGATTACTTTCACGTTAGCACGCCGCGCGCTGCGTGGGTGCGCCCACATCATTCCCCGCGACGGTTCTGCGTGGCGCTCGGTGTAAACACGCAAAACGCGCGCTATTCGCGCAGCCGCGAGCGATGATCGCGCATTTTCTCCATCGCCCGGATTGTGAATTCCGGTTCGCGTCATTAACCTTCCGGACATTCCCTCCCCAGATCGATCGCGTCGAAACCCTTGCCCGGGCGGCGCGATCGATTAAAGCACATATCACATTGAAGGAGACTCGATGAGCACCACCCACCCGCAGGCCGCAGTGGCCAATCACCGCAATGCGCGCAGTCGGGCTCGCAAGGCCGCGCTCGGCAGCTTTATCGGCGCCGTGGTCGACTGGTACGACTTCCTGTTGTACGGCATCGTCGCCGCGCTCGTGTTCAACGCCGAGTTCTTCCCGAACGTCGGCCCGGCGATGGGCACGCTTGCCGCGTTCGCGACCTTCGGCGTCGGCTTTCTGTTCCGGCCGCTCGGCGGCTTCGTGTTCGGCCATTACGGCGACCGGCTCGGACGCAAGCGCATGCTCGTGCTCACCGTGATGATGATGGGTCTGTCGACGGCCGCAATCGGTCTGCTGCCCGCGTTCTCGACGATCGGCTGGTTGGCGCCGGTGCTGCTCGTCACGCTGCGCGCAATCCAGGGCTTTGCGGTCGGCGGGGAATGGGGCGGCGCGGCGTTGATGGCCGTCGAAAGCGCGCCCGAGAAAAAGAAGGCCTTCTACAGCAGCGGCGTGCAGGTCGGCTACGGCGTCGGGCTCGTGCTGTCGACGGGACTCGTCGCGCTGATCAGCCGCTCGATGGACAACGCCGCGTTCCTCAGCTGGGGCTGGCGTCTGCCGTTTCTGTTCAGCGTCGTACTGGTGCTGATCGCGCTGTGGATCCGCTCGAGCATGGAGGAATCTCAGGAGTTCGTCGAGAAAGTCGGCCAGCATGCCGAGCGCCGTGTGCGCCTGCCGATCGTCGAAGCGCTGCTGCGCCATCCGAAAGCCTTCCTGCTGATCATCGCGCTGCGGCTCGCCGAGCTGTTCACGATGTACATCGTGACCGCGTTCGCACTGAGCTACTCGACCACCAACCTGCACATGCCGCGCGAGTTTTTCCTGACGATCGGCTTCGTCGTCGGCGCGCTCAGCTGCGTGACGATTCCGTGCTTCGCGTGGCTCGCGGATCGCTTCGGCCGCCGTCGCATCTATATGATCGGCGCGCTGGTCGGCGTGTTCAGCGCGGTGCCGTTCTTCCTCGCGCTCGAAGCGCGTTCGACAGTATGGATCGTCGTGTTCGCGGTGATGCTTGCCAACATCGCGCACGACATGGTCGTCAGCGTCCAGCAGCCGATGTTCACCGAGCTGTTCGGCACCGAGTACCGCTATAGCGGCGCGGGTGTCGGCTATCAGGTGGCGAGCGTGGTCGGCGGCGGATTCACGCCGTTCATCGCGGTCGCGCTGGTCAGCTTCGCGGGCGGCTCGTGGCATCCGGTGGCCGCGTATCTGGCGATCGGCTGTCTGATTTCGGTACTCGTTGCAGCACGCATGAAGACCGGGCGCAAGATCGATTGACACCGGCGGAACTCGCCGTCGATACACGACGGGCCGGCGCGGCGAAGAAGCCGCGCCGGCCCGTTTCTTTTTGTGCCGCGCGTCGTGCGCGTCTCCTTTATTGCTGACTTTGCATAGTGGCTCTAGTCGGAAGTACGACGCAACCCGCTCGGAGCGTCCCACGATTTGCACGATCGCGTGAAGAATACCCGCGGTTCACCAGGTTCACACCTTATGTCCGCGCGCTTCATATTGCGAAGCCATCGTCCACGTCCTATTGTCGAGCCAGGCACGATTTTGGGTACGTGGATCCAGGTCATATGAAATAAAAGTACATATAGCGATGACGCGACGGCGTGCGCAAGTTACACTCCGCCGCCTCAAGGTATATGCACGAAGCGCCGATAAACAGAACAACTGTAAGGAGACCCACTTATGAGTAGCATCAGCGAGCCGGGCGGCCAACGAGGCTCAGCCCCATTTTTTTCCAAACAGGCCACCGTCGCACAGCCCGGCTTTTCGCGCTGGATGGTGCCCCCCGCGGCGCTCGCCGTGCATCTGTGCATCGGTCAGGCCTATGCGTTCTCGGTATTCAACGGACCGCTGACCAAGGTGATCGGCATCACCCAGTCCGCGCCCGATGACTGGTCGCTGACCGCGCTCGGCTGGATCTTTTCGCTCGCAATCGTGTTCCTCGGTTTGTCGGCGGCATTCGCGGGCAAATGGCTCGAACATGTCGGTCCGCGCCGCACCATGTTCACGGCAGCATGCTGTTTCGGCGGCGGCTTCCTGGTGTCCGCGCTCGGCGTCTATCTGCATCAGATCGTGCTGCTATATCTCGGTTACGGCGTGATCGGCGGGATCGGGCTGGGGCTCGGTTATGTGTCGCCGGTGTCGACGCTGATCCGCTGGTTCCCGGACCGCCGCGGCATGGCGACCGGCATGGCGATCATGGGCTTCGGTGGCGGCGCGATGATCGCGGCGCCGTTGTCGGTCGCGCTGATGAACCACTTTCATAGCGCAACGAGCGTGGGCGTCGCGGAGACCTTCGTCGTGCTCGGCATCGTCTACTTCATCTCGATGACGATCGGCGCCCTCGCGATCCGCGTGCCGCCCGCCGACTGGAAGCCGGCCGGCTGGACGCCGCCCGAAGTCACGCAGCACCGGCTGATCTCGCGCAACCACGTGCATATCGATCAGGCGTTGAAAACACCGCAGTTCTATCTGATCTGGTTCGTGCTGTTCCTGAACGTGACGGCCGGGATCGGCGTTCTCGGCCAGGCCTCGGTGATGATCCAGGAGAGCTTCAAGAACACCGTGACGGCGTCGGCTGCGGCCGGCTTCGTCGGATTGCTGTCGCTGTTCAACATGGGTGGACGTTTCGTCTGGTCGTCGGCATCGGACTGGATCGGTCGCAAGAACACCTACGCCATCTTCTTCGTGCTCGGCGCGGTGCTCTACTACTTCGTGCCCAGCTTTGCCGCGAACGGACAGATCGCGCTGTTCGTGCTGACGTACTGCATCATCCTGTCCATGTACGGCGGCGGCTTCGCGACGGTGCCGGCCTATCTCGCCGACATGTTCGGTACAGCGTTCGTCGGCGGCATTCATGGACGGCTCCTGACCGCGTGGGCGGCGGCGGGTGTAGCGGGTCCGGTGCTCGTCAATTACATCCGCGCATATGAAGTCGCGAACGGCGTCGCCAAAGCGGACGCGTACACGATGACCGTGCACATCATGGCCGTGCTGCTCGTGATCGGCTTTATCTGCAACCTGCTGGTCAAGCGTGTGGATGAGAAGCACCACATGACCGATGCACAAGTCGCCAAGGGCGCGTGAGGAGATCCGTATGTCGACCGTTCAAACCGTACATCCGACCAACAAGGTGATGCTCGCGGTGTTCTGGGTGTATGTGATGATTCCGCTTGCCTGGGGCGTGATCAATACGCTGACGCAGGCGATGAAGTTGTTCAAGTGATGACCTGATGGGGTGCGCACCCCGGCCTGGCTGAGGGGCGGGGTGCCGATAGCGCGCCCCGCCGTAGTCTCCCCTCACCGCCCCAATCCGCTATGCGCGATCTGCTGCTCGACGAACTGCGCAAACAACGCATGCATGTGCGTCGTCGGATGCAAATCATCGGCGAACATGTAAGTCTGATCCGCATTGGCGCTCACGTAGGTCGCCGGCGAACATAGCAGCGCGGTGTCATCGGGCGTTTTCTTCGGATCGCAGGCCTGCCCCGTATTCGACACGGTAAAACCGTTCGCCTGAAAGCTTCCGATGACCTGATTCGTCCACGTGTACGAATCGACCTCGATCACTTTCGATTGCAGCCCATCGGTTTGCAACGCGGCGTTCAACGTAGCGTTGAAAAGCTGCGACAACTGCGTGAGGTTCGCGCCACCATCGGCCGAAGCGAGCCCCTTCGGCGACAGCCCGATATTCGGCAGATTGATCACCACCACATGCGCGCCGCCGTTCTGGACGATCTGCCCGACGAGCTGGGCGAGCGTCGTGGCCGCCGCCTGCACGATCGGCGCCGCGGCGGGCAGGTTGCCGGCGCGGAGCACATCGTTCGCGCCCACCCACACGAGCACGAGCTGATTGGCGTTGAAGCTGCCGTGAGCGCTCAGATAACTCGACAGTTGCTGATTGACAGGCATTTCGATGTTGCCGATGACGTCGCTCAGATAGTCGTACTGGTTCGCCGGCGTCGCCACCGTCGAGCCCCCTTCCGCATAACCGAGGCCGCTCTGCGCACTCAGCTTATGCGTGAAATCGATCGTGAACGCGGCGCTGAGCGTATCGCCGTAGTATTGCGCGACCTGCTGGGCCCACACCTGGCCGGGATTGGTCGTGAAACGCCCGCCTCCCACCGCGCTCGCGAGCGGCGCATAAGTCCCGACGTCCGACAGGCTGTCGCCAAACGACACGACCTGCAGCTTGACGCCGCCAGCCGGCTCGGCCGCCGTGCTGCCGCCGCTACTCGACCCGCCGCTGCCGTCACCGCCTCCGCCGCAAGCCGAAAGCAGCACGATCGACATGGCAAAAACTACAGCGCGGACCTTGTCATTTATGCCTCGCATTTGCTCCTCCTCGCCGGGCGGGCCAGCGGTGTCGAGTGCCTCACGTGCGTGGTCGGTGCCGGATCGGTACCTGACCGCACGCGGCTCTTCGAACAAGCATCGCGTATGCCCAGCGAGGAAATGCGGCCCGCTCAAAGCCTCTCGAACACCACCTCCTGTGCGCCTTCCCACAGCACCTTCGTGCCGAGCTCGCGCAGTTTTTCCTTGCCTTCGACGATCGTCAGAAAATGATTGCCCGCGAGTTGCCCCATCTTGCTCGCGAAGCAGCAGGAGCCATATGCGAGGATGATCTCGGTCTCGCTATAGCCGCCCGGATAGAACAGGATGTCGCCGACCGATGGATGGCTCGTGTGATTCTCGAAGCCGACCGCGACGCCGTCGTTCTCGAGCTTGAATTCGCCGAGCGGCACCCAGCAGCCCTCACCGCTCCAGCGCACATGGATCAGCTTCTGCCGGTACGGCAGCAGCTTCAGGAAGGCGGCCACGGTCTGCGGCGCATCGGGATGGGTTTCGGCGATGAAGGCGTGGCCGCAGGCGGTCATCTTGAGTCGGGTCATGGCGCGTTATCCAGTATGTGGGTTTCAAAAGCGGTTCGATTCTGTCGTCCGATGCAAGGTTTCGACAGATACAGTTGTCGGCGTCGCGGTCAGTCCAGTTAGACCACGTCCGATCGCGGGAGGCCGGCCGAACCGCGAAGCCTTGCGCCACGTGCCATGCCAGTTTGCACCGCGCGCCGCCACGAAAGTTCGTAGTTTGCAAGCCGCGCAATGCAAAGCACACTGCGCAGGTGCGTGATTCCTACCGCAGAAAGGCGAGCCGTTACGGCGTGCGCAGGCAAGCATCAGGCGGCGTGCATCTCAAGCGCGCAGCCGGTAGGCGAGCGGCGTCGCACCATAGCCACGCTTGAACTGCACGGAGAAATGACTGGCATTCTCGAAGCCAACTTCGAGCGCGATTTGCAGCACGGTTCGATCCGTGGCGCGCAGCAGCCTCGCCGCTTCCTCGAGCCGCAAGCGCGTCACGAACTGATGCGGCGTCTCCCCGGTCTCGCGGCGAAACACCCGCGCAAAATGAAAACTGCTTAGGCCGGCCTGCTCGGCCAGTTCGGCGATCGCCAGATCTTCGGCGAGATTGGTGCGGATGTACTCGGTCACTCGGCGGATCCGGCGCGGCACCAGCCGTTCGGGCCGCGTCGCGCCGCCGCGCCGCGCGTCGTTGCCGCTCGAATAGTGCTGCAGCAGGTGCGCGGCGAGCGCGTGAGCCAGCGTATCGACATACAGACGCGAATCGGCTGGATCGCGGGCGGCGCGATGCAGCGCGGCAAGCATCGCGGCGATCAGCGGATCGTTGAAGCGCATCGCGTCGCCGAGCGACAGTTCACGCGACGCGTCGAGCCCCATCTGTTGCGCGACGCTGTCGATCAAATCGCGCTCGATGTGCACGTGCAACGTAGACAACGGCTCGTCGCTGATCGAATGCCAGCGCCACGAGATCGGCGTGGGCGGCACGAACCACAGGTCGTTCACGCGCATATCGGCGCTTTCCCAAGCTCCGCCGAGGTTGCGTTCGAGATGCTCGGCGCCGCTCGCGAGCGTCATCAGCGTGAAGTCGCGCAAACCGGGCGCTTCGAGCAGGTCTTGCCGCACCGGCTCGAGATACGAGCGCAGCACCAGATGCCGCCACTCGCGATCCACGCTCGACACGAGTCGCTGGCCGGCCATGTAGCGGTCGTAGGCAAGCGTCGTCGTGAGCTTGGGAATTCGTGCCATCACATCCCCTCGAAGGAGGTGCCGTATGGAAGGAGAAACGCCGCCGTACCCGTACTGCCGGTCCACTGTCAGCGCAAGATCACAAAAATGATAGCAAGGAACCGGCTACCGACATTTCACGAAATCGCTAATCATTGAGGTTGTCGTCTTTCACGCGTTTAGAACGCCGGAGCTACCGTTTCATGGAACATGAATGCGATACGCTGCCGCAATGGCTGACCGGCTCGCCGCAAGGCGAAGCCGGGCACGCGTCGGCAGCACACCCGAGAGCGGCATCCGCCCAACCGGCTTACCCGGCCGGCGCGCGGCACGCCGCGCAATCAGCCCACGCGGCTGAAGCAGTGAAGATGTCTCCCCGCGCCGCGAATAGTGCGGGTCGAAGTGGCTTTCTGACTCTGTTCACCGAGGAAGAAATCGGCACGCCGTCGCCCGCGGCGGGGCGGGCCGCGCCGCTGATCGGTCCGCTCGGACGGTTCGGCAGCGCGCAGGACCGCATGGAGTTCGTGCGTCGGCGCATCAGGCAATTGGGCTTCGACTCGTTCAGCTATACCGCCACGCGCACGTCTTCGCATCACAAGACGATGTTCGTGTTGACGAGCTACGAGTCGCAGGCCTGGCTCACGCGCTATTTCCGCGAGCGCTATTTCGAGCTCGACCCGCGCGTCGCGCTCGCGTCGCCGACCGGCATGCCGTTTCTGTGGAATACCGCCGACCTGCGCGCCGACCTGCCGCGCGCGCAGTTGCGCAGCGAGCGGCTCGGCGCGCTGATCGACATGCTGGAGGCGACCGGCCGCAAGAGCGGCATTCTCACGCAGATGCCGCTGCCGGAGCCGGAGCTGAGCGCGAGCCTGTGCTTCAATTCGGAGATCGGCAACCCGCGCTGGATGACCGAATCGATCGTCGCGGAAACGCTGATGTTCGCGCACTCGATTCATGAGTTCATCTGGATGCACGCGAAAAGCGTGATCGGCATCGCGCCCGCGCAGCAGCAGCGCGTCGCGCTCAGCAAGCTGCAGCACGCGGTGCTGAAGGCGGTCGTGCAGGGGCAGCGCGACAAGGAAATCGCGTATTTCCTCGGGCTGTCGCCGCATAACGTCGACTATCATCTGCGGCGCTTGCGGCAGCTGTTCAACGTGCGCAACCGCGTGCAGTTGATCAATGTCGCGCAGGCGTATCTGTTGTAGTTGTAGTCGGCGTCTGCGCGTATCGATGAAGAGGGCGCGACGGCTTTTCGCTGTCGCGCCCTCTGCTAATCGCGCGGTCTTATCAGCTTTTCAAGCGATAGCCGGTCCTGAAGATCCAGCCGACGATCACGAGGAACACCGCGAGGAACAGCAGTGTCATGCCGAGACTCAGGCCGACGCCGACGTCGCCCAACTCGTAGAAGCTCCAGCGAAATCCGCTGACCAGATAAACGATCGGATTGAACAGCGTGACGGCGTGCCAGAACGGCGGCAGCATGTCCACCGAATAGAAGGCGCCGCCGAGAAACGTGAGCGGCGTGACGATCAGGAGCGGCACCAGTTGCAGCTTCTCGAAGCTGTCCGCCCAGATGCCGATGATGAAGCCGAGCAGACTGAACGTGACGGCCGTCAGCACGAGAAACAGCACCATCCAGAATGGATGGATGATCTGCAACGGCACGAACAGCGCGGCGGTCGCGAGAATGATGAGCCCGAGCAGGATCGACTTGGTGGCCGCCGCGCCCACATAGCTGACGACGATCTCCAGATACGATACGGGCGCCGACAGCAGCTCGTAGATCGTGCCCGTGAAGCGCGGGAAGTAAATCCCGAACGACGCGTTCGCGATGCTTTGCGACAGCAGCGACAACATGATCAGACCCGGCACGATGAACGCGCCGTAGCTGATGCCCTCCACTTCCTTGATACGCGAGCCGATCGCCGAGCCGAACACGACGAAGTACAGCGACGTGGAAATCACCGGCGCGATGATGCTTTGCATCAGCGTGCGCCACGTGCGCGCCATTTCGAACTTGTAGATCGCGCGCATTGCGTAGATGTTCATGGGTTCCCCCGCAGCAGACTGACGAAAATGTCTTCGAGCGAACTCTGCGTGGTGTGCAGGTCCTTGAAGCGGATACCGGCGTCGTCGAGCGATTTCAGCAGCGCGATGATGTCGGTGCGCCCGCCCTCGCCTTCATAGGTGTAGGTCAGTTCGTTGCCGCCGTTCGCGACCGCGAGCCCGTAGCCGGCGAGCGAAGCCGGCACCGTGTCGAGGGGGCTCTCCAGTTGCAGCGTCAACTGCTTCGTGCCGAGCTTGCGCATCAGCTCGGTCTTCTCTTCGACCAGCATGATTTCGCCCGCGTTGATCACGCCGATGCGGTCGGCCATCTCCTCGGCTTCGTCGATGTAATGCGTGGTCAGGATGATCGTCACGCCGCTCGCCGCGAGCGAGCGCACGAGCTTCCACATGTCGCGCCGCAGCTCGACGTCGACGCCGGCGGTCGGCTCGTCGAGAAACAGCACGCGCGGCTCGTGCGACAGCGCCTTCGCGATCAACACGCGCCGCTTCATGCCGCCCGACAGCGTGATGATCTTGTTGTCGCGCTTCTCCCAGAGCGACAGGTCGCGCAGCACTTTCTCGATGTAAGCGGGGTTCTTCGGCTTGCCGAACAGGCCGCGGCTGAACGACACGGTGGCCCAGACGGTTTCGAACGCGTCCGTGGTCAACTCCTGCGGCACGAGGCCGATCAGCGAGCGGGCCGCGCGATAGTTGGAGCCGATGTCGTGGCCGTCCACCGTCACGCCGCCTTCGCTCGCGTTGACGATGCCGCAGACGATGCTGATCAGCGTGGTCTTGCCCGCGCCGTTCGGCCCGAGCAGCGCGAAGATTTCTCCACGGTGGATCGCCAGATTGATGTTCTTCAGTGCCTGAAAACCGCTGGCATAGGTTTTCGACAGATTCGTGACCGAAACGATTGGCTGCATGGACTCGATGATGGCCGACACCGCTGTTGAATGACAGGAAACGGCGCGAAGGAATGCGCCGCATCCGCAATGTAATGGAAAGTGCGAAAGCGTGCAGCGCACGCGAGCGAACGAACAGATCGTGCGGTTGCGGCGCTCCGTGCGCGAAAAGGCGGTGGCGCTCGGGCTGTCGGCTCGTCGGGCGTGGGCCCCGGCTCGGTCCGCACGTTTTCTAGCGCGGCGCGCCGGCCAAACAGGCGCTGCGACGACCCAGACCTCAGGGCTGCGCACAGACAAAACTACTCGCCAGATTTACATTGCCTCGGCCGAGATAGCGCGGAAACCCGGGATAGCGACACAGCGGCCGCGAGCGTCCATTCGTCGCCGCGGCGAGATCTGTGGCCATCAGCGTTTCGGGCGCGACGCCGCGCGTGACCCACGCGTCGAGCGAGCCGAGCAGATCGACCGATGGAATGAACACGCCGTTGCCATGCTGAAACCCCGGCACCATGTACAGCCGCATGAAGCGATCGACCTCGTCCTTGCCGAAACGCGCGACTAGCGCGTCGTGATATGCGATCGTCTGGTTCGGGCTGATCACTTCGTCGGCGAGACCCTGCAGCGTGATCAGCTTGCCGCCATGCGCGATGTAACGCGACAGGTCGGGGTTCATCGCGCCGATCGTGCCCGACAGCGCGATCAGTTGCGCGCGATATTTGCCGGGGCGTTGCGGATCGAACGTCAACGAATCGAAGTCCGCATCGCGCGCGACGAAGTAGCGCAGATAGCCGTCGCCTTGCGCGAACAGATAGCCGTTCGCATAGAACGTCGGCACCGGTTGACGCCGCGGCTGATGCGCGAGCCCGAGCGCGCCGGTCAGTTGCGTGCCCTGGAACACGTTGTAGCCGCGATAGCCGCTCACCTCCCACGCGAGCCGATACGGCAGCGACAGCCCGTCGCGCATCGCCAGCAAGGTGGCCAGTTGTGCGTCGGTCAGACACCCATCGTCAGATGAAAGGCGCAGCGCGCAACGCAGCGAATCGACAATTTGCGCTTCGTGCGCGCGACATGCTTCGACGTCGCTGACGATGCCGTCCGCCATGCCGTCGAGCCGGTCGCACACCTCGAGCGTGCGTTGATAGACGCGTTCGAGCAGCGCCGGCGGCACGAAGCCGCCCGGCATACCGTACTCGGCCTGGCCGAGCTTCACGCCGATCAGCCGCACGCCGGAAAAATTCAGCGCGGGCGCATTGGCGATCACGCCGTCGTAGTCGTCGGGGAAGCGCTGCATCACCGTGTAGCCTTCGCGGCCCCCCGTCGAGCCGCCGGCAAAATACATGCGCTGCGGCGGCCTGCCGTACGCGTGCGCGATCAACGCGAGCGCGACGTCATGGGTTTTCTTCAGATGCGCGTAGCCGAAGTTCGTCACCGCTTCATCGACGAGACCAAACGCCGCGAGCGACGAATCGCCGACATGCCCCGAGTCGTCACCGAACGTCGCGTAGCCTTGCGCGAGCGGCGCGCGATCCGGCGAGAACGGCATCACGCCGGTGCCGCTGACAACCACGCCGTCGTACCCGCCGCCGCCGATCTGCAACGCACGGCCATTCCAGCGACTCGGCAGATTCAGATCGAAGCGGATGTCGGGCGTCGTCCGATTCAGCGCCTTGATGCGGCCCGTGATGCGGCAATACTCGCCGCCTTGCTGATTGCCCGGCGCGGTCGCGCCGATCATTGCCGCGCTTTCGATCAGCGCGCCGGCCGTCGGCATCTCGATCAATTCGGGCGACAGCACCGCGCCCGCGAACTCCGCGCAGTGCATCGCGAACGGTGTCTCTTTGGCCTGCGCGGCCGTGCGATGCATCGCGAGCCACGCGAGCACGACGACACTCATCACGGTCGCGAGTCCAACGAGCTTGCGCGTCGTGCGCATCGTGGTCGTGATGCGCCCGCGGCGCTCGCGTCGTGTCATCCGCAACCCGCGCCATTCGCCTGTGCGCCCGACTGCTGCCCTTTCCAGCCGCTCCAGCCGCGCGCGATCATCAGCAGCGCGCCGATCGCCGCGAGGTCGCCGCCGAGCCCGACCAGCACCGCGCGAAAGCCGTGAAACGTGTGCGGTGTCGCCGTGTCGATGATCAACGACACCAGCGTGCCGGTGACGAAGCACACGAGTCCGGTGCGCCCCACCGTCACGACGGCGGGCAGCCGCCTCGCGAGCCACGCGATACTGCCCATCCGCACGAACTGGGCGGCGAGCCACGCGATGACGATGAAATTGATCACACGTTCCACTGAAAGATTCTGCTTGTGCGTGCCGGACAAAGGCTGCGTCAGCACGAAAAGTTTGACCATCGCGAAGCCAAGCACCGCGACCACCGCGACGCGCGTAAGCCACTGCGCGGTATAGCTCGCATGAAAACGTTCGCTGATCGGCTGGACGCGGCACAGCATACCGAGCACGAACATCAGTTGCCACGCAAACGGATTAAAAGCCCAGTCGGCGACAGCGTCAATGCTGAATAACGCGGCGAGCGGCCGCGCGACGGCCCACACCGCGACGCTCACCGCGAGCGCGAGCGATGCAGAGCGGCGCGCGAGCGGCACCATCACGGGCACGCATAGCGCGAACAGCACGTACATCGGCAGCACGCTGGACAGATACGGTTGCCGGCGCAACAGCGCGATATCGAAGGCTTGACGCCATGGCTGCAACGCGAACGGCGGCCAGCCGGTCATTTCTACCATCGGCCGATTCAGATCGAGCAGCGCGAGAATCGCGCCGGACACGAGCGTCAGCATCGCCGTCAACAGATACGCGCGATAGATCTCCCCGCAGCGTTTGAGGAAGCGCAGCTGCGCCGCGTGTTCGCCGCGATGCGCAAGCACCGCCGTATACGCCGCCGCCGATGCATAGCCGCCGAGAAACACGAACACCTCGGCCGAATCGCACAACGCGTACGCGTGCAGCATCAGATGCGATAGCGTGCTGCCGGGAATGTGATCGAGCACGATGACGATCAGCACGATACCGCGAAAGAAATCGACTTCGACCGATCGTCCACGGCCACGGCCTGGGGTTTCCATTCGTCTTCTCGAAGAATGCGCGCTGGCGGCACGCAGGAACGTGAATGGCCACGCATCAGCGTGGTGCGATCCTGAACGCACGCAGGCTTTCTTATCGAGCTTCGGTCCGATCCGTCGCTCAAGCGAAGGCCGGCATGACCAGCCCGATGGCGGGCTGTTCGCTAAAGGGATCGGTGGCTGGCGGAAACCATGTCGCACTCCTGTCCTCACCTAACCGCTTGACCACAGTTGGGTCTCTGCGGCGTGCACGGCAGAAGTATTTGCGACGTTGCGCGGCGAGCCTTACCTGCTGTGGCACGCTGTTGATCAACACGGGACTGAACTCGATATCTTCATGGAGGATGGCGGCTCTCAGCGTTCTTTCCCGCTCGAGAAACTCCAGCTGCAGGCGAGTCTGCCGGAGAGCGAAATCGGTATAGCGATCCTCGACGTAGTCCGTGAAGGTCGATTTCAGCACAACGCCGGTCAACAGCACCAGGACAAACGAGACCGCGACGCCCGCGCCCATGACGAGCGTCAGCTGATAGCGGTTCAGCCTGCTCGGCTCATCAACGCGTGAGTCGCGGTTGAGCGTGTGAACCACGCGTCCATGCCTGCTGGAATCTGTGCTCTGTGATGGCATGGCGGACCTGAATCAGGGACGCAAGGAATGATTTCCGCATCATACGGCGATTCCGACTCGTTGCGTGTTTGATGTCGATTGAGCCGCCTGTGGCGGGCGGCGTTGCGGTTTGCGCCTGTCCCCGCCTTCACTTCTGGTCGTCGCCTGTTACGTGAAGCTCGACTGAAACCCGTTCGGCGCGCGGTTGCACTCGTTAGCGCAAGCATTGGCGACGGGCATCGCTGAACTGTTGACAGTTGATGAAACACATAGGGCACCCTTTCCACTATCTGCCGTCCCGTCAAGATTTCTGACCTTGCCACGCTCTCCGCGTTAGCAGGCAGTGCCGCCATCTCAAGCGCTGCAGCGCTCAAATACCGGCCCGCGCCGATTCGGACCGGTCCTATTTTTATCCAATCTCAAAAATATAGACTGAACCCAGTTACAGAGATTTAGCAAAGGCCTGCCCCAGATTGACTCGGCAGAAATCTGGCCGATTCTTACTGCGGCCATGAGCTTTCTGGATCGTCATCGCCCCCGTTTTTGCAGCTGATATCGAACAGCAAGAAATGGCAACGGCGATTTGGCATTAGTTCGCATACCTCAGTTCTTTTTCAAACTTTAAAAGGAATCATGTCATGAACAAGTCCTATGTCAGCATCTGGAGTGAAGCCCTTGGGTCGTGGGTGGCTGCATCCGAGCACACTGCACGTCGCGGCAAGCGCAGCAAGTCACGCTGCGTGATGGGTAGCATCGGCGTAGCCTTGGGTGTGATTGCCGGCTACAGTGGGAATGCTGCTGCTAAAGTTGCGAACCCTATTGGCGCCTATGGCAACATTGCTATTGACAATTCGACCAGCACCGCCGTCGCTGCTTCTGCCAGCACTCCTGGATCGATAGCGATTGGTGCTGGTGCAAACGCTAAAGGCGACGTTAATTATGACGGTAGCTCGGCCATTGCCATCGGCGATTCAGCCGAGGCGAACGGGGGTGGCACGATTGCGCTCGGCGAAATGGCCGTTGTCAACGGTGATCGCTCGGCAGCTTTCGGCCCAGCTTCAACCGTGAGTGCCTCAGATTCTGTGGCGCTCGGTTTCGGGAGCACGGTCACCGCGACCAATAGCGTAGCTTTGGGCGTGAATTCGGTGGCCGACCGGGCGAATACGGTGTCGGTAGGCACGTCCACCGGCCAACGCCAGATTGTGAACCTGGCTGCAGGTACCCAAAGTACGGATGCCGTCAATCTGAGCCAGCTCGGCGGAGTGGTGAATGCGCTAGGCGGTGGGGCGGCGATCGAGTCGGACGGCACGATCAGCGCGCCGAGCTACAGCGTTGGCGGTACGACGGTCAACAACGTGGGTGACGCGTTTGCCAACATCGACGAAAGCGTGCGCCGCAACGCCTGGTTCATCGATAACCTCAACGATGGCCTGGTGATGATCCACAACATCGCGCTCGACAACAGCAAGGACATCGCGATCAACAAAGCCGACATCACGAAGATGAGTGGCGACATCACGAACGTCACCGACAACCTGAACGACGGCACGATCGGTCTGGTGCAGCACGACGCAGCGACCCGGAACATCACGGTGGCCAGGGATCTGGACGGCACGACGGTGGATTTCGGTGGCACTGAGGGCGCGCGCACGCTGAGCGGCGTGAAGGCCGGTGCGCTGAGCGACACCAGCACCGAAGCG
>NZ_JACHDI010000023.1:96272-118899 GCF_014201025.1 Paraburkholderia sp. MM5384-R2
GACGGCCGCGTGACCAACGTGGAAGGCTCGGTCACGAACCTGACGCAGCAGCTGGACGGCGGCAGCGTCGGCCTGGTGCAGCAGGACGCGACCAGCAAGGCCATCACGGTGGCCAGGGACCTGGACGGCACGACGGTGGACTTCGGTGGCACCGATGGCGCGCGCTCGCTGAGCGGCGTTGCCGACGGTGCGATTGCAGCGGGCAGCAAGGAAGCCGTCAACGGCAGCCAGCTGTATGCGAACTCGGCGAGCGTGGCCGCTGGTCTGGGTGGCGGCTCGACCGTGAACGCGGACGGCACGATCAGCGCACCGAGCTACAGCGTGGGCGGTACGACCGTGCATAGCGTAGGCGATGCCGTCACCAACCTGGATGACCGGGTCACGCAGAACACCACGGACATCACGAAGCTGCAGAACCAGGTGGGCGATGTCGGCACGCAACTGTCGGGCGCGGTGCAGTACGACCGTAACGGTGACGGTTCGGTGAACTTCGGTTCCGTGACGCTGGGTGGAGGCCAGAGCGCAGGTCCGGTGATCCTGACCAATGTGGCGAACGGCACGAGCCAGTATGACGCGGTAAACTACGGCCAGCTGTCGGCGTTGCAGGACCAGGTGACGGATCTCAACGGCCAGGTGAAGGATCTCGGTTCCCAGGTGTCGAACATCCAGCCGGTCACCCCGGATGTTTCGTCGTCGGACCGCAACAGTGAAGCAGTGGCTAACGCGGCGATGCCGGGTACCGGTGCGGGCAGCACGGTGGTTGGGGCAAACGCCAGCGCCGCAGCAGAGAACGCGGTGGCAGTGGGCACCAATGCGGCGGCGACCGGCGTCAACTCGACGGCGATCGGCACGGGCTCGCAGGCTGGCAATGCGAACTCGGTGGCGTTGGGTCAGGGCTCGGTGACGGATCGCGATAACTCG
Organism: Paraburkholderia sp. MM5384-R2; assembly: GCF_014201025.1. Lineage (NCBI taxonomy): Bacteria > Pseudomonadati > Pseudomonadota > Betaproteobacteria > Burkholderiales > Burkholderiaceae > Paraburkholderia > Paraburkholderia sp. MM5384-R2. The sequence goes on from NZ_JACHDI010000023.1 coordinate 97,194, forward strand.
GTATCGGTGGGTTCAGCGGGTCACGAACGCCAGATCACCAACGTCGCAGCGGGTACGGCGGACACGGATGCAGTCAATGTCGGTCAGATGAACAGCTCGGTCGCACAAGGCGTTCAGCAGGCCAACAACTACACCGATCAGCGTATCAACGCGACCAACCAGGCGGTCAACAATCTCGCCAGGAACGCCTACTCGGGAATCGCCGCCGCTACCGCGCTGACGATGATTCCAGAAGTCGATCAAGGCAAGAAACTGTCGTTCGGTATCGCGGCAGCGACTTACAACGGTTATCAGGCGATCGCACTGGGCGGTACGGCTCGTATCAAGGACAACATCAAGGTGAAAGCGGGTGTTGGGATGTCCGCGGGTGGCACGACTGCCGGGATTGGTGCCTCGTATCAGTGGTAAGCGGTCGGCGGGAAAGGGTGCGTGTGCCCTCTCCCGCTTTTTCACGATTGATCAACAGCGCGCCACAGCAGGTAAGGCTCGCCGCGCAACGTCACAAATACTTCGTCAAGGTGCCATGTCGTGCCGGGCTTGCGACGCGCCGCTTTCACACGGTGGGCGAAACGGGCACCGAATTTATCGCACCAGCGTCGGACTGTTTCGTAGCTGACGATAACCCCCGCTCGAATAGCAGCTCTTCGATATCACGCAGGCTGAGCTGAAACCTGAAATACCAGCGGACCGCGGAACTGATGACCGCCGCTGGAAAGCGATGACCGTGGTAAAGCGATTTTTCATTCTTCATCACGCGATCTTACTCGGACATCTCAGCAACGTGACAGTGCCCATCAGCGTGCCGACCTGTGCGAACAACAAAAGACTCGATCGTTCAATGCATCACCTATGACGCAGGCGAAGGCGCTGACGATGCGCCTCTAATGTTCGCTTTCACAACGGCTTTCTGACATGGAGTCGTTGGCGACTGGTAATACTCGGCGCGTCTTTAGCGAACACGCGGAAAGTTTTGCGGCTTTTCATGCACGAAACAGGGACACCCGTCTTCATGGACGGAACGCGAGCCTCGAAAATAAATCATCGAACGCGCGCTGCGATTTTTTTCGCATTTTTTCCCCGTACGATGTTTTCGTGCTTTTCCGCCGCTTTGCGAATAGAGGTTTATGAAAAACAGAATTGCCGGATTCGATGGATTGCGCGCTATCGCTGTGCTGATGGTGTTTCTGCAGCATCGACTCTTCGGCGACATCGGCGAAATCGGGCATCTCGGCGTGTGGATCTTCTTTGCGCTGAGCGGCTTTCTGATCATCGGCATCCTGTCGTCGCGGCGCGCGCGCATCGAAGAGGGCGACAGCTGTTTCCGCACCGAACTCGGGCGCTTTCTGTTTCGTCGCACGGTGCGCATCTTTCCGATCTATTACCTGATGCTCGTCGTGATGTGCGTGCTGATGGCATTTGGCCTCGCGAATCCGGAACTGGCGAGCGGCATGCCGTTTCACTTCGCGTATCTGTCCAACTTCTGGATCGGCTCGGTGCTGCGTTACTGGCCGGGCCGCTATTCGCACTTGTGGAGCCTCGCGATCGAGGAGCAGTTCTATCTCGTCGTTGCGCCGTTTTTGCTGCTGCTCGCGACGCGGCGACATCGAGCGGCATGTTGGGCGATCGTGGCGCTCGGCCTTGCCGCGCTGTTCGCGATGCGCGCCGCGCATTGGGATGAGATCACGATCTATACGCACCCGTTGAGCAATGTCTGGTTGCTCGCGTTGGGCGGCATCGGTGGTCTGGTGATCGAGGACGATCGCGGCCGCATGCGTGCCTGGCTCGGCCATGGCCTGACGCTGTTCGCGCTGAGTCTGGTCGTGATCGGTTTGTGCGCGGCCGAGCCGAGGTGGAACATGCTCGACGATCCCTTGCTGTTTACCGCGATCAGCGCAACGTACGGGATCGGTATCGCGGCGCTGGTGGCTTCGATCGCGTGTTGCCGCAATGCTGCCGTGATGGGTCTGCTACAGACGCGTTGGCTCGCCGGTCTTGGGCGTATCAGTTACGGTTTCTATCTGTATCACAACCTGATCCCCGATCTGACGCGTAACCGTCACGCCGAGGCGTTGTTTGGCGGCAGCGTGCCGATGTGGGCACATATGCTTGGCATCGTCGCGTCGTTTGCGATTTCGCTTGGCATTGCGATGCTGTCGTGGCGGTTGATCGAGGCGCCGATTTTGCGAGTGAAGACGCGCGGCGAATCGGTATTGAAAGCGGCGGAGAACGTCGCTTCCGACGTAGCCTGAAAGATCGAACCAGGTCGATGCGCGCGGCGCTTTCCCGCGATGCCGACCGACCCGGGATCGTCGGACTTCGCGTAGCGCATCATCAGGCCCGTCAAGCCGCCGCAGGCTCCTGCACGATCTTCAGCGTGCTCTTGTGCTCGGCGATGAACCGATAAACGGTGTCCCCGGGTACGGTCTCGTGCTCGAGCAACTGGTCCGAAATGTCGCGCAGTACCGGCTCGTACGCGTGCAGTAGCCCGTAGCAAAGTTCGTTGAGCTCCTTGAGCAGCACGTTCGCATGCTCGATTGCGCTCTTCATTTGCAGGCCCGCATACTGCGACGGCAGCGCCGCGAGACTGAACAGATCTCCGTCGCTGTTGAAGCCGAACTTCGACACCATGTCGAGGCTGATACGCGAGGCCTCCTGCAAGTCCGACGCGGCGCCGCTCGATGCTTCGGAGAACATCAGAATCTCCGCGTTGCGTCCGCCGAGCAGCACCTGGATCTCGTTGCGGATTTCCGTTTCGCGGTACAGGTGCTTGTCCTGCGCCTTCGTGATCAGCGCGACGCCAAGCGCGCCGCCACGCGGCAGGATGGTCACTTCCTCGAGCACGCCGGTGCCAAGCAGCGCGGCGACCAGACCGTGCCCCGCCTCATGCACCGCGATCCGCTTGCGCTCGTCCTCGGTGAGCGCGCGCTCGGCGCCGCTCACGTCACCGATGCGCGCGATCTTGATCGCTTCCATGAAGTGCTTCGCGGCGATTTCGTTATCGCCCGCCTTGCGCGCGATCAGCCCCGCCTGATTCACGACCATCGCGACGGTGGCCGGCGACAGTCCAGTCGTCAAGCGCGCGAGCTGGTCGTAGTCGATATCCGCCGCTTTCGACTTCAGCCGCTGCGCGTAGAAACGGAAAATCTTGGCGCGGTCTTCGCGATCCGGCAGACGCACCTGCACCGTGCGATCGAAACGGCCGGGGCGGCGCAATGCTTCGTCGAGATTGTCGGGATGGTTGGTCGCGGCCACGACGATCACGCCCTCGTTCGACTCGAAGCCGTCCATCTCCGCGAGCAGCTGGTTGATGATCCGGTTGCTTTCGGCTTCGACCGGACCACCGCCGGTGTCGGTTCGTTTCGCGAGACCGTCCGCTTCGTCGATGAAGATGACTGTCGGCGCGTTCTTGCGCGCGAGTTCGAACAGGTGCCGCACCTTCTGGATACCGACACCGTAGTACTTCGCGCTGAAATAGCTGCCCGTGATCGAAATGAAGTTCGCACCGCATTCGCCGGCCAGCGCCTGAGCGAGCCGAGTCTTGCCGACGCCGGGCGCGCCGACCATCAGGATGCCGCACGGCGCGCGCACGCCCAGCGACGAGAACTGCTTCGGATCGGACAGGTAACCGCGAATGTCGGCGAGCGCGGCCTTCGCTTCGTTCGCGCCGATCACGTCGTCGAAACGCAGCGTCGGTGTTTCGCTGAGCAGCTTCGCGCCGCCCTTCATCTCGCGTCGCATGAACCACGCCATGCCGCCGATCAGCACGAGCGGCAGCAGCACGCTCAGCGCGTCGCGGAACTGTTCGAACAGTTGCGTCCAGCGTGCGCCGTCGCTGTGGATGTCGACGTCGGGCAGCCACACGAGCTGATACGCGGCGGCGTCGGAGCGCTCGCCCAGCAGCAGCGCGTGCGAGAAGGTTGCGTTGTGATCGGTGACGAAGTACTTCGAGCCGTCACGCAGCGACACCAGAATCGCGTTGGGACTCACGCCGATCGCCGCGACGTTGGTGTCGTGAATGTCGCGCAGCATCGTCGACGCATCCTTCTCCGCATGCGTCCACGCGGATGCATCGTGACGCATCTGGCTCGCAATGCCGCTCAGCGCCGGCGCCTGCGGCTCGGCGCGATGCTGGATATACCAGGCGCCCCAACCGACCAACACCGCGATCAGCACCGCCACAGCCGCCACCGCAATTTTGCGTGCGCGCTTTTTCCCAAGCGAATTATTTCCCGGCTTCATGAGTCATTTCCAAAATGCGGACTTGAACAAGCCCTTACTTAATCAAGCTGTCTGTCAAACTTACCTGTCGAAATCGGAAGGCGGAGTCTGCGGAAAATCGGCTCGGGCGAAGCGCCACACGGCGAGGCTCAAAGGACAATTCAGAAGGACGACGATCTTTGCGTCCCGGTGAGCCGTGTTTAGCCGAAGGTAGTATGCCGGCGGTACGCCTCTGTCAAAGTCGCGGAAAAGGCCTATTTGCACCGTTTATCCGGCCATCGACACGCCGGAAGGGGACGCGGGAAGCGCGCGTAGGGCGTCGCCGCCTTGGCTCCGCGCACAGTTTATCAGCGTAAAAAGCAGCGCGTGTTTTTAATGTCTATATCTAACCGCACCCCAATTAAAATCAGTCACAATTACTGACAAAGCGTAATTAACGGACCTAAATGATCTGAAAATAGGCCACGATTAAGTCAGGATTTTGGAATCAGCTGGCAGGATGAGCGACGGCTCTCTACGGACCCGTTCGCGTCATCGACACTTTCTCTCAGGTTCTGCTTTTTGGGCGCCGGCGCCGAGCGGCATCGACGGTTCTTTCCTACGCTGCACTCAGGAGGTTCGACTATGCAGCGGGCTGAAACCCCTTCCTTCGCGGCGTCGCTCGACGCGGGTCTGAGCGGCGCGACGCGCGTGTATTTCATCGTCGGCGATCCGATTGCGCAGGTGCGCTCGCCGTCCGGCGTGACCGCCGCGTTGCGTTCGGCCGGCCGCGATGCGCTGGTGGTGCCCGCGCACGTCGCGCCAGCCGATCTGCCGGCTTTTTTCGCGGGCATCGCGCCGATGCGCAACGTCGACGGCGTGATCATCACGGTGCCGCACAAATTCAGCGCGGCGAGCTATTGCGCGACGCTCGCCGAAGAAGCCGCGTTCCTTGGCGCGGTCAACACGCTGCGCCGCAACGCCGATGGCGGCTGGCATGGCGGCATGTTCGACGGCACCGGCTTCGTTGCGGCGCTCGTCGCGGCGGGCTGCGAACTACGGGGCAAGCGCGCGCTGCTGGTCGGCGCGGGCGGCGCGGGCTCGGCGATCGGCCATGCGCTGATTCAGCGCGGCGTCGGCTCGCTCGACGTGCGCGACAACGACGTCGAACGCACCGGTTCGCTGACCGCACGGCTCAATGCGCTCGGCCGAGGCAAGGCGCGCGGTGCGGCGGCCGACCTCGACCCGAGTCCGTATGACGTGCTCGTCAACGCGTCGCCGCTCGGCATGCGCGCGGGCGATTCGTTGCCGATCGACGTCGCGCGCTTGCCGGCCACGACTTTTGTCGGCGATGTCGTAACGAAACCGCCACTTACGCCGCTGATCGAAGCGGCATGCGCGCGCGGTTGCCCGACCGTGACGGGCACGCAGATGTTCGAACGCGTGTGTGATCGGATGGTGGAGTTCTTTCTGGAGACGCCGACGTCTGCGTAACGGCGCGAAGGAACCAGGCGCGCGCTGCTACACTGGCGCGAAATTGCCGTGGCGCAGATCCCGCACGGCATGCACGAGGCGTGGTGCAACCCTGCGCCGCGTTCACATCGCCCTCCGCGCGCCAACCCATGCTTCGATTCGACAACCTCAGCAAGCGCTATAGCGACCGCGTCCTGTTCGAAGGACTGCACTTCGACGCGACGTCCGGCTGCGTCGCGTTGAACGATGAATCCGGCAGCGGCAAATCGACGTTGCTCGCCATCCTTGCCGGCGCGCTCGAACCCGACACCGGCGACGTATGGCTCGGCGGTCATCCGCTGCGCGCCGCGCCGCATGCCGCGCAAGCGCTGCTCACGTATGTGCCGGAAGACAGCATGAGCTGGCCCGATCAGACCGGCCGCGATTATCTGCGGCAGGTTGCGGCGGCGCGGCACACCGCGCTGACCGACGACGTGCTCGCGCTCGCCGGACGCTTCGGCCTCGCGCCACATCTGGACAAACGTTTCGAGCAGATGTCGTATGGCAGCCGCAAAAAGGTGTTTCTGACGGCGGCCGCGCTCGGCGAAACCCGCGTGCTGATCGCCGACGAACCGGCCGGCGGACTCGACGCGTCAGCGCGCGCGGTGCTCGCCGAGCTGTTCAGAACGCTCGGCACGACGCGCACGCTGTTTTTCACGAGTTACGACGAAGGGTTCACGCAGGCCTGCGAGGCGACGGGTGTCTGTTTCGCGGACCTCGCGAGGGGCATCTGAGCTAGGGCCTGTTCACGCTAATAACGGGCTTGCGCTGGCCGCCAGAAGGGCCGAGCGCAAGGATTGCGACGCAACGAATACTCGACGTATTCGCAAGGAGCATGACGCGGCGATCGGCCCTTCTGGCGGCCAGCCCCTTGAAGGTTTTTTTAATACAGGGGAACGTGCCTTTGCGCCCGTATTGCGGCGTCGGTCGTCGCTTGTTTGGCTCGGCCAAACGGCGCTCCTCTCTCCTTGCACTACGCGCGCAAAGGCACGTTCGCAAGCACGTTATTAGCGTGAACAGGCCCTAGCGATCCCGCGGGTCATGCGGGCCGGGCGCGAGCGTTGAATCCTCAGATCGCCACACAAATCTTGCCGAAGTGCGCACCCGATGCCTCGTGCCGGAACGCGTCGGCGAGCTTGTCCAACGCGAACGTGCTGTCGATCACCGGCTTGATGCCCGTGGTCTCCAGCGCGCGCACCATGTCGATCTGATCCTGCCGGCTGCCGACGATCAGCCCTTGCAGACGCTGTTGCCGCGCCATCAGATGCGCGGTCGGCACCGGACCCGCGCGGCCGGTCAGCACGCCGATCAGCGCGATGTGCCCGCCGATGCGGCATGCGGTGATCGACTGCGGCAGCGTGCCGGGACCACCCACCTCGACCACGTGATCGACGCCGCGCCCGTTGGTGATGTGACGCACTTCTTTGCCCCACTCGGGATTGTCGCGATAGTTGATCGTATGGTCCGCACCCAGTTCGCGCAGCTTCGCGAGCTTCGCATTCGACGACGACGTCGCGATCACCGACGCCCCCATCGCCCTCGCCATCTGCAAGCCGAAGATCGACACGCCGCCGGTGCCGAGCACGAGCACGCTGCTGCCTGCCTTCAACTGACCATCGACGACCAGCGCGCGCCACGCGGTCAGCCCCGCCGTGGTCAGCGTCGCCGCTTCGGCGTGGCTGTAGCCGGCCGGCGCATGCGTGAAGTAGTGGCTCGGCAGCACGACGATTTCGCGCGCGTAGCCGTCGACGCCGTCGCCGGGGGTGGTCGCAAAATCGCCGATCGCGGGCGAACCGTTTTCCCAGTGTGGGAAGAAGCAGGACACGACGTGATCGCCGGCCTTGAATTCGCGCACGCCTGCGCCGACCGCTTCGACGACGCCCGCGCCATCGGCCATCGGGATGCGGCCCGCTTCGGCCGGCAGATTGCCGCAGACGACGCCGTAGTCGTGGTAGTTCAACGAACTAGCACGAATGCGCACGCGAATCTGCCCGGCCTCGGGCTGACCGGGATCGGCGAGATCGACGACCTGCAGGCTATCGACTGTGGCGGGCGAACCGATTCTGACGGCTTTCATGTTTTCGATCCTTGGTGAGTGGTGCGCTGCCGTGAGCAGCTCGATGAACAGGCATGCAGGCGCCGCGCGAGCACCGCGCTATTTGACGGTCTGGATGACTTCGAAGCCTTCGAATTCCGGGTGGCCGAGATACAGCACGCGGCTTTCGTTACCGGCACTGCGATGCGCGGCACGAAACGCGTCGGACTTCGTCCATGTCTCGAACGATCCATAGTCGCGCCAGATCGTATGGCTCGAATAGAGCACGTGATCGTCCTTGCGCGGTCCCTTCAGCAAATGAAATTCCACAAAGCCCGGCACCTCTTTCAGATGGGTGTCGCGGGTGGTCCACAGATGTTCGAAAGCGTCCTCGGAGCCGGGCGCCACCTTGAAGCGGTTCATCGCGATGTACATGCTGTCAGCCTCGTTGAGTGAGTGATGCTGCCAATGATGCTGGCTTGGTCATCCAGTCGCGTTTCATTATAGGCGTACGTTGCTTTGCCTCCGCTTGACCTTACCACGGCAGGAAGCTCCACGATGTCCGACGTGACCGTTAGAATCGCGCGGATCACGTCGCCACTCTCTTCAACAACGGAAAACCAATATGAAATACCTTCGCGCGTTGCGCGCTCTGTGTGTGTTCGGCGGTTTGGCATTCGCGGCGGCGGCTCTGCCCGCTCACGCGCAACATCAGGGCATGCCCGGCATGGACATGCCGGATTCGGCGCATACCGACGCGGGCGCATCGACGCAAGCCTTCAAGGCCGCCGACGAGCGCATGATGCATGAGATGAGCGCCCCCGAATACACCGGCGACGCCGACCGGGATTTCGTCGCGCACATGATCCCGCATCACCAGGGCGCGATCGGGATGGCGCAGGCGGAGTTGAAATACGGCAAGGACCCGGAGATCAAGCGGCTCGCGCGCAACATCATCAAGGCGCAGCATGACGAGATCGCGTTCATGCAGCGCTGGCAGAAAAAGCACGGCGGCAAGTAACGCAGCGCGAGCATCACCAGCGTGGCTGCTTGCGCAACAGCGGCGTCATCGCGATCAGACCGATGATCGGCCCAGGCAGCAGCAGCCATGCGACGCGCACGTCGAGCGCGTGAAATACGCTGGTCGACCACAGGATCGAGCAGGCGGACAGGAAAAAGCCGAAACTGTTCTGCAGCGTCAGCGCGCCGCCGATCTTGTCGGCGGGACAGGCCTTCACGGACAGCGCCGAAAACTGCGGCGAATCGGCGATCACGCTGACGCCCCACACGAGTAGTAACCCGAGCTGCGCGGCGGTGCCGAGCCCCGTGGTCAGCGGATAAATCGCGCACAGCGTGCCCGATATCATCAGCGCGAGAGCGGCGGTACGCGCGCTGCCGACCACCTGGCTGAGTCTGCCGCCGAACAGGCAGCCGAGCGCACCGATCGCGATGATCAGGAACGACCACAACGCGACGGTGCCCGGCGTCGCCGGCGCCCCGCTCGCGAACGCGCGCTGCACGAGCAGCGGCGTCAGCGTCCAGAACGCGTACAACTCCCACATGTGACCGAAATAGCCGAGCGCGGCCGAGCGAAACTCGCTGATGCGCACGACCTGCCCGACGCCCGCCGACAAACCGAAGCGTCGGCTGCCCGAGCGCCGCGCGTGCGGCCCTTCGCCGAGCACGAACACCAGCAACGCGCCGATCACCGCGAGTCCCGACGAAGTCAGCACCACGGTTTGCCACGGCACGCTCGAGAGCAACGCACGAATCGCATGCACCGACGCCGTGCCGAGCGTCAGCATCGCAACGAGCAACGCGAGCGTCTGCGCGGCGCGGCGCGGGTCCCACGTAACGAGCAGCTTCATGCCGAGCGGATAGATGCCGGCAAGCGCGACGCCCACGCCGAAGCGAAACACGAGCGCCGACGCGAGCCCGCTGCTGCACAGCGCGAACAGCGCATTCAAGGTCGCGCCGAGCACGCCGCAGACGGCGAACACCTTGCTCGCCGACACGCGATCGGCGAGTCCGGTGGTCGCCGACAGCAAGGTCCCGACGATAAAGCCAGCCTGCACCGCATTCGTCAGCCAGCCGATTCCGGACGCGCTCAGATGCCAGGCGATCTGCAGATCGCGCATCGCGCCGTTCGCGCTGAACCACAACGACGTACCGAGCAATTGCGCAAGCGCGATCACGAGCACCGCGCGTCTCGCGCGCGCGATGTCGTGCGCCGCGTCGCCGGACTTCGTTGCGTCGGCGTCCAGCCTGTTCTGCATCGTGGCTCCTCTGCGTCGGGACTGAGTCGGCCGCTGGGGAGTGGTTATGGGAGCGCGGCCGAAGCGGCCATTGTAGACGACGCGAAGGTTTGCATCGGCCGCGTTGCGCAATGCGTCGTCCGGTTCGACCGCGAGCACCGTATGCCCCATCGCCGCGAGCGCGGCGGCCTGCTCTACATAGCCTTCCGTGCCGCTGACGTTGGCCGACATCGGCGCCGCCTCAGCCCTGCTGCGGCACCCTGACCCACCCCTCCATCAACACGCGCGCGCTGCGGCTCATGATCGCCTTCGTGACGACCCACTCGCCGTCCTTCTGACTCGCCTGCGCGCCGACGCGCAACGTGCCCGACGGATGCCCGAAGCGCACCGACTCACGCTCGCCGCCGCCCGCCGCCTGATTGACGAGCGTGCCCGCGATCGCCGCCGCGGTGCCGATCGCGACCGCCGCCGTGCCCATCATCGCGTGATGCAGCTTGCCCATCGACATGGCGCGCACCAACAGGTCGACGTCGCCCGCGCGCACCGGCTTGCCGCTCGACGCCACGTAATCGACCGGCTTCGCGACGAACGCGACCTTCGGCGTGTGCTGCCGCGTCGCGATCTCATCGAGATGTTTGATCAGCCCCATGCGCAGCGCGCCATGCGCGCGAATCGTCTCGAACATCGCGAGCGCCTTCGCGTCGCTGTTGATCGCGTCCTGCAACTCGGTGCCCTTGTAGCCGATCGCCTCGGCGTCGACGAAGATCGTCGGGATGCCCGCGTTGATCATCGTCACCTTCAACGTGCCGACGCCCGGCACTTCCAGGTCGTCGACGAGGTTGCCGGTCGGGAACATCGCGCCGCCCGCGCCTTCTTCGTCGGCGGCCGGGTCCATGAATTCGAGCGGCACCTCGGCGGCCGGGAAGGTCACGCCGTCGAGTTCGAAGTCGCCGGTTTCCTGCACGGCGCCATCGCTCATCGGCACATGCGCGATGATCGTCTTGCCGATATTGGCCTGCCAGATGCGCACGATCGCGACGCCGTCACGCGGCACGCGGCTCGCCTCGACGAGGCCCGCGCTGATCGCGAACGGTCCCACCGCGGCCGACAGGTTGCCGCAATTGCCGCTCCAGTCGACGAACGCCTTGTCGATCGACACTTGACCGAACAGGTAATCGACGTCGTGATCGGGCCGGCTGCTGCGCGAAACGATCACGGTCTTGCTGGTGCTCGACGTCGCGCCGCCCATGCCGTCGATCTGCTTGCCGTACGGATCGGGACTGCCGATCACGCGCATCAGCAGCGCGTCGCGCGCGGCGCCCGGTCGCTGCGCAGTCTCGGGCAGATCCTGCAGACGGAAAAACACGCCCTTGCTGGTGCCGCCGCGCAAATAGGTGGCCGGAATCTTGATCTGGGGAAGGTGGGCCATGAAAGTGTCCTGAGGTGACATGTTCTTTGATGAAGGGCGATGCGGCTCGTCAAGCCGCATCGCCCTGGTCTGTCGTGACGTTCACTGCAAAACGCGCGTCAAGCCGCCGCTCTGGTCGACTCGAGAAAGTCCTGCGCGAAACGCTGCAGCACGCCACCGGCTTCGTAGATCGACACCTCTTCGGCCGTATCGAGCCGGCACGTCACCGGCACTTCGACGCGCTCGCCGTTGCGGCGATGAATCACCAGCGTCAGATCGGCGCGCGGCTTGCGCTCGCCGATCACATCGAACGTCTCCGTGCCGTCGATGCCAAGCGTCAGGCGATTCACGCCCGGCTTGAATTCGAGCGGCAACACGCCCATGCCGACGAGGTTCGTGCGGTGAATCCGCTCGAAGCCTTCCGCGACGATCGCTTCGGTGCCAGCCAGCCGCACGCCCTTCGCGGCCCAGTCGCGCGACGACCCCTGGCCATAGTCGGCGCCCGCGATGACGATCAGCGGCTGCTTACGCTCCATATACGTTTCGATCGCTTCCCACATGCGCGTGACCTTGCCTTCGGGCTCAATACGCGCGAGCGAACCGGCCTTCACCTGGCCGTTCTCGACCACCATTTCGTTCATCAGCGTCGGGTTCGCGAAGGTCGCGCGCTGCGCGGTCAGGTGATCGCCGCGGTGCGTCGCGTACGAATTGAAGTCCTCTTCGGGCAGGCCCATTTTCGTCAGGTATTCGCCGGCCGCGCTGTCGGGCAGAATCGCGTTCGACGGCGACAGGTGGTCCGTCGTGATGTTGTCGCCGAGCACGGCCAACGCGCGCATACCTTTCAGCGTGCGCTCGCCGGCGAGCGCGCCTTCCCAGTACGGCGGGCGGCGAATATAGGTGCTTTCTTCGCGCCAGTCGTACAGCGGGTCGGCCTTCGCGCCGGTGTCGGCGGAGACCGCGAACATCGGTTCATACACTTTGCGGAATTGCTCCGGCTTCACGCTCGCGGCGACGATCGCATCGATCTCCGCATCCAACGGCCACAGATCTTTCAGCGTGACCGCATGACCGTCCGCATCGACGCCGAGCACGTCCTTCTCGATGTCGAAGCGGATCGTGCCCGCGATCGCATAGGCGACGACCAGCGGCGGCGACGCGAGAAAAGCCTGCTTCGCGTAGGGGTGGATCCGGCCGTCGAAGTTGCGGTTGCCCGACAGCACGGCGGTCGCATACAGATCGCGCTCGATCACCTCCTTCTGGATCACCGGGTCCAATGCGCCGGACATGCCGTTGCACGACGTGCACGCATACGCGACCACGCCGAAGCCGAGCTGTTCGAGTTCAGGCAAGAGCCCCGCCTCTTCCAGATACAGCGTGACCGCCTTCGAGCCCGGTGCGAGCGAGCTCTTGACCCACGGCTTGCGAACGAGTCCGCGCCGATTCGCGTTGCGCGCGACCAGGCCCGCCGCGATCATGTTGCGCGGATTGTTCGTGTTGGTGCAGCTCGTGATCGCGGCGATGATCACCGCGCCGTCCGGCATCAGACCGGGCTCGTTCTCGACCTTGCCGCTGATGCCGCGCGCGGCCAGCTCCGACACCGGCAAGCGGCGATGCGGATTCGACGGCCCCGCGAGCGTGCGCACCACGCTCGACAGATCGAACTCGAGCACGCGCTCGTATTCGGCGTGCTTCAGCGTATCGGCCCACAAGCCGGTTTGCTTCGCATACGTTTCCACGAGTTCGACGAGTTCGTCGTCGCGGCCGGTCAGCTTCAGATAGCGGATCGTCTGCTCGTCGATGTAGAACATTGCGGCGGTCGCGCCGAACTCGGGCGCCATGTTCGCGATCGTCGCGCGATCGCCCAGCGTCAAATTCGCCGCGCCCTCGCCGTAAAACTCGAGGTACGCGCCGACCACCTTCTCTTTGCGCAAGAACTCGGTCAACGACAGAACCACGTCGGTCGCGGTAATGCCCTCGCCCGGCTTGCCGCCCAGCTCCACGCCGACGATATCGGGCAGCCGCATGTACGACGCGCGGCCGAGCATCACGCTCTCGGCTTCGAGGCCGCCGACGCCGATCGCGATCACGCCGAGCGCATCGACCATCGGCGTATGCGAGTCGGTGCCGACCAGCGTGTCGGGAAACGCGACACCGTCCTTCACCTGCACGACCGGGCTCATGCGTTCGAGGTTGATCTGATGCAGGATGCCGTTGCCCGGCGGAATCACGTCGACGTTGCGGAACGCGCGCTTGGTCCAGTTGATGAAATCGAAGCGGTCTTCGTTGCGGCGATCTTCGATCGCGCGATTCTTCGCGAACGCATCCGGATCGAAACCGCCGCACTCAACGGCCAGCGAGTGATCGACGACCAGTTGCGTCGGCACCACCGGATTCACGAGCGCCGGATCGCCGCCTTGCGCGGCGATCGCATCGCGCAGACCCGCCAGATCGACGAGAGCGGTCTGGCCGAGAATGTCGTGGCACACGACGCGCGCCGGGAACCACGGAAAATCGAGCTCGCGCTTGCGTTCGATGATCTGTTTCAGCGAAGCGGTCAGCGTCACCGGGTCGCAGCGGCGCACCAGGTTTTCGGCGAGCACGCGTGACGTGTACGGCAGCTTGTCGTAGGCGCCGGGCTCGATCTTGTCGACCGCGGCACGCGTATCGAAGAAGTCGAGCTCGGTGCCCGGAAGGCGTTTGCGGTTGGCAGTATTCATGACGTAGGGACAGGACGGTTATCGGCCGCCGGACGGTATGCCGGCGGCGTCGGGCGGCGCTTCGCTCGCGCGCCGGCCGGACAGTGCGGGTAGTTTAGCTCGCGGCCTCAGGTCAAACGCGCTTCGCCAGCGGCACGAACGGCAGATCGTCCGGACCGGTGTAATTCGCGCTCGGGCGGATGATCTTGTTGTCGACGCGCTGCTCGATGATGTGCGCGCTCCATCCTGCCGTACGCGAGATCACGAACAGCGGCGTGAACATCGCGGTCGGCACGCCCATCATGTGATACGACACCGCGCTGAACCAGTCGAGGTTCGGGAACATCTTCTTCGCGTCCCACATCACCGATTCGAGCCGTTCGGCGATCGAGAACAGTTTCGTGTTGCCCGCTTCCTTCGACAGCTTCTTCGCGACTTCCTTGATGATCTTGTTGCGCGGGTCCGAGATCGTGTAGACCGGATGGCCAAAGCCGATCACGACTTCCTTGTTCTCGACGCGGCGGCGGATGTCGGCTTCGGCTTCGTCAGGCGTCTGGTAGCGCGACTGGATTTCGAACGCGGCTTCATTGGCGCCGCCGTGTTTCGGGCCGCGCAGCGCGCCGATCGCGCCGGTGACCGCCGAGTACATGTCCGAGCCCGTGCCCGCGATCACGCGGCCGGTGAACGTCGACGCGTTGAACTCGTGCTCCGCATACAGGTTCAGCGACACGTGCATCGCATCGACCCACGCCTTCGACGGCTCGACGCCATGCAGCAGATGCAGGAAATGACCGCCGATCGAATCGTCGTCGGTTTCGACCTCGATGCGCTTGCCGTTGTGCGAGTAGTGATACCAGTACAGCAGCATCGAGCCGAGCGAGGCCATCAGCTTGTCGGCGATATCGCGCGCGCCGGGCAGGTTGTGATCGTCTTTCTCGGGCAGCACGGTGCCGAGCACCGACACGCCGGTGCGCATCACGTCCATCGGATGCGCGGCGGCCGGAATCCATTCGAGTGCGGCTTTTACGTTGGCCGGCAGGCCGCGCATCGACTTCAGCTTCGTCTTGTACGCGGTCAGTTCGGCCTGGGTCGGTAGCTTGCCGTGGACCAGCAGATAAGCGATCTCCTCGAATTCGCACGCCTCGGCGATGTCGAGAATGTCATAGCCGCGATAGTGCAGATCGTTGCCGGTCTTGCCGACCGTGCACAGCGCGGTGTTGCCCGCAGTCACGCCCGACAGCGCGACGGATTTTTTCGGTTTGAAAGCGCCTGCGTTCGGCGTGCTGTTGTCTGCTTCGCTCATCGATTGTCTCCAGAAAGGGTTGGAATTTGGCCATTGCTTCGACTGGGCTGCCTTGTACGCAAGGAACGGGCCAGCCCGCTCACGGCCAGCTAAGTGCCTGATTTGGCGGCAGTCCGGCGAAGCAATGACGCGACCCCGTCCGACGCTCGATTTCATTAATGAAACTCCGGATTTCAAATCGGCAATGAATGCTCGCATAATGGAGGTCCCGAACCATCCCGTTGCGAGCCGTCCGCCTTGAGCACGCCTCTTTATGAACCGCCGCAGCGTCCGCGCGTCTGGGCGCTCAGCATTAGCCGCCTGCGCGATCTGTTCTTCGACATCGCCGGCGAATACGTGGAACGCGCGGATGTTCGCATCGTGTCGCACGCCTTCGAAGACGCGGTGCGCGAAATCGAGGCCGCGGGCGCCGCGCGGCCCGACGTCGTGCTCGCGGGCGGCTCGAACGGCGCGTATCTGAAGACGCGCGTGTCGGTGCCGGTGGTGCGGATCAGTCCGACCGGCTACGACGTCATGCATGCGCTCGCCCGCGCGCGTCGGGAAGGCGCGCGCGTCGCGCTCGTCACGCACGGCGACACGCCCGACGAAGTGCGCCGTTTCACCGCCGCGTACGCGCTCGATGTCACGTTCGCGTCGTATCAGTCGGCGCAGGACGCGGAGAGCGTCGTGCTCGATCTCAGCGATCGTGGCATCGACGTCGTGGTCGGCCCAGGCATGGTCACCGACCTCGCCGCGAATGCCGGCATGGGCGCGGTGTTTCTGTACTCGCGCGCGTCGGTGCGGGCCGGTTTCGACACCGCGCTCGAAGTCGCGCAGGCGACGCGCCGCGAAACCGTGCGACGCCAGCGGCTCGACACGCTGCTGCAGCACCTGCGCGACGGCGTGGTCGCGCTCGATGCGCAAGGCCGCGTCGAACTGATGAACCAGCGGCTCGCGAGCGTGCTCGGTGTCGATGCGGCAAAGGCCGTCGGCCGCGCGCTGCTCGAACTCGCGCCCGACCTCGCGGGCAGTCTGCCGGACGCGGAGGGCGACAGCTTCTGCACGGTGCGCGGTGCCAGCTATGTCGTGCATCGCGGGCCGCTCGCAAGCAGCGGCGCGGCGCCGGGCACCGTACTGACGTTTCAGGAATCGCGCGCGGTCGAACGGCTCGATCGGACGCTGCGCGCGCGTCAACGCGTGCAGCAGTTCACCGCGCGCTACCGGCTCGACGATATCGTCGGCGCGTCGGAATCGATCGAACGGGTGCGCGCGCTCGTCGTGCGTTATGCGAGGTCGGACGCGACCGTGCTGATTCTCGGCGAAAGCGGCACCGGCAAGGAAATGGTCGCGCAGAGCATGCATCAACTAAGCGCGCGACGCGACTTCGCGTTCGTCGCGATCAATTGCGGCGCGTTTCCGGAGGCGCTGCTCGAAAGCGAACTGTTCGGCTACGAGGAAGGCGCGTTCACCGGCGCGCGCAAGGGCGGCAAGGCGGGGCTAATCGAGGTCGCGCATCGCGGCACGCTGTTTCTCGACGAGATCGGCGAGATGCCGTTGCCGTTGCAGAGCCGCCTGTTGCGCGTGTTGCAGGAGCGCGAGGTGGTGCGGCTCGGATCGACGGAGCCGATGCGCGTCGATATCCGCATCGTCGCGGCGACGCATCGCGCGCTGACCGACGCCGTCGCAGAGGGCAGTTTCCGTGCCGATCTGTACTACCGGCTCAACATCCTCAGCATCGCGCTACCGCCGCTGCGCGAGCGGCCGAACGACCTGCTGCCGCTCGCCGCCGAACTGTTGCGCCAGGCGGCCGCGCGCGAGCCGAGGCTGGCGGCGCGCGTGCCCGACGCGCAGACTGCCGCTCGCATGCTGGAGGGTTTGGGCGCGGCGCTGCGGCGCTATGCGTGGCCGGGCAATGTGCGCGAGCTGCAGAACGTGATCGAGCGGATCGCGGTCGAACTCGCCGATGGCGATGCGGACACCGATGCGAGTGCGGCGCTCGTCACGCGCGACATGCTGCGCGCGATCGCGCCGGAAGTCGTCGAGCCCATCGCGCGCGCGAAGCCGGCGGCGCTGACGCTGCGCGAGCGCAGCCGTCATGTCGAGGCCGATGAAATCCGCGCGGTGCTCGCGGTTCACGACGGTGATCGCGATGCGGCTTGCGCCGCGTTGGGCATCAGCAAGACGACGCTGTGGCGCAAGTTGAATGCGGGGCGGTAGAGATGGTTACGGTTTCACTGCCCGCACGATCACGCCGTCCCAACCGAATACGACGCGATGCGCATCCATGCGGAATAGGGCCGCGCAATTGTCGCTGTCCAGCAGTAGGGTCTTCGGCGGCAAGCCCGTATCTTCGAGGTTGATACCGTAATAGTCCTTGAGCTTCGGCGCGGTATTGACGGTGCGGACGTTGAAACCGCCGTGCGGACGACAGCGCTCGCCTGCGAATTCGATCTGCCCAGTCGATATGCTCAAGACC
This sequence comes from Paraburkholderia sp. MM5384-R2, assembly GCF_014201025.1. Classification (NCBI taxonomy): domain Bacteria; kingdom Pseudomonadati; phylum Pseudomonadota; class Betaproteobacteria; order Burkholderiales; family Burkholderiaceae; genus Paraburkholderia; species Paraburkholderia sp. MM5384-R2. Next base: position 115,055 of record NZ_JACHDI010000023.1, read on the forward strand.
TCGCCAAGCAGCTTTTTTGCCTCCGGTATGCCTCCGGAAACATCGCTGTATCCAACCACATCGGTAACGGTCCATTTTCCATTGAATGATGAGGGGGTGGCCGTCGGCTCGGCCGCGAAGCAGGTGGTCGCAGTCAAGCAAATGATCAGCGCTAGATATAGTGGTTTGAGTGTCACGGCCGCTGCATCCTGAAAGGCGCCGATTCACGCACTCGCCGATTCGCGAGTCCCCGGCTCCTGCGCGGCGGCCCAATCGGGCGCCCTCGCCGATCGCGCGGGGTCACCATTACATTGAGTGACACATGCTGCGCGACGCCCGCCATATCGCCCCGATTTGCAGGGTCCAACGTCTCTCGCGTATTCCGATTCGTCGAGTTATATGCAAAAGAGACCGCCGCGTCGAACTGCGCCTGTGTCAGTGGGTGCTCGGTGACCGTTGCCCTAACGAGCCGCTCGGCGTCGTGAACGCGGGCCGTTAAGATAGCGTTCACCTGTTCGGGCAAGACCGCGCGCTGCAACTCCCCAGGCGTGCAGGGCCCGAGGTGCGCCAGCGTTCCTACGCCCCATGTGCAGTTTCCGTTGACGGGCGCGTCGTTGTAGTAGTGCATGACCACGCCCTCGTTGATCCTCAGTGCGGCGTAACCTTCTGCGCTCATCTTCATTGCGTCGTTTGCGCGCGGGGTATCTGCTGCCATCTTATCTCCTCGAAAATAAATGCCCCTGTGAGAGCTATGGACAACTTGCTCGCCGCCCGAAAGGCACGCAAATTTACCACTGCTTGCCTTACTTGAAGCGCGATGCACTTCATTTTGGGCCGTCGCCCATCGTGGCTTCATCGCCCGCCACAACCATTGCGCATGCATCATCCGAGAACGCTCATACCTTTGCCCCAGTGCTACCTTGCCGCGCCGAGTCGAAAGTGCATCGCATCGACCAACCGCACGAACCAATACACCACGAATAAAATAGCCACCACCACATCCCCAACCCAATTCTTCAAAGGAGAAGCCCAGCATGTCGAACAAATACCGGATTGCCGTCATCCCGGGCGACGGCATCGGCGTCGAGGTAATGCCCGAAGCGCTGCGCGTACTCGAGGTCGCGACGCAACGCTTCGGCATCGAGCTCGAATATCGGCACATCGAATGGGCAAGCTGCGACTACTACGCGAAGCACGGCAAGATGATGCCGGACGACTGGAAAGCGCAACTGCAATCGGCCGATGCGATCCTGTTCGGCGCGGTCGGCTGGCCCGACACCGTGCCCGACCACATCTCGCTGTGGGGGTCGCTGCTGAAGTTTCGCCGCGAGTTCGACCAGTACGTGAATCTGCGGCCCGCACGGCTTTTTGCGGGCGTGCCCTCGCCGCTCGCGGGACGCAAGGCCGGCGACATCGACTTCTGGATCGTGCGTGAGAACACCGAGGGCGAGTATTCGTCAGTGGGCGGCGTGATGTTCGAAGGCACCGAGCGCGAGTTCGTGCTGCAGGAGTCGGTGTTTACGCGGCATGGCAGCGAGCGCGTGCTGAAGTTCGCGTTCGATCTCGCGCAGCGCCGCGCGCGCAAGAAAATCACCGTCGCAACGAAGAGCAACGGCATCGCGATCAGCATGCCGTGGTGGGACAAATGCGCGGCCGGCATCGCCGCGCAGTATCCGGACGTCACGTGGGACAAGCAGCACATCGACATCCTGTGCGCGCGTTTCGTCCTGAACCCGGACCGTTTCGACGTGGTCGTGGCGACCAATCTGTTCGGCGACATCCTGTCCGATCTCGGCCCCGCGTGCACGGGCACGATCGGCCTCGCGCCGTCGGGCAACCTGAATCCGGACCGCAAGTTTCCGTCGCTGTTCGAGCCGGTGCACGGCTCGGCACCCGATATCGCCGGCAAGCACATCGCGAATCCGATCGCGATGACCTGGTCGGCCGCGATGATGCTCGACTTCCTCGGTCATTCGAGCGGCAAGGAGCGCGAAGCGCACGACGCGATCCTGAAGGCGATCGAGGCGACGCTGATCGAGGGTCCGCACACCGGCGACCTCGGCGGCAAGGCAAGCACGAGCGAAGTCGGCGAGGCGATCGCGGCAAAACTCGCCTGATATGAACGATGCGCCAGGCCCATCAAAGCGCGCTGCGAATGCCCGGCCGCCGATCGTTCGACATGAAGTGATGACGGCGCAACGCCGGATGCGCCGTCATCGACAGTTGCGCCGCTCGTAGAGCGACCATTCGCCCTCGTGCGTCACCAGGGCAACATCGCATTCGCTATTGGCGAAGAAATCTCTCGGCAACGGCCCCTCCTTGCGAACGAAGAAATAGCGGTACAGACGGCCATTGTCCTTATTCCATTCGAAACCCGCCGGATCGTGTTCGAGCGTCAGCGGGGCCATAGGCATCATGCCCGGCCTGAAGCGCGCGATCTGCGGCACGTAAGTCGCGAAGTTCGGATCGACGAAACCGTGTTTCTCCGCCTGATACCACAGCGACTGGTGCTCGTACGCGGCCGGGCTCCTGTACGCGGGACTCGCGCGATCGAATATCAGACTTAGCGCGCGTTGATCCGGTTCGGTCCGCGACAGCAGCGCGTCCAGCGGCGCGTTCTCGACGGCGAAACGATGCAGACGAACCGTCTGGTCCGCAAAGAAGATCCAGCATCCGGCGATGATCAACGCTTGTACGGCGACGCCGGGCAGGGCGCCCCCGGCCAAACCGGACGACGCACGGCAAGCGCCGCTCCGCTCAATGATGAAACTAGGACGCTGCTTGGTTTCGGCGTACGTCTTCGAGATGTAGCCGCCGATCACGCCGAGGAAGAGCAACTGGATACCGCCGAGAAAGTACATCGGAATCACCGTCGATGCCCAGCCGGGCACGGTGAGGTTGGTGAAGATGCGCACATACGCGGCCCATGCGCCGAAGCCCAGCGAACCGATCGCCAGCAACGCGCCGATGCGCGTACTCCATTGCAGGGGGACGGCGGAGAAAGACGTGATGCCGTCGAACGCGAGAGCGAGCATTTTGCTGAGCGGGTATTTGCTCTCACCCGCAAAGCGCGGAGCGCTCGTATTCGACGATCGCCGTCTTGAGCCCAAGCAGCGGAATGATGCCGCGCAGGAAACGATTGACCTCCTGAAACTGCCGCAACGCTTCCACGGTCTTGCGGCTCATCAGCCGAAAATCCGCGTGGCCTGGCAGGATATCGACGCCGAATGTCCTGAGCAGCCTGTAGTAGTAGTTGCGTAGTTGCGCGCGGTGACGCGCTTGAAGAATGTGTCCGTCGTACGCTTGTGACGCACCCCAAAAACAATTTCCGCACCCGATTGATATTCCGCCCAGCATGCGCGGAACGGCTTCGATATCGTCCTGAAGATCGGCGTCGAGGCTGACGAGCACATCGCCCTGAGCCGTCATCGGGCCGGCCAGCAGCGCATTCTGATGGCCGCGATTGCGCGAGAGTTTGATGCCGCCGCAGCGGGCATTCTTTGCGTGCAGCGCTTCAATGATTGACCAGGTGTGGTCGCGGGAACCGTCATCGATGAAAGTGATGCGGCTTTCCTTACTGAAGTCGCCGGCTTCGATCAATCGCTCCAGAAGTGCGAGAAGCCGCTTACTGGTCTCGGAAAGTACCTCTTCCTCGTTGTAGCACGGTACGACGAGATTCATCGTCGTCATAGGCAAATCCCCATTCTGTAGCTGGCTCGACCCAGAGTCCGGCGTTTAACCTGTTTCGACATTAGAGAATGTGTTAGGCACTTTTGTTAAGGGCCGCAAAGTGGACAGGCATAAGCACGGCCAATACGACGAAGTGCAAACCGGCCAGGGTTTCAGGCAATCGCTCGTAGTCTCTG
>NZ_JACHDI010000024.1:0-115501 GCF_014201025.1 Paraburkholderia sp. MM5384-R2
AGCCTGTTCCACTACCGCAACCAGGGCGCGGACTACAGCTCGATTCTGGTCGGCATTCAGGTGCCCGGGAGCGACCACGCGGCGTTCGAGCGCTTCATCGAAACGCTCGGCTATCCGTGCTGGGAAGAGACGAAAAACCCGGTCTATCGTCTCTTCCTCGCCTGATCTCTTCGAACCGGAACGCAACGATGGCGCTTTCGCTCGTCGACAAACTGGTGGTCGCAATCTCGTCGCGCGCACTGTTCGACTTCGAGGAAGAGAACCGTGTCTACGAGGCCGGCGACCTGAAGGCTTACGAAGCGTTGCAGCGCGAGCGTCTGAACGTGCCCGCGAAACCGGGCGTGGCGTTTCCGCTGATCCGCAAGCTGCTTGCGCTGAACGCCGGCGGTCATCGCGTCGAAGTGGTGATCCTGTCGCGCAGCGATCCGATCAGCGGTCTGCGCGCGTTTCATTCCTGCCGCGAACACGGGCTCGCGATCGAGCGCGGCGTGTTCACGCGCGGCCGCGCGCCGTTCGGTTATCTGAAACCGCTGAACGCTTCGCTGTTTTTGTCGGCGAATCAGCACGACGTGCGCGATGCGCTCGCCGCGGGCTTCCCAGCCGCACGCGTGTTGCCGGAATCGGCGAAAATGGCGAGCAAGTACCCGGACGAAATCCGCATTGCGTTCGACGGCGACGCGGTCTTGTTTTCCGACGAAGCGGAACGCATCTTTCAGAATGACGGCCTGCGCGCGTTCGTCGGTCACGAGATCGACAACAAGCATCTGCCGCTCGCGGACGGTCCGCTCAAGCCGCTGCTCGAAGCACTGCACCGGTTGCAAATACTTGCAGACGCGGCCGCGCCGATGCGCATTCGCACGGCGCTGGTGACGGCGCGCTCGGCGCCCGCGCATGAGCGCGCAATCCGCACACTGATGGCATGGAACATCGAAATCGACGAAGCGATGTTCCTCGGCGGCCTCGACAAAAGCGCATTTCTGCGCGAGTTCGAGCCCGACTTTTTCTTCGACGACCAGATCGGCCACTGCGAATCGGCCCGCGTCGTAACGGCGACGGGGCACGTGCTGAGTGGCATCGTGAACGCATCATGACACCCGAACAATCCCCGCTCGGCAAGTCCTCGACTTACACCGAACAATACGATCCGACGCTGCTATTTCCGATTGCGCGCAGCCATGCGCGCGAGGCGATCGGCATTACCGCGCGACTGCCGTTTTTCGGCACCGACATCTGGAACGCCTACGAGCTGTCGTGGCTGAATGCGCGCGGCAAGCCGCAGATCGCCGTCGCGACGTTCTTCGTGCCGGCCGACTCGCCGAACATCGTCGAATCGAAATCGTTCAAGCTGTATCTGGGCTCGTTCGCGCAGACTGCGTTCGACTCAGCCGAGAGCGTGCGCGACACGATCAGGCGCGACGTGTCCGCGTCGTGCGGCGCGACCGTGTCGGTACATCTGAGCACACCGCACGAATTCGGCAAGCTGAAAATGGAAGAATTCGCCGGTCTGTCGCTCGACCGGCTCGAACTCGAGGCGAGCGTCTATCAGCCGGACGCGTCACTTTTGAGCGCGGCGCGCGACGAAGCGCCGGTCGAGGAAACGCTGTTCTCGAACCTGCTGAAGTCGAACTGCCCGGTGACCGGTCAGCCGGACTGGGGCAGCGTGCAGATCCACTACGCCGGCCCGCAGATCGATCACGCGGGCCTCTTGCGATACATCATCTCGTACCGCAATCACACCGGGTTTCATGAGCAATGCGTCGAGCGAATCTTCGTCGACATCATGAAGATGTGCAAACCGCTGAAGCTCGCCGTGTATGCGCGCTACACGCGCCGCGGCGGGCTCGACATCAACCCGTTCCGCACCAACTACAACCTGCCGATGCCGGACAACATGCGGCTCGCGCGGCAGTAACTCCAACACAAAAAACAGCGGTAAACGCGACGAGGGCGCCGCAGGCCATCACGACCTGCGGCGCCCTCGTCACATGAAAGCCATCAAAGCGATCAGGCCGCGGGCTTCTTATAAGCGACGCAATCCACCTCGACCTTGCAGTCGATCACCATCGACGACACCACGCACGCGCGCGCCGGCGGATTCTCGCCAAAATACTCGCGAAACACCTTGTTGAACGACGCGAAGTCGCGCGGATCGTCGAGCCACACGCCGCAACGCACGACGTGCTCGGCGCCATAGCCCGCTTCCTTCAGGATCGCGAACACATTCTGGATCGCCTTGTGCGATTGCTCGACGATGCCGCCGTTGATCACTTCGCCGTTTTCCATCGGCGTCTGGCCCGACACGAACAGCCAGCCGTCCGCCTCGACCGCGCGCGCGAACGGCATCACCTGACCGCCCGTTCCCTTTCCGCCTTCCACGCCATATCGCTTCATCGTCACACTCCTTAAAAAGTCGGGCACGCGCGGCGCCCTCGCCGCGCGTGCCGCCATCAATCGATAAAAATCAGAACGCGCCCTGCGCATCGCCCTTCGACGGCGCGCCGCGCGTGACGAACCGGCCAGCCCGCTCGCCCGTCACCGCGCCATCGCGATACGACAGCACGCCGTTGACCCACACCGCGTCGATGCCGGCAGCGGGCTGCTGGGGCTTGTCGAACGTCGCCACGTCATGCACTTTCGCCGGATCGAACAGCACGAGGTCGGCGTGATAGCCGATATGCACTTCGCCGCGTTGCGCGAGTCCGAAGCGGCGCGCGGACAGGCTCGTCATCTTGCGCACCGCTTCCTCGAGCGGCAGCAAAGCGGCATCGCGCGCATAGTGACCGAGCACGCGCGGAAACGCGCCCCACAGCCGCGGATGCGGCAGCGGATCGTTCGGCAGGCCGTCGGAACCAACCATCGTCGCCGGATGCGACAGGATGCGCCGCACGTCGTCTTCGGACATGTTGTGATAGACCGCGCCGGCCGGCTGCAGGCGCTTGCCCGCCTCCTGCTGCGAGACGCCCCATTCGGCCGCGACTTCCTTGATCAGCTTGCCCGCCATTTCCGGATGCGGTTCGGACCACGTGATCGTGATGTCGATGTCGCCTGTCACCTGCTTCAGATCGAGCGTCGACGAGCTGCGGTTGTACGGATAGCAGTCGCAACCGACCGGCTGCCCGCCGCGCGCGCCTTCGAGCGACTTCAGCACCTCGACGCTGCGCCCCCAGTTCGACGGCCCCGCGCACTTCAGATGCGAGATCACGACCGGCACACGCGCATGACGACCGACGCGGTAGGCCTCGTCCATCGCATCGAGAATCGCGTCGAACTCGGTGCGCATATGGGTCGTGTACAGCGCGCCCGCGGCCGCGAGCGGCTCGGCGAGCGCCATCACTTCCTCGGTCGGCGCGGCGAACGCCGAACCGTATGCGAGCCCCGAGCTGAGACCGAGCGCGCCGTGCGCGAGCGCTTCCTCGAGCTGCGCGCACATGCGCTCGATTTCCTCGGCAGTCGCCGCGCGATCGAGCCGGTCCATCTGGTTGTTGCGCAACGCCGTGTGGCCGATCAGCGCGCCGACGTTCACCGCCGGCCGCGCGGCGTTCACCGCGTTCACATAGTCGGCGAAGGTCGGGTACTGGAACGCGTCGCGCTCGCCGAGCAGGTTCATCGGATCGGGCGGATCGCCCTTCAGCGATACCGGCGACGCGCTGATCCCGCAATTGCCGACGATCACCGTCGTCACGCCCTGGGTGATCTTCGGCAGCATCTGCGGCGAGCGGATCACATGCGTGTCGTCGTGCGTGTGTACGTCGATGAAGCCCGGCGCGAGCGCGCGCCCCTCGGCCTCGATCACCTCTTCGGCGAGCCAGTTCGACAGATTGCCGATCGCGACGATGCGCCCGTCGCGGATCGCCACGTCGCGCTCGACGGGCGGCGCGCCCGTGCCGTCGTACAGTTGCGCGCCGACGATCAGCGTGTCGGCGGCTTCGGGATGCGAATGCATGGATCAGTCTCCTAACGGTTGTCGATCGCCGCCGCCGCGGTGCGCGTCGAGCGCGTGCTTCATGCGGCGCAGCAATTCGCGGCTTTCGTCGCCCTGACTGACGGCAAGTTCGGTGACGAGCACATCGAGCGCCATCATCATGGCGTAACGGGACGACGACGGCTTGTAAATGAAATCGGTTTCGAACGCGACGATCGGGATCAGCCAGTTGGCGAGCCTCGCCAGCGGCGACGCGGGCGCCGTCAGCGCGACCACCGTCGCACCGTAGCTGCGCGCGATCTTGCAGTTCTCGACCATCTCGGGCACGCGCCCCGTGGTGGACAGCGCGATCACGACGCACTCGCGCGACACCGTGCTCGCCACCATGCGCTGCAACAGCCCGTCCTGATAGGTCGCGACCGGGCGGCCGAGGCGCACGAGCCTGAAACGCATTTCGTCAGCGAGCGCGGTCGAGCCGCCGCCCATGCCGAACACGTAGATCATGCGCGCATCGCGCAGCGCGGCCGCCGCTTCGGCGAGCGGCGCCTGGCGCAGCAGTTGATGATTGTGCGCGAGCGCCGTTTGCAGCTCGTCGAAGACGCGCGTGGCGATCGGCTCGGGTGCGTCGCTTGCTGTGTCGCGCTCGAGAAACCGCTGACCGACCGCGGCCGCCTGCGCGAGCCGCAGCTTGAGTTCGCGCACGTCGCGGCAGCCGACCGCCTTCGCGAAGCGCGTGACGGTCGCGATGCTGACCTCGGCCTGCTGTGCCAGCGCGCCGATGCTCGCGCGCGACGCGCCGGTCAGATCGTCGAGGATCAGCGCGGCGACCTTGCGTTCGGCCGAGCGCAACTCCGGCGCGCACTCGGCAATGCGCGCGACGATGTCGAAAGCGAGCGGTTCGGCGCTACGGTTCATGGCAGGCGGTGGGGTTCGCGGCACGGCTTTCGCGGCCCTTTCCGGCGGCCTTCGAAACCCATGGTACTAAATAACATTCTTTCAGACATCGTACTTTCGGTACCATGGTAAAGTCAAATCCAACTCAATTTACCCGGACGATGGAGCACGGAGAAATGAAAGTTACAAACTATCAGGGCGCGACGATTGATCCTTATAGCAAGGGCTTGGGCATGGTTCCGGGCACGAGCGTCCAGCTGAAGGACGCCGCGCGCCTCGAGTGGAACCTGCTCGCCGAGGACGTCAGCCTGCCGGCTGCCGTACTGTACGAGGATCGCGTCGAGCACAACCTGAAATGGATGCAGGCGTTCGTTGCCAAATACGGCGTCAAGCTCGCGCCTCACGGCAAGACCACGATGGCGCCACAACTGTTTCGCCGTCAGCTCGAAACCGGTGCGTGGGGCATCACGCTCGCCACCGCTCATCAGGTGCGCGCTGCGTACCACGGCGGCGTCTCGCGCATCCTGATGGCGAATCAGCTGGTCGGCCGTCACAACATGATGATGATCGCCGAATTGCTCAGCGATCCGGATTTCGAATTCTTCTGCCTCGTCGATTCGGCTGAAGGCGTCGAGCAACTCGGCGAATTCTTCACCTCGGTGAAGAAGCCGCTGCAGGTGCTGCTCGAACTCGGCGTGCCGGGTGGACGCACCGGCGTGCGCGACGAAGCGCAGCGCAACGCGGTGCTCGACGCGATCGCGCGCTATCCGGAGGTGCTGAAGCTCGCGGGGGTCGAACTGTATGAAGGCGTGCTGAAGGAAGAACCCGAAGTGCGCGCGTTCCTGCAAGGCGCGGTTGCGGTCACTCGCGAACTTGTCGAGCAGGGGCGTTTCGCGCGCTCGCCGGCGGTGCTATCGGGCGCGGGATCGGCGTGGTACGACGTGGTCGCCGAAGAGTTCGCGCAGGCGACGCAATCCGGCAAGGTCGAGGTCGTGCTGCGTCCCGGCTGCTATCTGACGCATGACGTCGGCATCTATCGCAAGGCGCAGACCGACATCTTCAAGCGCAATCCTGTCGCGAAGAAAATGGGCGAAGGCTTGCTGCCGGCGCTGCAATTGTGGGCCTACGTGCAGTCCATTCCCGAGCCGGATCGCGCGATCATCGGCCTCGGCAAACGCGACTCCGCGTTCGACGCAGGCATGCCGGAGCCGGCGCGCCACTATCGCCCGGGCCAGCAAGCGCCGCGCGACATCGCCGCGAGCGAGGGCTGGGAGATCTTCGGCCTGATGGATCAGCACGCTTATCTGCGGATTCCCGCCGGCGCCGATCTGAAAGTGGGCGACATGATCGCGTTCGACATCTCGCATCCGTGCCTGACATTCGACAAGTGGAAGCAGGTGCTGGTCGTCGATCCGCAGTATCGCGTGAAGGAAGTGATCGAGACGTTCTTCTGATCGGACCACGCCGCGCTGACTGAAGCGCGATCTGTTCCGCTCAAGAAAAAGGCTGTGCGCCCTTGGGCTCACAGCCTTTTTTATCGCCACGCGCGGACTAATAATTACATGCGCTGCGCCGCCTCGTCGCCAGCGGTCTCCTGCGGCGCGGCGGCCACGGTCGCGGCGCCGGCGTTGGCCGTCACCTCGCCGATGCGCGTCTCCAACATTTTCAGCGCGCTCGACAACGCCGCGAGCGCCTCATCCGGCAACCCGGCCATCGTGTCGTGCAAGAACGCGTTGCGACGCGGCAGGCTCGCTTCGGTCGCGGCGTGGCCCGCTTCGGTCAGGCGCACGTTGGTCACGCGGTTATCGCGCGTATCCATGCTGCGCGCGATCCAGCCCAACCCTTCGAGCGCCTTCAGCTGTCGCGTGAGCGCGCCAGGATCGACGCGCAACCGCTCGACGAGCCGCTTCTGCGACGACTCGCCGGCCTGCTCGCGCAGCGCGAGCAGAATGCGCCAGCGTGGCAACGGATGCCCCACCTGCGCCTCGAATGCCGACATGAACGCCCGATACGTGCGACCAAATTGCTGCATGACGCCGACGCGGTCCTGTTCTTCCATAGTCTGCCTGTCCAACACCAAGTTCAAAAATCAGTCTGCGTGAATCACCGGCTCGAGCTTGCGCTGCAGCTTGATCGGCGGCACGCGGCGGGTTTGCCACACCGACACGACGGCGATCACCGCGGCCATCGCGAGACCCAGATGAATCGCCCCGACCAGCGCCTCGCGCGCACTTTCGAGCAACATCGCGCCGTTGTGGCCAGCGTGGGTCAACTGGTCGACGAGCGTGGTCTGCGCATCGCGGTTGATCAGGATCTGCGGATCGCCGAGATCGGCGAACCAGTGCGACGCGCCCGCGCCTTCGAGCGCATTGCGCACGCCGCTCTTGTACATGTGGGTCACGAGCGTGCCGGTCAGCGCCGTGCCGATCATGCCACCGATCATCCGCAGCGACTGCAGCAGCGCGGTCGCGATGCCGAGGTGTTCGCGGCCCGCGGTCTGCTGCGCGAAGATCGTCAGGTTCGGCATCACGAAGCCGAGCCCGAGGCCGCCGACGACCATGAACGACATCAGCACCCATTGCTGCATCGAACGGGTCGCGACGACGATGCCAAGGCATGACAGCGCGACCATCGCAAAGCCGATGTACAGCATCAGGTTCGGATTCTTCACCCGCGACACGACGCGCCCGTTCGCGATACTGCCGATCGTGATGAACACGACGAGCGGCGTGATCACGAGGCCCGCCTCTTTCGGCGACATGCCGAAGCCGCCCTGGAACAGCAGCGGTGCGTAGAACAGCAGCGAGAACATCGTGAAGCCGCCGAGCACGGCCAGCGTGAACAGCGCGGCCAGACTGCGGTTGCGGAACATGTCGACGGGCAGGATCGCGGTCGGGCAGCGCTGTTCCCATTTCCACAGCGTGACGGCCGACGCGACGGCGAGCCCGAGCAGCGCGAACGCGCTCAGCGTGATGCCGTGCTTCGGCAGCAATTCGACGGACAGCTGCAGTGAGCCGAGCGCGATCGCGATCAGCAGCGCGCCGGGCCAGTCGAGCCGCATTTTGCCGGTATGTTCGACGTGCCGCAGATGCGGCAGGAAACGCCAGACGAAAAACAGCGACAGTAGCCCGACCGGCAAATTCACATAGAACACCGAGCGCCAGCCGTAGTACTGCGTGAGAAAACCGCCGAGCGACGGGCCGACCGCATTGGCGATGCCGAACGCCGAGCTCATCAGCACCTGCCAGCGCAGCCGCACGACGGAATCGGGGAACAGATCGGGAATGCATGCGAACGCGGTGCCGACGAGCATGCCGCCGCCAATGCCCTGCAACCCGCGCGCGAGCACGAGAAACAGCATGCTGTTGGCCGCGCCGCACAGCACCGAGGCGCCGGTAAACACGACGATCGACGCAATCACGAACGGCTTGCGCCCGTAATAATCGCCAAGCCGCCCGAAAATCGGCACGGTGATCACCGAGGTCAGCAGATACGAGGTTGCGACCCATGCGTACAACTCGAAGCCTCGGAGTTCGGACACGATGGTGGGCAGCGCGGTGCCGACCACGGTCTGGTCGAGCGCGACCAGCATCGTGACGAACGAGATGCCGAGCATGGCCAGCAGGGATTCGCGGAACGGTAAGACTTGCCCACTCGAATGGTGGGCGGCGGTATGGACAGCCATTTTTGATGGAGCAAAAGTTGACGTGTCAAAAGATTGGGGATCATACCATGGTGCGACGCTTCAAGCGGGACGGAACGCGTCTTGCAACGCGGTAGACTGACTCCAAGTAGCCAAGACACGACATGCCAGGGAGGCCCATGCAGCCGAGTTCGCTCGCAGCACCATCCTTATCGGAGCAGGATCTCGCCGCGCTGCGGCGCGCGAAACACCAGCTCGAAAGCCCCGCGCTCACGATGAAGCTCGCGAGCGTCGTCGGCGCGCCGATCGAGAAGCTGCTATCGCGCATCCCGGCATTCGCCAACCAAAAAGTGTCCGATGCGACGCAGGCCGCGTTGCGCAAATGTCTGTCGATCGCGTTACGCACGCTCGGCCGGCGCGACGACGCCAGGCTTCTCGCGCCCGACAAGCCGAACAACCTGCTGCACAAGTTCGCGGTCGCGACCACCGGCGCGGCCGGCGGGGCGTTTGGATTGATCGCGCTGCCAGTCGAGCTGCCGGTCACGACTACGCTGATGTTCCGCTCGATCTGCGACATCGCGCGCAGCGAGGGCGAGGACCTGACCTCGGTCGACACACAGCTGCAATGCCTGACCGTGCTCGGCATGGGCGGTACATCGAGCGAGGACGACGACGCCAACCTCGGCTACTTCTTCATGCGCGGCGCGCTAGCGCAGGCGGTGTCGAAGGCGTCGTCCGAGGTGGCCAGCAAGGGCTTCACGACCCACGGCTCGGCGGCGCTGCTGCGGCTGCTCAACGCGATCGCCGCGCGCTTTTCGGTGCAGGTCAGCGAACAGATCGCTGCCAAATCGATTCCCGCGATCGGCGCGGTGCTCGGCGCGATGGTCAACACCGTGTTTATCGATCACTTCCAGCAGGTCGCGCACGGGCACTTCACCGTGCGGCGGCTCGAGCGGCAATACGGCCAGCAAACGATCGAAGCCGTCTATCGGACGCTCGACGTCACGCTCGACGCCTGAGCCCTGTTCGCGGCGCGGCTCGTCGCGCGTCGCACGAACGCGGCCGCGCGATCGAGCGCGCGGTTCGCCTCCGGCATGAACGGCGCGAACATCGGCCACACGTGCGGCAGGTTTTTCCACACCTCGCATTCGCAATCGACTCCTGCCGCGTGCGCGTTGTCGGCGACGCGGCGCGCGTCGTCGAGCAGCACCTCGGTGCTGCCCGCCTGCAAGAACAGCGGCGGCAAACCGCGCAGGTCCGCGTAGACCGGCGACGCGTACGGATGCGTGGCCGGCGCGTCGCCGAGATAGACCTTGGCCGCGCGCTCGATCGAGGCGCCACAGAACATCGGATCGACGCTGTCGTTGGTGCGCAGGCTCGCGCCGGTCGTCGCCAGATCGGTCCACGGCGAGAACAGCAGGCCGCCGGCGGGCATCGGTGCGCCGGCGTCGCGCAGCGCGACCAGCGTCGCGAGCGCGAGGCCGCCGCCGGCCGAGTCGCCGGCGACCACGATCGAGCTCGGTGCGATGCCCATCGCGAGCAGCTGTCGATAGGCGGCGGTGGCGTCGTCAAGCGCGGCCGGAAAGCGATGCTCGGGCGCGAGGCGGTAGTCGAGGGAGAAGAGCCGCGCGTCTGCGCGGGTAGCGAGAGCGAACGTTAGCGACCGATGCGTGCGCGGCGAGCAGAAGTAGTAGCCTCCGCCGTGGCAATACAGCACCGTCGGCTCCGCGCCGCCGGCCGTGCCACCGTCCACGCGTTCCAGCCATTCGCCGACGAGCGGCGCCTCGCCCGCGCCATACGTTTCGCGAAGATGCCAGCCGCGCGGCACGCGTGGCGACCACACCCGCTTCGAGGTCAGCGCGCGCGCCCGCTCGACGTTGATCGACGGTTTGAGGGTTTCGGGCCGGAACTGCTTGCGCAAATACCAGCAAGCGAGCGCGCTTTGCCAGCTCATCGGGACATGCTCCTTCGTTGAAGTCCCGTCATGGTACGGGCGGTGGCGGGGGCGCCGTTGGTTGGCGGGTTCTAACGGTGTGAAGCTGCTTTTGGCCGCGGCACGCGCGCTCGGCCCACGCGAGGCCCACGCCTAGTTCGCCGGCAACACCTGCCCGCGAATTTCGCCCGTCGGATTCTGCACGGTATGAACATTGAAGTACCACTGCCCCGCCATCAGATCCGTGACCTGCTGCTCGGTCAGCTTCGCCGTGCCTTTGATCGGACTCGCGAGGCCATTCTTCCCGATCGGCACCTGGACCTTCGCGTTCTGGCCAACCGGCGCGGGACCGTGGAAATGCGCGGCGGTGACCGGACTGCTCAAGCCTTCGTAAGTAACAGTCCACTGCAGCGATTGGGTGGACGTGTCGAAGGTCGCATTCAGCATGCCGTGCCCGTGACTCACGCGCGGCGGCACTTCGCTCGACGGCTGGAGATTCGCCTTCAGCGCAACCGTATCCGCGAACGCAGCGCCCGACGCAAGCGCCCACACCACCACGGCCAGATTCAATTTTCGCAGCGAAATCATGGTCTTCTCCGGACATTGACGCGCCGCCGCGGCACCCGTGTCGGCCGTGCGGAGCTTCCACATACTAGTGCAAATCATTTGGAGCCGGTAAGGTTGGGATGGTGGCTTGCGCGGGCCGCTTTAATTCGAACCGGACTGTGATTAAAACCGAAGGTCTGATGGGCAAGGTGCGCAATGCGCACAGGCGTTCGTCACGATATGCCTAAAATACCGGCAAAAACGTAGTGCGAAATCGTTTTAATCGATTTAATCGAAAAGTTAATTGCGCGATTTGTAATGAATAAATGACGCTGTTCCTGGTATGCTTCGAATTGCGAGAAGTGACTCCTTCATCGAAGGATGTCTCCAAATCTTTAACGCGGCTTCGGCCGCGTTTTTTTTCGTCCCGATTTTGGTCGCGGCCGTTTGAATCGGCCGCGTATTCGCGCGAGGTCACCGCCCGCCGCCCGCTAGGCGAGCAATGCGGCCTGCTGTTCGATGCTATCGAGCATCGCCTCGCATTGGCGGATTAGCGCATGCCCCTCGTTACGCAACTGCTCGGGCGACTTCGCGACAATGTCGCGACGATAGGCTTCGAGCGCGTGTACGAGTGGCTGATACTGCAGCACGCTGGCCGCCCCCATCACCCGATGCAGCCACTCGGGCACCCGCCCCGTGTCCGCGCGTTCGAGTAACGTCGCAAGCGCGTTGAAGTCTTCGCGCATCGACGAGATGAATGAACCGAGCAACGCCTTGACCGTCGACTCGCTTCCCCATAACTGCGTCATGTGCGTTAGGTCGACGGGCACGTACGGTTCGACACCGACGCGCTGCGTGATCTGCCGCTCGCCGGCCGGCGCCGACGATTCGCGACCGCAGGTTTCTGCCGGCGCGGGGTGCCGAACGGTGTCGGTGCCAAACCAGCGGCTCAGGTAGTCGCGCAACGTGGCGAGCCGAGTCGGCTTGATCAGACTGTCGTCCATGCCGGCTTCGCGGCACAGCCTCAGGTCGTCGGGCGCGGTGTTGGCCGTGATGCCGAGTATCGGCAGACGCTGCGCGCCGCCGCGCAGGGCCTCCGCTTCGCGGATACGGCGCGTCAGTTCGTAACCGGACAGGTTCGGCATGTGACAGTCCGTGATCAGGCAGCCATAGCTCGTGCGCTCGAGCGCGAGAAGCGCTTCGGCGCCGTCGTTCGCGACCTCGCACGCGAACCCCAGCAGGGCGAGTTGATGGCGGATCAACTCCTGATTGACTGGGTGATCTTCCGCGACAAGAATCAGTCGCCCGCTCGCGATCGCGCGTTCACGATCCGGCGGCGGCGCGACGCCATCGGTCGAGAACCGCACGCCTGGCGCTCGCGGTACCATCGGGGACATCGACGACAGGCCCGTCATCGCGGCCGCGCATGCGGCGCCGAGGCCGCGCCACGAAAACGGATTGATGCTCACGCGCACCTTGTCGTCGAGGATGCGGTAACCCGTCGGCATCGGCTTTTCGGTCAGCGTGACGACACGCGCATTTGCGCCGATCTGTACGGGCAACGTGACGTCCTCGCCGACGAACAGCAGATCCGCGCGGCTCAGCAGGTCGCTCTTGCCCTGCGTCGCCGCAGCGGCCGAGAGGCTGCGCAGTTCGAGCCCGAGCGCCTCGCCGAAGTGTGCGAGAGCGCGGCCGATGCGAGGATCTCGCGTGATCACGACGGCGCGTTTGCCGCGCAGACCGTTGATCGAATAACGCTGCTCGACGATCGGCATCGTCAGCCGCACGATCATCCTCGTGCCATGGCCCGGTTCGCTGCGCAGCGCGAGCGTGCCGTTCATCAGGTCGATCAGCTTGCGGCAGATCGTCAGCCCAAGGCCCGTGCCGCCGAAGCGCCGCGTGGTGGACGACTCAGCCTGCACGAACGGCTCGAACAGGCCCGCCTGCACATCCGGCGCGATGCCGATGCCGGTGTCCTCAACGATCAGCTCCAATGTCTGCGAGTCCGCGCGATCCTGGACGACCGCCACGCTCACACCCACCTCGCCCTTCGGCGTGAACTTGATCGCATTGCCAAGCAGATTGAACAGAATCTGGCGCAGACGCACGCTGTCGCCGCGGAGCGTCGCGGCGGCGTCGGTCGCGATGTCGACGCGCACTTTCAGCCCTTTTTCGTGGGCGCGCCCCGCGAGCAGGCCGACCGCGTTATCGACGAGTTCGCGCAGATCGATCGGCTCGGCTTCGAGCGTGAGCCGCCCCGCCTCGATCTTCGAATAATCGAGCAAATCATCGAGAATCTGCAGCAGCGCGCCCGCCGACTCATTGATCATGCCGAGCATTTCGCTCTGATCGGTACTGAGCGGCGTGCGCTCGAGCACTTCGACGAGACCGAGCACACCGTTCATCGGGGTGCGGATTTCGTGGCTCATCATCGCGAAGAAGTCGTCCTTCGCGCGCGAGGCCGCCTCGGCCACATCGCGTGCCCGCGCGAGTTCCTCCGAACGCGCGCGCTCGACGCTCGCATCGATCCAATAGCCGCTCCAAACGACGCTGCCATCGGCTTCTCGCCTCGGCACCAGCTCGGCCCGCACCCACTTTGGTTGACCGGCGTTTTCCAGGCGGAACTCCATATGCACTGGGCAGGCCCAGCTCGCGGAACGCTCGAGCTCGGCGAGAACGCGCGGCCGATCCAGCTCCGACACTCGTTGGAAATCGACTCGTGCCCCCCCCTGCCAATCACCCTCGCCGAGCAGATGCCGCGTGTCGCCGCCGATGTACGGGAAGGAATACGCGCCGGACGGCGAGCGCCGCAACTGGAACACGACGGCGGGCAACGAGCGCGTGACGTCGAACAGGCGCCGTTCGGTTTCGCTCGCGCGCATTTCAGCGCGCCGGATGTCGGTGATGTCGACCATCGTGCCAAGCACGTACGCCGGCTGTCCATCGCTGGCCTCGCAGACGCTCGTCCAGAAAATCCCATGCCGCGTCTCGCCAGCGCCGTCCTCGAACTGGAGTTCGACTTTCGCGATGCCGCCGCCGCGCAGGATCTCGCCCGTGATGTCGTCGAGCACGCGGCTGTTTGCGTCGCCCCATGTGCCGACCTCGGTCGTCGTGCGCCCGAGCACGTCCTTGCGCTCCAGCCCGCACGCTTTCTCATAGGCCTCGTTGATCGCGATGTACCGTCCGTCCAGGCCTTTCGCGATGAGCGGATACGGCACCGTCTTCATCATCGTTTCCTGGAAGTTCAATTGCAGTGCGAGTTCGCGCTCGGTCTGCTTGCGTAGCCGGACTTCGCGTTGCAGCAGCACGTACGCGCGCAACGTGACCAGCAGCACGACGCCGATGCCGATCAGCACCGGCAGCAGCCGCACCGCAGTTACGCTCCATACGGCGTTGTCAGGCGCGGCGGGACTCACCCACTTGCGCCGGATGCGCTGCTTTTCGGCTGCCGGCATCGCCTGCAACGCGCGATCGATCAGCTTGACGAGCGGGCTCAGATCCTCGCGCACAGCAAAATACAACGAGTCGGATTCGCCGAGCGAGTCGAGCACCCTGAGCGCGCCGACGTAGTGCTGCCGCAGTTGCACGTTGATCGCGGCCGCGTTGCCGACCAGCACGTCGGCCTCGCCGCTCGCGACCATGCGCATCGCCTCGCCCAGGCTCGCCGCGACGACGATGTGATCGACCGGCACCGCTTCCAACGCGAGCGGCACCGAGCCGGCCACATGCGGCGACATCACGACGCGGCACGACGTGATGTCGTCGAACGAGCACGGGAGCGGCGCGCCGCTCCGCCCGACGATCACCAGCGGATCGCTCTCGTACACCCGGCTATGGTCGGCGCCTACCAGAAGCGCGGCGCGGCTCGATGTGGAGGACAGCATCGCGAGGTCGCCACGCTGGAACGCCTCGACGGCGGCGGCCCAGTCGGCCATGCGCGCGCGGTTGAACACGACACCGAGCGTGCTGCTCAGGTACGTGAGGTAATCGGCGGTCAGACCGACGGGGCGGCCTGCGGAATCAACATAGCTGAACGGCGCCCAGTCGTTGTCGAAGCCGACCTGCAACGGCGGCAGCGAACGCAGCCAGTTCTTCTCTTCCGGCGTCAACGTGAAGCGCGGTGTATGCGGCGCGGGCGCCGCGTTGAAGTTGCCGGACAGCCAGCGCGCGCGTATCGCGGCGGCCTCGGCGGGATTCATCGACACGAGCGCGCGGTTCAGCTGATCGCGCAAAGCAGGCTGGCGAGGCGATACAGCAAAGCGCAGGTCGAGCGCTTTGCCGCCTTGCTCGAACGCTACGCGCAGATTGCGATACGCGTCGGTCGCCAGTTCGTATTGCACGACCGGCGTGAAGCCGAAGTAGACGTCTGCATCGCCATGCAGTAGCGCACTCAGCGCTTCGTGCGTGCTCGCGAACGAGACGATACTCGCGCGAGGAAAACCTGCGCGCAACAAACGCTCACGCGCAAAACCGCGCTCGATCGCGATACGCGCGCCAGCGAGGTCGGTGGGGTTCACATGCCGGGCGTCGTCGCGACGCACGACGGCCGAGGCGAACGAGTGGAAGTAAGGAGCCGTAAAGCTGAGGCACCGCTCGCGCTCCGGCGTGCGCGCTATGCTCGTCAGCAGGTCGACCTCGCCGGCGCAAGCCGCGGCGACCAGCTTGGCCATGTCGGGAAAGCTCTTCGTCTCGATGACGACGTTCGGCCCCACGAGCGCGCGCAACAGGTCGCCGCTGACGCCGGCGAGCCGGCCGCCCAGCGGGATGTCGAACGGCGCCCAGCCTCCTTCGAGAATGCCGACCGCCAATCTGGCAGGAAATGCAATGGATGACGACGCGGAAGAACCCGCTCCCACTGCGGAAATTACGGGTGGCTGTGACGCAGCGCCGGCAGGTCCGGCCATGCAGACCGCATCCGTAACCGCCAGCAGAAAAAACGCGAGCCAATGCGTCATCGAGTGGCGCGGCGAGCGCGGCCAAAGACACCGCAACAAACGCCGCAGCCCCAATGTCAGCACCGCATCGACCGGAAGTGGTGAGTACCGTCCCTCGCTCACGAAACGTCACCCTGCCCGTCCACCAACGACACCGAAGACGAATCGGCTCCGCCGTCCAGAAACGAAAACAGCACGCCAGCCGCGATTGCTCCGGCCAACGGCGCGGCCCAGAACAGCCACAACTGATCCAGCGCCCAGTTGCCGACGAACAGCGCCTGCGCGGTCGAGCGTGCGGGATTGACCGCTCCATTGGTGATCGGAATGGACACCAGGTAGACGAGCATCAGACATGCGCCGGTGATGAATGGCGCAATCGTTGCCACCTCTTTTCGAACGACGACCAGCAGGCATGCTCCGACAAACACGAACGACAGCACGCATTCCACGACGAGCGCCGCATGCAATGGATAGTCGGCGGGCGAATGAGCGCCGAAGCCGTTCGCCGCGAATTCACTCGCGGAGAGTTCGAAACCTGGCCGGCCGCTGGCGAGGTAGGCGAGCAGCGCCGCGGCGACTATTGCGCCCCAGATTTGCGCAGCGATATAGGGCAAGACATCACGCACGGGAAAGCGCTGCGCGATCGTCAGGCCGATGGTGACGGCAGGATTGAAATGCGCGCCGGAAATCTTGCCGAAGGCATAGCGGCCGGTAGCAAGCGCAAGACCGAACGCCAACGACATTTGCAACGCGCCGGTGCCCTGCAGCACGCCTGTGGTGTCCAGCACCGTACTGCCGCAGCCGACGAACACGAGCCAAGCCGTACCCAGACCCTCGCTCCACAATCGCTTGCCTAGCGCAACCATCTCTATCCCGTCCATCAAGTATGAGGCACAGACGCCAAACGATCGCGCGAAGAGGTCTGCACCGGATTCCCCTGATCCATTGGTAATCGGATCACGAACCAGCCGCTTGGCAGTTGCGGCGCAAGGCGCGCAATGACAGGCGGCCAAGATTATTGGGTGCCCCCCACGCCACGGCAATCAGATAAGTCTGATAAGGGCTACCTCAAATCCATCGAGAACAAGAATTTGTGGCCGTTGCTGCGCCTCATATCAGCCCAATCTGAGTGGCGTAGTTGATCAGGTCGGCTTCTGTTTCCAGTCCGAGCTTGCGCATCGCGCTGCGTTTTTGCGTGCTGATGGTTTTGTCGCTACGTCGCAGACGTGTGGCGATCTCGTGCACCGCGAGGCCTCGCACATAGAGTTGAAACACCTCCCACTCGCGTGCGCTCATCACACCGCCGCGCCGGGGCGGCGCAGGCTCCGCGGTCGCGAGTGCGGCCCGAACCTGTTCCGATAGATGGGTGCCCCCGGCGGCAACGGCTTCGATTGCGTCGATCAATGCGTCCACCGCGTCGCGCTTGTCGACGATTCCAGTCACGCCGATATTGCGCAAGCCGGCCAACACATGCGCGCGCCCAATCATGGTCAGCACGACCACGTGGGGATGCGGCGTGCGCCGTAGCAGCCGGCGCAATAGCGGCACCGCGCTGGTGTCTCCGTCGAGTCCCGGCATGCCGATGTCCGACACGACGACGTCGCATGCGCAGGCATCGAGCAGCTTCGCGAGACCACGGGTGTCGGCAGCTTCGCCGACAATTTCGATATTCGGCTTGTCGCGCAGCAGAGACCGGACGCCCGCGCGAATGGAGTCGTGATCGTCCGCCACGACGACGTGAATCTTGTTTGGCATTCTTTTCCGTGACTTTTTTATGGTGTCGATCGGGCATACCGCACGAAATGTGTCCCTCGGTTATGCCGATATATTCGCCGCGCGCCTGCGCAGTGTGTTGCCGCCCGCTTAACGGCTTTGACCAAGCCCTTCTGGCACTACGCCATACTCGACTGCGAAGCGAAACAGTTCGGCGTTGCTATTCAGCGACAGCTTGCGCATGGCCATGCACTTCTGCGCGCTGATCGTCTTCACACTACGTCCCAGCCGCGTGGCGATTTCCGTGACGCCGAGTCCTGACGCGTACTGCGTAAAAACCTCGAACTCTCGGCGAGACAGGGTGGCGCGCACGAAGTCCAGACGTTTCGTCAGCGTGACATCGGCCAGCATGGCGCGCACCGCCGGACCGACAAAACATTCGCGCGCCAGCGCCATGACCACCGCCACATGGATCAGATCGATACGATCACGTTTGCTCAGCAGCCCATCCACGCCGAGCGACATCACTTTGCGCAGCGTCGCCGCCTCCGTTTCCATTGTCAGAATGACGAGCGCCACGTTGGGATAGCGCGCCTTCAACTGCCTGACGACGTCGAACCGGTTGTCGTTGTGCCCTCCTGGCATGTAAAGGTCCATCAGCACGATATCGCAAGGACTGCGATCGACTTCGATGAACAGTTCGGCGACATCCGCCGCACGGCCAACCACCTTCAGATCCGGATAGTTGCCAATCAGATTTTCTATAGCCAGCAGAACCAGCGGATGATCATCCGCAATGATCGTTCGAACAGGCGAGCCTGATGCAGCCATGAGGTTCATCGTCTGGCGCTCCTCGATACTTTCATTTCTCGACACCTTGTTATGTGTGACCGGCGCTCACGCAATGGTCGAGCATTTCTATTGCGACAAACATCAGAGCGCTCTGAAATGGAACGAACAACTGTATGCCTGATGCTTAGTCTTCCGATTCGAGGAGGACCGTGCCGCAGGCGCGCACACAGGAAAAAAGCGCGGGGTCGTCGTTGACGCCAAGCCGCGCCATCGCTTCGCGCTTGTGCCGGCTCACCGTGCGGCGATGGCAGCCGAGCGCCGCCGCGATCTGCACGATGGACTCGCCGCTCACGAG
Source organism: Paraburkholderia sp. MM5384-R2 (assembly GCF_014201025.1). Classification (NCBI taxonomy): domain Bacteria; kingdom Pseudomonadati; phylum Pseudomonadota; class Betaproteobacteria; order Burkholderiales; family Burkholderiaceae; genus Paraburkholderia; species Paraburkholderia sp. MM5384-R2. The sequence continues at coordinate 18,733 of NZ_JACHDI010000024.1, forward strand.
CCTGCGCAGGATGTCGGTCTGCCGCTTCGACAGCAGCAGGGCCGACACGAACCGACCGTTGTCCGGCTGCAAACGCGCGAGCGTTTCGACTACCGAGCGGCCCAGGTAGCGCGCGCCGCGCGCACTGTCGCAGACCGCTTGCGGCAGTTCCTCGAGCGAATCGGCTTTGCCGATCACACTGACCGCGGCATCGGCGACGACGACACGCAACATCGCGGCATTCGTCTGCCCGGTCACGACGACGACGCGCAATGACGGCCACTCGCCACGAATGCGCCGGATCAGGCCGAGTCCGTCGCCAATCTCGCCGGCGGGCTCCGGCATGGAAAGATCGACGACGAGCACGTCGCACGGTGTGTGTTGCAGCAATGCGATCAACGCAGTGGGCATCTGCGCCTGACCGACGACGGACAGACCTTCGTGCGCCTCCAGTGTCGATTTCAGGCCAAGCAGGACGAACGGGTGATCGTCCGCCAGAATGATTCGAAGATTTGTCACGATTAGTCTCGCTCGTTATAAGAATGGTCGAAATGCGCGCGGCAGCGGCTGTGCAGGCGGCAGGCGTCGACCTGCGTCGCGGCACTCAAGCGACGTGCCGGAAAAGCCATCTGATCACCCTCGCAAATTCACGACAATCGGAGCGTTCCTAATCCAGATCAATAATCGGGATAATTTATAGTTCGACCAGGCAATATGCGCACCGTGATTCGAATCGAATCAAAATCAATTCGGCAACGCAAAGCGCGCTGTTCGCCCCATGTCTCACGCCGCATCGCAAGCACGCGTCGCGCGCATCGCACGCGTCGACGCGGCGCGCGGAAACACCGGCAATGCGAGCAACGCGCAAGCGCTCGCCACCGTCCACACCAGCGGCCATGCTCCGACAGACAGCAGCGCCGGAATCGCGAGCGGCGTCACGAACAGCGTGAGGAACACGCAGGTGTTGCCCATCGCGAGCGCGGTGCCCGCGCGGCGAGTACCGGCGAGCGTCGCGAGTTCGGTGAACGCGACGCCGTGCCACGCCGACGCGCTAACTCCGCCGAGTACGATCATCAGCGCGAACGGCGCGACCGCCCCGGCGCGACGCAGCCCGATGAGCCCGGTCGCGAGCGCGAGCAGCACGAACAGCACGGCGGTCACCAGACTGCATGCCCGCATATACGCGCGGCGGTTGCCGCGCCGGTCGGTCCACGCGCCGCTCCAGACCCGCGCGATCGCGGCGCCAGTCTGCACCGCGGCCATCGTCGCGCTGATCGCGAACACGCCGGCACGCCCGAAGTCGTGCAGGAACACCGTGCCGAATGTGATCACGGCAATCTGCGGCATGCACAGCGCGCCCGCGCCGAGCGCGACGCGCCAGATCGCGATGTCGCGCAATGGGGAGATCATCGGCGGCGGTGCGCTGACGTTCGAGGAGTCCAACCTCCGACCGTTGGCCGCCGCAGCACGGGCCGTCGCAGCCGCGCGCGCCCCTTTGGGCGCCGGCGTATCGTCCGCGTGTGCGGGCTCGTGCAGCCAGCGCCACGCGAACCATGCGGTGATCGCGCACGCCAAGGCCAGCACCGCATAGGCGCTCGCAAAACCAAAGTGCGAGGCGAGCACCGGCAGGACCACTGCGCCGAGTCCACCGCCCGCCGGCACGGCGGTTTGGCGGATGCTCATCGCGAGGCCGCGCTCGCCTTCGCGAAACCACGCCATCACCGCCCGGCCGCTCGATCCGTTGACGCTGCCGCCCAGCAGTCCGACCAACAGCAGCCCGAGCGCGAGCGGGACGATGCCGGGCACATGCGCGCCGCCCGGCGACACGAACAGCGCGAGACCGGCGAGCGCGACCGCGGTCGACAGCAAGCCGAGCAGCAGCACCCGGCGATCGCCCCAGCGGTCGGTCAGCAGCCCCCACGGCAACTCGCTGACCGCAATGCCCAGGCCGAGCATGCCGAGCACGAGGCCGAGCCCGTGGTTGCCCAGGTGATAGTCCGAGCGCAGGAACACCGCTGTCGTCGGAATCCCCGAAAATGCCGACGAAAAGCTCGCATTCGCGGCAAAACCAACGCCCAGCACCTTCCAGCGATGCCGCGCGCCGCGCTCGCCGGTGCCGCCCGACGCTGTCATCGATCCGTTTTCCATCACACCCTCCGTGTCTCATTCGAGGGTATGCTACGGCTTGGCATTCCATCGGCAAAGCCGGAAATTTAGATCGCCACCATCGGAAAAACCGAATCATGAGCCAGCGTGGTTTCGACCTTGCGCAGTTGCGGACCTTTGTCGCCGTCGCCGAATCGGGCGGGGTGTCGGCAGGCGCGCAGCGCGTGTTCCTGTCGCAGTCGTCGGTAAGCGAGCAGTTGAAGAAGCTCGAGGAGCGCGCCGGCCAGCCGCTCCTCGTGCGCAGCCGGCAGGGTGTGAGTCCGACGTCCGCGGGCGAGCGCCTGCTCGAGCATGCGCGCCGCATCATCGCGATGAGCGAAGCGGCCTTCGACGACCTGCAAGGACGCTCGCTCGACGGCGAGCTGCGCATCGCGATCACCGATTACTACCGGCCGCACGATATCGCGCGCATCCTCAAGACGTTTTCGGAACAGCATCCGCGGCTGAAGCTGCACGTGACGGTGCTGCCGAGCGCGGTGATCGACAGCGGCGCGGACGATCACGCGTCGTTCGACATCGGTTTGTCGGCGCGGCTCGTCACAGTCCAGCTGCGTGCACGCGGTGCCGGTGCCGGTGCCGGTGCCGCGAGCATCGTCGTGCGGCGCGAAAGGCTGCTATGGGCCAGTTGCGCCGATGCCGCCACCCGCCCCATCGCGCCGTATCAACTGGTGCTGCTGCCGTCGACGTGTCAGTTGCAGCGCTTCGTCGTCAAGCTGCTCGACCAACACAAGGTACCGTATGTGGTGTCGCATTCGGCGTCGGGCGTCGCGGGCCTGCAGCTCGCCTTGAAGGCGGGGCTCGGGATTTCCTGTCTGAACGAGTCGTCGCTCGGCGGCGGCGTGGTGGCGTGTGCCGCGAACTTCGGCTTGCCACCGCTGCCCGCCATCGAGTTTCATCTGCTGCCGCGGCGTCCGGGCGAAAGCGAGTTAGTCAGCAATGCACGTGATGCGCTCGTGCGGCTCTTCGCATGACTCACAAATGAAATTCGCAGCAAAATTTATCGATCGATATCAGCTAATCACATTTACCTGATGCATTGCGATCGATAAGCCGCGGCGCCACAAAGTCCGGCGCGCTGGGGCCTGCATCCATGCTGGTCCGCGATTATCGGAACACCTGTTTTCCTTTGTGTTCTCAATTGACGCGTCCGATAAATTGTTGCACGCTGCTGCTGGCTACCGGGCGTTTTTAGCGCCTCACGCGTCGCTCTTTGCAGCCAGAATGCCGCCGTCCCAGGCGCATCCAGCGCGAATCATTGTCGCAGATCAAGATTTTGGCCGGACAATTGCATCATCATTGCGCTTCCGTATTTCGCGGTCCCGAACAAGCCCGTTCCGAATAGCGGTTAATAGCAACTCAATTAAAAGCAGCTACAACGAGGCCCGGTGTGTATCACAAAACTATCGGCTCTGCGGTCCTGTTCGTGCTGTGCGCGCTTCACGCGCTATGGAGCGGCGCGGCGTTCGCGGCCGCCGACGCGGCCGGCGCGATGCCCCCGTCGATGGACCAGCGCATACGCGCCTGCACGTCGTGTCACGGCGAGCAGGGCCAAGGCCGCAAAAACGACTACTTCCCGCGCATCGCCGGCAAACCGGCCGAGTACCTGTTCAACCAGCTGATCGCATTTCGCGACGGCGGCCGCACCTATCCGCCGATGGGCTATCTGCTCGCGTTCCTGCCCGACGACTACCTGCGTCAGATCAGCGAGTATTTCGCGGCCTTGCAGCCGCCCTATCCCGAATCCGACCACGCTGCCCTGCCGCCGAAGCTGCTCGCCGCCGGCGAAAAGCTCGTGATGCATGGCGACCCGGCGCGCGGCATACCGGCGTGCATCGCCTGTCATGGCGCGCGCATGACCGGCACGCAGCCGGGCATTCCGGGTCTGCTCGGCTTGCACGCGAGCTATATCGCCGGACAGATGGGCACCTGGCGCTCAGGCACCCGCCACGCGCTCGCGCCGGACTGCATGCACACGATCGCGCTCAAGCTGAACGACAACGACATCACCGCGGTATCGAACTGGCTCGCGCGCCAGCCGCGTCCCGCTGATCCCCGGCCCGCACCGGCATCCGCCGAGCGACTGCCCCTCGCTTGCGGGAGCCAACCGCAATGAAGCCGACACTTCGCCCGCCCGGTTGGCTGCGCCCGGCAAGCATGGCTAGCGTCCTTGCGATCGGCAGCCTGGCGCTCGCGTTGCTGGTCTACGCACCGCTCGCGACGACGGCGCATGCCGCGACCACCGCCGCACCTCAAGGGGCGGAAGCGACCGCCACGGCAGCCACCGCTGGAGCCAGCCCCGACACCCGCCCAGAGATCGTCAGACGTGGCGAATACCTTGCCCGCGCCGGCGACTGCATCGCGTGTCACACCGCGCCGCGCGGCCGGCTGTTCGCCGGCGGCCTCGCGATGGAAACGCCGTTCGGCACGCTGTACTCGCCGAACATCACGCCAGACCCGCAGTACGGCATCGGCACGTGGAGCGAGGAAGCGTTCTTCAAGATGATGCGCACCGGCCGCAAGCCGGATGGCGCGCCGATCTATCCGGCGATGCCGATCGCCCAGTACACGAAGGTCACGCGCGACGACTCGAATGCGATCTTCGCGTTCCTGAAGACGGTCGAGCCGGTGCGTCAGCCGAATCGCCCGCACACGCTGCGCTTCCCGTTCAATCAGCGCGATCTGCTGTACGGCTGGCGCACGCTGTATTTCCACGAGGGTGAGTTCCAGCCCGACCCGACCAAATCGGTCGAATGGAATCGCGGCGCGTATCTGGTCGAAGGGCTCGGGCACTGCACGATGTGCCACACGCGCATCAATATGCTCGGCGGCTCGTCGCCGCGCGAGCAGTTCGCGGGCGGACTGATTCCGGTGCAGAACTGGTACGCGCCGTCGCTGACCTCCGACAAGGACGGCGGCCTCGGCGACTGGAGCATCAAGGACATCGTCGATCTGCTGCAGACGGGCATCTCCGCACGCGGCGCCGTCTACGGTCCGATGGCCGAGGTCACCTATCACAGCCTGCAGCACCTGAGCGACGAAGACATCCGCGCGATGGCCGTCTATCTGAAGTCGCTGCCCGACCAGGGCGGCCGCAAGACCGGGCCCAGCGCGACGCCGGACCCGACGGTGTTCGCGCTCGGCAAGCGGATTTACGCTGAGAAATGCGCGATCTGCCACGGCGACAATGGCGAAGGGCAGGTGCCGCATTACCCGCCGCTCGCGGGCAACCAGTCGATCGAAATGGACTCGAACGTCAATCCGATCCGCATCGTGCTGAACGGCGGCTTCCCGCCCGGCACCAAACAGAATCCGCAGCCGTTCGGCATGCCGCCGTTCGGCCAGGAGCTGAACGACACCGAGGCGGCCGCCGTCGTCACCTTCATCCGCACGGCGTGGGGCAATCACGGCCTGCCGGTCACGGCCCACGAGGTCAACGAGTTGCGCAAGGCGCCGCTGCACTGAGGCGCCGCACCGAAGGGCCGTACCGAAGCGCCGCATAGGAGAACCATCGACATGAAAGCGAACGACCCGCCCAGCGCCGCCCCGCCGACCGACGACGAAGTCGATCGCGTCGTCGCGGCCGGTCCGCGCGGCGCGATCGCGCTGGCCGGCATCGCCACGGTCATCGTGATGGCGATCTGGTTTGCCTTCTACTTTTTCGCGTTTCTGCCGCGCGGCATCATCCACTGACCATGTCGACCGACTCTTCTCATCAACCCGGTAGCGGCCACGCGGTCGCATTGCGCGCCGAGCGGCGCTGGGCCATCTTCGCGGTCGCGCTGATCGTGCTGATGCTCGCCGTGATCGTGTTCTCCGGCGTGCATTGGGCGATGATGCCGCCGTCGCGCGTCGAGACGATCGATGCGTCGCGCCTGCAGTTGTCCGGCGAATTCGTCGAGGACAATCTCGGCAGCGCGGTGCAGCCGGACGGCTCGGTGATCGTGCGCTTCGTCGCGCAGCAGTATTCGTTCACGCCGCAGTGTCTGCTCGTGCCCGCCGATACGCCGATCACGATCCGTACCACCAGCGCCGACGTCGTGCACGGGCTGCTCGTCACCGACACCAACATCAACACGATGGTCGTGCCCGGCTACGTCGCGACGCTGAACACGCAGTTCGACCATCCCGCCGATCACGCGATGCCGTGCCACGAATTCTGCGGCTTCGGCCATCAGACCATGTGGGCGCACGTGAAGGTGATCGACAAAGCCGCTTTCTTCGAACAGGCCCGACAATCACGGAGACTGAGCTGTGTTCCACGCTAAGCGACTCGTACTCGCGCATTTCTGGCTCGCCTTCATCATGTTCGCGATCGCGTTGTGCCTCGGCGCGTGGCAGATGCTGGTGCGCAGTCCCCTGTTGCCGTGGATCGGCGATCCTGAGCTGTACTATCGTTCGGTGACCGCGCACGGCACCGTGATGGCCTACGTGATGCCGACGCTCGTCTCGATGGGGTTCGGCTACGCGATCGTCGAGCTCGCGCTCGCGCAGCGCCTCGTCGGTCTCAAATGGGCGTGGGCCGCGCTCGTCACGCTGCTGGTCGGCGCCGTGATGGCGATGGTGCCGGTCGCGCTCGGCAAGGCGTCGGTGCTCTACACGTTCTATCCGCCGATGATCGGCAGTCCGTTTTACTACCTCGGCATCGTGCTCGTGGTGGTCGGCTCGTGGATCTGGGTCGCGCTGATGCACGTGAACCTGCGCATCTGGAAGCGCGCGAACCCCGGCAAGCCGGTGCCGCTCGCGATGTTCGCGAACGTCGCGGGCGCCTACCTGTGGGCGTGGACCGCGGTCGGCGCGGCGCTCGAAATCCTGTTCCAGATCCTGCCCGTCGCGCTCGGTTTCGCCCATACGATCGACGCCGGCCTCGCGCGCGTGCTGTTCTCATGGACGCTGCACGCGATCGTCTACTTCTGGCTGATTCCGGCGTACATCGCGTACTACACCCTGGTGCCGCGCGCGATCGGCGGACGGCTCTACAGCGATTCGATGGCGCGCGTATCGTTCATCCTGTTTCTCGTGTTCGCGATGCCGATCGGCATCCATCACCTGTTCGTCGATCCGCAGGTCGGCGCCGGCTTCAAGTTCGTGCACGCGGTATTTACCGGCATGGTGTCGGTGCCGACGCTGCTGACCGTGTTTACGATTTGCGCGTCGGTGGAAATCGCCGGCCGGCTGCACGGCGGCAAGGGCGCGCTCGGCTGGCTCACCGCGCTGCCGTGGCGCAATCCGATGATGCTGGTCGTCGCGTTCTCGTTCGTGATGCTCGGCTTCGGCGGCGCGGGCGGCCTCATCAACATGAGCTATCAGCTGAACTCGACCGTGCACAACACGCAGTGGGTGACCGGCCACTTCCACCTGATTTTCGGCGGCGCGATCGTCATCATGTACTTCGCGATCGCGTACGAACTGTGGCCGCAGCTGACCGGCCGCGCGATCGTGTCGGCGAAACTGGTGCGCACGCAATTGTGGCTGTGGTTCATCGGCATGATGGTGGTCACGATTCCGTGGCATTACGTCGGCCTGCTCGGCGCACCGCGCCGCATGGCCTATTACGACTACGCGATGGCGGGCGTGCAGGGTCAGGGTGTGTGGGTCGTCATGTCCGCGGTGGGCGGGCTGATCCTGACGGTGTCCGGCCTGCTGTTCGTCTATATCCTCGCGAAGTCGCAATTCGGCCCCGTGGTGGAGCCGCAGACGTTCCGCTTCGCGAGCGCCGCGCACCCTGTCGAGCGCGTGCCCGTCGCGCTCAATAGCTTCGGCCTGTGGGTCGCGCTGATGATCGGGCTCACGGTCGTCAACTACAGCGTGCCGATCGTCCAGTTGCTCAGACTGCCGCAGACCTCCGTGCCGGCAGTCGTCATCGGAGCGCCGCGATGAACGAAGAACGCCTGTTCACCCTGCGCAACCCGTGGTTCGTGTGGAGCGTCGGCAGCACGCTCGCGGTTGCGATCGTCGCGATCCTGATCGGCTTCGTATGGCTGCCGTCGGCGAGCAGCGCGTTCGGCAACCTCAGCCTGTGGGCGAGGATTTGCGGCGCCGCCGGCGTGCCGTCGAGCTGGTACAGCGGCAACGAGACCAGCCACGTGCCGAGCGACGTCGTCGTCTTGCCGCCTTCGGGCACGAATCACGCGATGGCCGACGCGATCGGCCGCGGCGCGACGATCGCGACGCAGCACTGCTCGATGTGCCACGGCGTACTCGGCACCGTGCAGGTCACCGCGCCGGCGCTCGCCGGACAGTTCGCCGACGTGACCTACAAGGAATTGCGCGACTTCCAGAGCGGCCAGCGGCAAAGCGCGGTCATGCAGGCAATCATCGCGGGACGCAGCGACCAGGATCTGCACGATCTGGCGGTGTACTACGCGTCGCTCCCGCTCCCCGCGGCGGCCGAGAAGACCCGCGCCGGCGAAGGACCCGATGCGACCGCAACCAGGCTCGTGATGCAGGGCGACCCGCAACGCAATATCGCACCGTGCGCCGCGTGTCATGGCCAACTCGATCGCAAGGGCGCGGCGCCGTGGCTCGGCGGACAGTCGGCGGCCTATCTGGCCGCGCAGTTGCAGGCGTTCGCTTCGGGCGTGCGGCGCAACGACATCAACGAGCAGATGCGCAATGTCGCGCGGCAGATGACGCCCGCGGAAATCGATGCGGTGGCGAGGTATTACGCGGCCATGCAGTAGTGGGACGGTGAGAGGTCGCGGGTTGACGCAGCACAACGGCTCGCGTTACGCCGCGACAAACTCGCTGTCCAGTCTCCGCTCGCCGGCAACACCGGCCAGCTTCGCGCCGGGCGCCGGAGCACGGCTGCGCGATTCGCTGCCGGTCCGGAACACCGCCACCGCCGTCGACAGGCGCCGCGCCTGATCTTCCAGCGAACTCGCCGCCGCGGCCGCCTGCTCGACGAGCGCCGCGTTCTGCTGCGTGACCTCGTCCATCTGACCGACCGCGCGATTGACCTGATCGATGCCGGTGCTCTGTTCGAGCGCCGCCGCCGCGATCTCGTTCATGATGGAACTGACGCGCGCGATTGCGCCGACGATGTCGTTCATCGTCGTGCCCGAGCGCTCGACGAGCTGCGAGCCCTGCTCCACGCGGGTGGTCGACGCGTCGATCAAGCCCTTGATCTCCTTGGCCGCCGCCGCGCTGCGCTGCGCGAGCGAGCGCACTTCGCTCGCGACGACCGCGAAGCCGCGTCCCTGCTCGCCCGCTCGCGCCGCCTCGACCGCGGCGTTCAGCGCGAGGATGTTGGTCTGGAACGCGATGCCCTCGATTACGCCAACGATATCGGCAATCCGCCGCGAATCGTCGACGATGCCGTGCATCGTGCCGACCACCTGCTCGGTCAGCTCACCGCCCTGCGCGGCCAGCGTCGAGGCGCCCTGCGCGAGCGAGCTCGCCTCTTTCGCGTTGTCGGCCGTCTGCTTGACCGTCGTGGTCAGCTCTTCGATGCTCGCGGCCGTTTCCTCGAGCGCCGCCGCCTGCTCCTCGGTGCGTTGCGACAGATCGGCGTTGCCGGCCGCGATCTCGCTGACGCCGGTATCGATCGAATCGGTACCTTGACGAACCGCGTTGACCGTCGCGATCAGCGACTCCTGCATCTTGCGCAGCGCGGCCGCGAGACGGCCCATCTCGTTGTCGCTGTGCACCTCGATGCGGCCGCTCAGGTCGCCGTTGGCGATCCGCTGGAACTGCGCGATCGTCGCATCGACCGGCGTGACGATCGCGCGCACGAGCACGAAGCGGGCGAGCAAGCCGCCGACCAGCGACAGCGCAATGCCGATCGCCACCGCCGTGCTGATCGCGTAGAACAGGTCCTGCGCATCCTTGTAGCGCTGTGCGCCGTGATCGAGCTGCAACTGCTCGAGCGCGAGCATGGCCTTCTCGTACGCGCTGTACAGCGACGGCAGTTTATGCGCCTGCAATTGCTGGAAGGCGTTGGTGTCGCTCGACTTCAGCGCGGCGAGCGTCGGGTCGACGCCGTCGTGCAGGAACGCGTCGCGCTTCTGCTGCATGTCGGCGATCAGACGCTGCTCATCGGCATCCGTGCCCGCATGGCTCAAATAGTGGGCAAGCCGCTCGTCAGAGGCTTTGCGGTACTGATCGAAGCGCTTGAGCACGGCGCTCGCGCCGTCCTGATCGTTCAGCGCGACGAGCGACGCGTACGTCGCGAGCGCGAGCCGCAGGCGCAGCAGTTGGCCGGAGCTGCCTTCGAGGTCGGCGACGGCGGGCGTGTCGATCGTGTACATCTGTTGCAGCGACGCGTTCGACGAGCGCAGCGACAACAATCCCGCGGCCGCGCCGAGCAGCAGCACGATGCCGAAGAACACGATCATCAGGGTAAGGCTGGTGCGAATCGACAGCTTTTTCAACATCGGACTGGTCTCCTTGGGCTGCCCGGCCGATGATTCCGTATCGTTGACGATAGCTGCATGGCCACGCAGGCTGCGCCCACGCCGTTCGGCCCGGTCCGCAACTTGTCTCAAAATTAAGCAAACAGCACATTCGGGACAACGGCGTATCGGCCGAAAACTTTATGGTTGATCGCTCGCCCGGCTTGCGTTACATCAATAGAGTCTCGAAGCCCGTTTGCTGAAGCCCTTCTGTCGAAGCCCCTTCCTGCCCGGAGCGCGCCCATGTCGGAAATCGGTTCGGCCGTACTCGTGTTCGCGCTGCTGCTGATCGCCACCGGCCTCGGCGTCGGGGTGCGGCCGCTGCTGCCGGAAGAGCACAAGGCACACGAGACCGTACAGCTCGTGCAGCTCGTGATCGGCATGCTGGTCACGTTCGCCGCGCTGGTGCTGGGTTTGATGACGGCATCGGCGAAAGCGAGCTTCGACACCGCGTCGAACGATATGCGCAGCTATGCGGCCGAACTGATCGAATTCGACTCGACGCTGCGCGAGCTCGGCAGCGCGGCCGACGAATCGCGGCGCCTGTTGCGCCAGTACACGGCGGCGGCGATCGCTTCGACATGGCCGCGCGAGCCCGCGCCGAGCGGCGACTATCCGCGCGATCTCGGGCCGCCGGGCAATCCGCAGCAACTGGAAAACGTGCATCTGGGCGACATGCTGACCACGGTGGGGCGGCAATTGCGACAGCTGCGCACGCAGGATGCGTTGCAGCAACGTGCACTCGATGACGCGTTGACGCAGTACCGGCGCGTCATCGATGCGCGCTGGAAAATCATCGAGGAAGCGCACAGCTCGATTTCGCAGCCGTTCTTCAAGACGCTGACGTTCTGGCTAGGCGTGATCTTTCTGAGCTTCGGGTTGATCGCGCCGCGCAATGCGTTGGCGCTGGTGACGATATCGCTGGGAGCGGTGTCGATTGCTTCGGCGGTTTATGTGATCGTCGATCTCGACACGCCGTTCACCGGGCCGATCGTGATTTCGAGTCTGCCGTTGCGGGATACGTTGGAGCATTTGAGTCGGTGAGTTTCTGACGGAATGCCCCGTCCGCGCGCGTGACGTAAAAAATGCCGGCAAACAGAAGGCAGAAAGGCCCGCTTTCCTGGCAGAAAGCGGGCCTCTGTTTTTGTGTCGATCAGCGGGACGCTGGTCGGCTCGGCATCGAGCCGCAACGATCAGAACGGAATATCGTCGTCCATCTCGTCGAAGCCGCCGCCAGCCGGCGCGCTCGGACGGCTCGCACCGCCACCGCCGCTACCGCCACGCGAACCGCCGCCCGACGACATCGCGCGACCACCACCGCCGCCGCTGCGCTCCGACGGCTCGCCACGGCTATAACCGCCTTCATCGCCCCCACCCATCGACGCGCCGCCGCGGCCGCCGAGCATCTGCATCTGCTCCGCGACGATCTCGGTCGAATAGCGATCGGTGCCGTCCTGCGCCTGCCACTTGCGCGTGCGGATGCGCCCTTCGAGGTACACCGACGAGCCCTTCTTCAGATATTCCGCCACGATTTCCGCGAGGCGGCCGAAGAACGCGACGCGGTGCCACTCGGTGGCTTCCTTCATCTCTCCCGACGCCTTGTCCTTGTAGCGGTCCGTCGTCGCAAGGCGGATGTTCGCCACTGCGTCGCCGCTCGGAAGATAGCGGACTTCCGGATCGGCGCCGAGGTTGCCGACCAGAATGACCTTGTTCACGGATGCCATGAATTTCTCCTGTTGATTCCTGTTGCAGGCGGCGCGGCACTACGCGGTTCGCGTCTCATGGCCGGCAGGCCCGAGACCAGAAGAGCGCCTATGCCCGCCGCCGGGTGAGTTCTGGATGATTCGGGAGGTGCCCCGAGTACGCTGTGTTATGCCTTGCGCGGCGGCTGTTTCATCTTTGCGGCGATTATAAGCCAGCAAAATACCAGCCCGGAGCAGGCGAAGAATACCGCGCTCTGGCCGTTCACCTTCAGCAGCCAGCCGCCGACCATTCCGCCCAGCGCAAGACCGATCGACTGCGTGGTGTTGTACACGCCGGCCGCGGCTCCCTTGCGGGTACCGGGCGCGAGCTTCGACACCAGCGAAGGCTGCGAGGCCTCGAGAATATTGAAGCCGAGAAAGTACACGAACAGGATCGCCGCCACACTCAGAATCGTATGCGGAGCAACGCCCAATAACAACTGGCCGATCAGGATAAGAGCGATCGCCGACAGCAGCACGATCTTCATCTTGCCGCGCTTCTCGGCGGCGATGATCGCCGGCACCATCATCACGAACGACAGCCCCATCACCGGCAGATACACCTTCCAGTGTGAAGCGACCGGCAGCCCGCCCGCTTCGAGAATGCGCGGCACGACGAGGAACAGCGCGGTTTGCGTGGCGTGCAGCACGAGCACGCCGAAATTCAAACGCAGCAACTCGACGTTGTGCAGCACTTCGGCGAACGGCGCGCGCACATGCACCGGCTTCGGCGCATCGGGCACGACCCATATCACGACGCCGATCGCGAGAATCGAGAACACGCCGACCAGCGTGAAGAGCCCGCTCATGCCGAGCCAGTGGAACACGATCGGCGCGCCGACGATCGCGACCGCGAACGACACGCCGATGCTGCCGCCGACCATCGCCATCGCCTTCGTGCGATGTTCCTCCGAGGTCAGATCGGCGATGAACGCGATCACCGCCGACGACACCGCCCCCATCCCCTGAATCACCCGGCCGACGATGATCCACGTCATGTCGTGCGCGGCCGCCGCGACGAAGCTGCCGATCGCGAAGATCAGCAGGCCCGTCGCGATCACCGGCTTGCGGCCGACCTTGTCGGAGATCCAGCCATAGAAGATGTAGAGCATCGACTGCGTGACGCCGTACGCGCCGAGCGCGATGCCGACGAGCAGCACGTTTTCGCCGCCGGGAATGGTCTTCGCGTAGATCGAGAACACCGGCATGATCATGAAGAGACCCAGCATGCGCAGCGCGAAGATGGCGGCAAGCGACACGGTCGCGCGCAATTCGGGCGCGCTCATGCGTGTGGAGATGGCGGACGGATTGGACATCGAAGCGTTGTTTGAATGAACCGGGCGGCGAGCCCGTGGGGACAGCCTTGGCCGCCGGCACAGTGGAGCAGAACGAACAGGCAGGCGGCTAGCCCCGGCATATCGGCGGGTCCGCGCCGACGAGACGCGCAAAGCCCGTGCCCCATCGCCCCCGCTCGCCCCTCGCGGCATCTTGTACTCACGGAAAACGGCCCCAGCTATGCCTTTTTCCCGCTGTCAGCACACCGTAACGGCGGTCTGGAAAAGTCGTTATAGTAGCAGGTTTGGCCTCTTTCCCTTTCCGCAGTTCATGGAATAAATCCGTGGAACAAATCCGTATTCGTGGGGCTCGCACCCACAACCTGAAGAACGTCAATCTCGACCTACCGCGTCACAAGCTCGTCGTTATCACGGGGCTTTCGGGCTCCGGCAAATCGTCGCTGGCGTTCGATACGCTGTATGCGGAAGGACAGCGGCGCTACGTCGAAAGTCTGTCCGCCTATGCGCGGCAGTTCCTGCAACTGATGGAAAAGCCGGACGTCGACCTGATCGAAGGCTTGTCGCCGGCTATCTCGATCGAACAGAAGGCGACCTCGCACAATCCGCGCTCGACGGTCGGCACCGTCACCGAAATCCACGATTATCTGCGTCTGCTGTTCGCGCGCGTCGGCACGCCCTACTGCCCCGATCACGAGATTCCGCTCGAAGCGCAAAGCGTGTCGCAGATGGTCGACGCGGCGCTCGCGCTGCCCGAGGAAACGCGCGTGATGATCCTCGCGCCCGTCGTCAGCGATCGCAAGGGCGAGCACACGGATCTGTTCGAGGACATGCAGGCGCAAGGCTTCGTGCGCTTTCGCGTGCGCTCGGGCGGCGGCACCGCCAACGAAGGCACCGCGAAAATCTATGAAGTCGACTCTCTGCCGAAGCTGAAGAAAAACGACAAGCACACGATCGACGTCGTGATCGATCGTCTGCGCGTGCGCCCCGACGTGAAGCAGCGCCTTGCCGAATCGTTCGAAACGGCGCTGCGTCTCGCCGACGGCCGCGCGATCGCGCTCGAAATGGATACGGACAAGGAGCACCTGTTCAGCTCGAAGTTCGCCTGCCCGATCTGCTCCTATTCGCTCCAGGAACTCGAGCCGCGCCTGTTCTCGTTCAACAACCCGATGGGCGCGTGCCCCGAATGCGACGGCCTCGGCCAGATTACGTTCTTCGATCCGAAGCGGGTGGTCGCGCATCCGTCGCTGTCGCTCGCGGCGGGCGCGGTGAAGGGCTGGGACCGGCGCAACCAGTTCTACTTCCAGATGCTGCAGAGCCTCGCGGCGTTCTACGACTTCGACATCGACACCGCGCTCGAGGACCTGCCGGAAAAAGTCCGCAAGATCCTGCTGTACGGTTCGGGCAAGCAGGAAATTCCGTTCTCGTACATCAACGAGCGCGGCCGCACGTCGGTGCGCGAGCACGTGTTCGAAGGGATCATCCCGAATCTGGAGCGGCGCTACCGCGAAACCGATTCGTCCGCGGTGCGCGAAGAGCTCGCCAAATACCAGAATAACCAGCCATGCCCGGCGTGCGCGGGCACGCGGCTGCGTCGCGAGGCGCGCTTCGTGCGCATCGGCGCGGACAGCGACGCGCGCGGCATCTTCGAAATCAGCGGCTGGCCGTTGCGCGACGCGCTCGGCTACTTTCAGACCCTGCGTCTCGAAGGCTCGAAGCGCGAGATCGCCGACAAGGTCGTCAAGGAAATCGTCGCGCGTCTGATGTTCCTGAACAACGTCGGGCTCGATTACCTGTCGCTCGAACGCAGCGCCGAAACGCTGTCGGGCGGCGAAGCGCAGCGCATTCGCCTCGCTTCGCAGATCGGCTCGGGGCTGACCGGCGTGATGTACGTGCTCGACGAACCGTCGATCGGCCTGCATCAGCGCGACAACGACCGGCTGATCTCGACGCTCAAGCATCTGCGCGATCTCGGCAACTCGGTGATCGTCGTCGAGCACGACGAGGACATGATCCGCATGGCCGACTATGTGGTCGACATGGGCCCGGGCGCCGGCGAGCACGGCGGCATGGTGATCGCCGAGGGCACGCCGAAAGAGGTGCAGAAGAACGCGGCGTCGCTGACGGGCCAATACATGTCCGGCGCGCGCACGATCGAATACCCCGACGAGCGCAAGGATCCCGACGAGCGGCGCCTGCGCATCGTCGAAGCGTACGGCAACAATCTGCACAACGTGACGCTCGATCTGCCGGTGGGTCTTTTGACCTGCGTGACCGGCGTGTCCGGCTCGGGCAAGTCGACGCTGATCAACGACACGCTGTATCACGCGGTCGCGCATCATCTGTACGGCTCGGCCACGGAGCCGGCGCCGTACGAGTCGATCGAGGGCCTCGAGCACTTCGACAAGGTGATCAACGTCGACCAGTCGCCGATCGGCCGCACGCCGCGCTCGAATCCGGCCACCTACACGGGCCTTTTCACGCCGATCCGCGAGCTGTTCGCGGGCGTGCCGGCCGCCAAGGAGCGCGGCTACGATCCGGGGCGCTTCTCGTTCAACGTGAAGGGCGGGCGCTGTGAATCGTGCCAGGGCGACGGCGTGCTGAAGGTCGAAATGCACTTCCTGCCCGACGTGTACGTGCCGTGCGACGTCTGCCACGGCAAGCGCTACAACCGCGAAACGCTCGATATCCAGTACAAAGGCAGCAACATCAGCGAAGTGCTCGACATGACGGTCGAACACGCGTACGAGTTCTTCAAGGCCGTGCCGGTCGTCGCGCGCAAGCTGAAAACCCTGCTGGACGTGGGTCTAGGCTATATTCGCCTGGGTCAGTCGGCCACCACGCTGTCGGGCGGCGAGGCGCAGCGTGTGAAACTGTCGCTGGAACTGAGCAAGCGTGATACCGGTCGCACGCTATACATCCTTGACGAACCGACTACCGGCCTGCACTTTCACGATATCGCGCAGTTGCTGGAAGTCATACACCGGTTGCGTGACCAGGGTAATACCGTCGTGATCATCGAACATAATCTCGATGTAATCAAAACTGCGGACTGGGTCATCGATCTCGGCCCCGAAGGCGGCGCCGGCGGCGGGCAGATCATCGCCCAGGGCGCGCCCGAGCAGGTCGCGAAGTCGAAGGCCAGTTTTACCGGCAAATATCTGGCGCCGCTGCTCAAGCGCGCCGCCACCACAAAGTAACGCTGCACTACCGAGGTTGGAGACGGGATAAGCCATGACCAAGCGTAATCAGGCGCGCGAAGAAGATCGGGTGCAGGACCTGCGCCCGCGCCCGGTCAGGCTGACCAGCGACATGAGTCTGCCGAAGCTGTCGGCGGTCGAGATCGGCAGCTACGTGGTGATGCTGTTCGGCATGTGGGCGGTGATCGAACTGAACCTGCTCGGCGCGCTGCTCGCCGGGCTGCTGGTGTTTCAGCTCGTGCATACGATCGCGCCGCGCATCGAGCGTCACATGTCGAGCAAGCGGGCGCGCTGGCTCGCGGTGGTGATTCTGTCGACGCTGATCGTCGGCGCGCTGACGGGACTCACGCTCGGCATCATCTCGCATTTCGAGAACGACGTGCCGAGCGTGCAGGCTCTGCTCGATCAGGCCATGCAACTGATCGACCAGGCGCGCGGCAGGATTCCCCAATTCGTCGCGAACTATCTGCCGGTCGACACCGAGCAGATGAAGGCGAAGGCCGCCGAACTGATGCACACGCACGCGAACATGCTGCAGCAAAGCGGCACGACCGTGGCGCGCGCGTTCACGCACGTGCTGCTCGGCATGATCATCGGCGCGATCATCGCGGTCGGCGCGCAGAAGCATATCCAGCGGCTGCCGCTGTCCACCGCGTTCGTCACGCGCGTCACGCGTTTTGCCGACGCGTTTCGCCGCATCGTATTCGCGCAGGTGAAGATCTCCGCGCTGAACACGGTATTCACCGCGATCTTCCTGCTCGTGATCCTGCCGGTTTTCCACGACCGGCTGCCGCTGTCGAAGACGCTCGTGCTCGTCACGTTCATCGTGGGTCTGCTGCCGGTGATCGGCAATCTGATCTCGAACACGATCATCGTCGCGGTCGCGCTGTCGGTGAGTTTTCCGGCGGCCATCATGTCACTTGTGTTCCTGATCCTGATTCACAAGCTCGAGTACTTCCTGAACGCGCGGATCGTCGGCGGGCAGATCGAGGCGCGCGCGTGGGAGCTGCTGATCGCGATGCTGGTGATGGAAGCGGCGTTCGGTATCGCCGGGGTCGTCGCGGCGCCGATTTTTTATGCGTACATCAAGCGGGAGCTCATTTATTTGCGGTTGGTGTGAGTTGGGCTGGGTCGAGTAGCAAAAGTCGGCACTCACTAGCGCTCTGCAGCACACGCGGCAGTCCACGCAGCCGACAAAAGCGCAAGCGGCACTTCGGTGCCGCTTTTTTTTGCTTCCCGCGACCCTGCATCGTCGCCTCTTGCTGACAGAAAACTTGCAGCCGACCGCGTCGACCCCTAAGATGCGAACAATTCCTATTTACACCCAGTCCGCATCGTGACGTTTCACCTGATCTCCCACCCGCGTCTCCGCCTGGGTCCCTGTTGTGCATTGCCGGCTCGCGCATGAGACGCCAGCTTGTCCGCCTGCACCGCTGGTTCGGCGTCGCGACCGCACTGTTTCTGTTCGTCGCGGGCCTTACGGGCGCGATCATCGCGTGGGACCACGAACTCGATGCCGCGCTGAACCCGTCGTTTTACCAGGCTCGCACGGCCGGGCCGACGCTGTCCGGCCTCGAACTGGCGAATCGCGTCGAAGCCGCCGATCCGCGTCTTCGGGTGACCTATCTGCCGCTCGCGGTCGAACCGGGCCAGACGCTGCAGATGATGGTGCTGCCGCGCACCGATCCGGCGACGAAGCAGCCCTATCCGCTCGATTTCAATCAGATCGCCGTCGATCCCGTCACCGGCGAGATCCAGGGACGCCGCGAGTGGGGCGCCGTGTCGCTCGCGCGACTCAACCTGATTCCGTTCATCTACAAGCTGCACTACACGCTGCAGTTGCCGTTTACCGGCGGTGTCGACCTTGGCACCTGGCTGATGGGGATCGTCGGCATCGTGTGGCTCTTTGACTGCGTGATTGCGCTGTGCCTGTCGTTTCCGAGCCTGAAGGCCTGGCGCAAGTCGTTCACGTTCCGCCTGAAACGCGGCGGCTATGCGTTGACGTTCGATCTGCACCGCTCCGGCGGCGTATGGATCTGGGGCCTGCTGGCGATCGTCGCGCTGACGTCGATTTCGATGAATCTGTCGTCCCGGGTGGTGCGGCCGATCGTGTCACGACTGTCGACGCTGACACCCGATCCGTTCAGCAACCCCGAAATCCTGCGGGCGCCGCAACCCGGCGATCAGGTGGTGAGCCGCGAGCGCATCGTCGAACTCGCCGGGCAGGCCGGCGAGGAAATGCATGTCGCCGCGCCGCCGGGCGGGCTCTACTACGCCGAATTCATGCACGCGTATGGCGTCGGCTTCTACACGTCCGGCAACGACCACGGCGACACCGGCCTCGGCAACCCGTGGATGTATTGGGACGCCGCCACCGGCAAGCGGCTCGCCGCGCGGATTCCCGGCCGAGGCACGGCCGGCGACATCTTCCTGCAGGTGCAGTTTCCGCTGCACTCGGGGCGCATCCTCGGTCTCGGGGGGCGGATCCTGATCAGCGCGATGGGGATGGCGGTGGCCGTGCTGAGCGTCACGGGCCTGCTGATCTGGCTGAAGAAGCTGAACGCGCGCCATCGTTCCGCGCAAAACGCGAATCTCGCGAGAAGCACGGGCGGCGCGGCAGCGCGTTCGTAACACGAGCAGGTAAAGGGCCGCGCCAACCTCGACCGGCGCAGTGTTACTGGCGCGGCTCCTAGCGGAACACCACCGTCTTGCTGCCGTTCAGCACGACGCGATGCTCCACGTGCCACTTCACCGCGCGCGCGAGCGTCACACACTCGACGTCGCGGCCGATCGCCGTCAGTTGTTCCGGCGTCATGCTGTGGTCCACGCGCTCGACTTCCTGCTCGATGATCGGACCTTCGTCGAGATCGGTCGTCACATAGTGGGCGGTTGCGCCGATCAGCTTCACGCCGCGGTCGAACGCCTGGTAGTACGGCTTCGCGCCCTTGAAGCTCGGCAGGAACGAGTGGTGGATGTTGATCGCGCGGCCGGCGAGCGCCTCGCACAGGTTCGGCGACAGGATCTGCATGTAGCGCGCGAGCACCACGAGGTCGGCCTGATGCTCGTTGATCACTTCGAGCACGCGCGCTTCCTGCGCGGTTTTCGCTTGGGGCGTGCCGCCGAGCAGCGGGAAATGATGGAACGGGATGTCGTAGCTCGCGGCGAGCTGGTAGAACTCCTTGTGGTTCGAGATGATCGCCGGGATTTCGATGTTCAACTGACCGGTGCGGTAGCGGAACAGCAGATCGTTCAGGCAGTGGCCGATCTTCGACACCATGATCACGACGCGCGGCTTCACGTTCGCGTCGTGCAATTCCCAGCTCATGCCGAACTGCTCGGCGAGTGTCACGAACGACGCGCGCAGCGCGTCAAGCCCCGGATCGCCGCCCACCTGCTGAAAATGCACGCGCATGAAGAACTCGCCGGTGCGGCTGTCGCCGAACTGCGCGGAGTCGAGAATATTGCTGCCCCGCTCGAACAGAAAGCCCGACACGGCGTGAACGATGCCGGGCCGGTCGGCGCACGACAGTTTGAGGATAAAGCTGTGATCGGTCGACATGACCTCGGTGACTCCCTTCTTCAATGCGTGGTTTGTTTCAGTGGGTACTGGCTGCACGGGTTGAGCTCGACTGATGAGCCTGAGCTAGGCCAGCGCCGGCGGCGCGAACAGCGCGTCGATGCCCTCGCACGCGTCCTCGTCGATCCAGCGGCGGCGCAGCAGGCAATCGAGCGTCGCGAGGCTGGCATCGACGGTCAGCGCGCCTTCCTCGATCCAGCGCGCGACTTCGTCGATGCGCGCGAGCCGGTGTTCGCCCACTTCGCCGTCCTGGTTGCGCGGCGCGAAGTCGGCGGGCAGCGCGAGGTCGTAGATGAAAATCTGCTCGGCCTGCGTGCCTTCCGGCAGCGATTGCAGCACGTGCGCGGTGCGGCCCGCGACCGCGCTCGCCGCGATCTGCGCCGGAATGCCCGCTTCTTCCCAGCATTCCTTGACGATCGTCTCGGCGATGCCGAAGCCCCAGCCGATCCCGCCTGCGACGACGTTGTCGAGCATGCCGGGGTCGGTCGCCTTGGTGTCGCTGCGGCGCGCGATCCACAATTGCGGTGCGCCACGCGGCGCTCCGCCAAAGCGCGCCCCGCCAAAGGGCGCCCCGCCATCCGCATATTCTACGACGCCGTTCAGATGCACCGCGTAGGTCATCGTGCCGAAGAAGCGCGACGCCGCGCGCTCGATATACGCGAGCGGCGGCGCGTCGAACGCATTGCGGATCGCGTACGTCTCGTTGCGCCAGCCGGGGATACGGCCATCGGCTGCGAGCGCGCCGATCACGGAAGCGAGCGCCGCGCTGCGCAGATCGACGGTATCGAACGTGGCGCAGAGCGTCACGCCGTCGTTCGCCATCTCGAACACGTCGGGCCAGCGCGCGAGCAGCGGCACGTCGCGCTCGCGAATCCACCCGACCTGTTCGGCGCCGATCAGAAACGGCCGATGCGCGTTCGCGTCGAAGCGGCGCGCGGCGGTGATGCAGGGCAAAGTCATCGGAAAACTCCAAACTGTCCGCCGTGGTGGCGAACCGGGGCAAAGCAGAAGCGGGCGGATGGCGTGACGAGCCTCAGTCGCGCAAGGCGACGCGAATCCCGATCGCGATGAAGGTCGCGCCGGCCACGCGATCGAGCCACAGGCCCACGCGCGGCCGCCGTCTGAGCCAGCCGCCGATGATCCCCGCGCACACGCCGAATAGCGAAAACACCACGACGGTCTGCAGCATGAACAGCGCGCCGAGCTCCAGCATCTGCACAGTGACGCTCTGCGCGCCGTCCGGCTGCACGAACTGCGGCAGAAACACGACGAAGAACAGCGTGACCTTCGGATTCATCAGATTGCCGAGCACGCTCTGGCGAAACACCGTCGAAAGCGGCTGCGGCGCACGCTCGTGCGCGGTCGCGAGGCCATGGCTGCGCAGCGCCTTGATGCCGATCCACACCAGATACGCGGCGCCGGCGAGCTTGATCGCTTCGAACGCGAGCGGCGACGAGCGCAGCAGCGCGGCGACGCCGAGCGCCGCGAGTGTCGTATGAAACGTGATGCCGGCGGCAAAGCCGAGCGCGGCGACCAGGCCGGCCGCGCGGCCCTGCGAGATGCCGCGCGCGAGCACCTGCAGATTGTCCGGGCCGGGCGCCACGGTGATCGCGATCGAGGTGGCAAGAAACAGCAGGAAGTTGGGCATCGTGGTGGCCTTCTGGTTGGGCGACTGGTGAACCATGATGGGTGAGCCATATCGTTGAGCCCGGTTGGTTTTGCCCGCCCAACGGGGCTCGTGCGGCTCATGCGACTTTAGCCGCTGGTACGGCGGGAAACGCTACCGCGCGTCACGGCACGCGCCGTGACTACCTCCCCGGTTCAATGACCGTCGAAACTCGTCACGGTATAGAGCGCAAGACCGCCCTCGCCCAGCAGCTTCGAGCCGCCCAGCTCCGGCAGATCGACGATCGCCGCGCCTTCCACGACGACCGCGCCGAGCCGCTCGAGCAGCAGTTTGCCGGCCATCATCGTGCCGCCGGTCGCGATCAGATCGTCGATGATCACGACGCGGTCGCCCGGCTCGCACGCATCGTCGTGAATCTCGACGGTCGCGGTACCGTATTCCAGCTCATACGATTGCGAGATCCGCTTGTACGGCAGCTTGCCCGCCTTGCGAATCGGGATGAAGCCAACGCTCAACTCATGCGCGACGATCGGCCCGATGAGGAAGCCGCGCGCATCGAGCCCGGCAATGTAGTCGAGCTTCGCGTCGATATAGCGCTGCACGAACAGGTCGATCAGCACACGCAGCGACTTCGGCTCGCGCAGCAGCGGCGTGATGTCGCGGAACTGCACGCCCGGCTGCGGCCAGTCGGGCACCGTGCGAATGTGACTTCTGATGTAGTCGGCCGCATCGAGCGGCGCGCTCGCGAGCGCCTTGGACATGATGTCTCCGGATGGACCTCGACAGGTCCGGTGAAAGGCTTGAATCAGGGTCGCCCGCCAAAACGGGCCAGGCTCACGAGTTCAGGCCGCAGCGGCGCGGCGATGCTTCGACAGCCGCTCCTCGGCTTGCGCCAGTTGTTCGGGCAGACCGCGCAGCACCACGATGTCGCTCGCGCGCAGTTTCGTCGACGGGTCCGGTTCAACGCCGCGGATGCCGTGCCGGCGAATCGCGGTCACTTCGACACCGAGTTCATACAGGCCCACCTCGGCGAGCGTACGGCCCACCGCGTCGGCGCTCTCGTCGACCGGCACCGATTGTAGCCGCACCTGCTCGTGGCCGTCGTCGTCGTCGATGTCGTCGGCGCCGTGGAAATAGCCGCGCAGCAGCGAATAGCGTTCGTCGCGCATCTCCTCGACGCGCCGCACCACGCGCCGCATCGGCACACCCATCACGACGAGCGTATGCGACGCGAGCATCAGGCTGCCCTCGACGATCTCCGGAATCACCTCCGTCGCGCCGGCGGCGAGCAGTTTCTCCAGATCGGCATCGTCGACGGTGCGCACGATGACCGGCAGCGTCGGCTCCATCTCGTGAATGTTGTGCAGCACGCGCAGTGCCGACGGCGTGTTCGCGTAGGTGATCGCGATCGCGGCCGCGCGATGCAGGCCGGCGGCCAGCAGCGACTCGCGCCGCCCCGCGTCGCCGAACACGACCGATTCGCCGGCTGCCGCGGCCGCCGCGACACGGTCGGGATCGAGATCGAGCGCGACATACGAGAGCCCTTCATGCTCGAGCATGCGTGCGAGGTTCTGCCCGGCGCGGCCGTAGCCGCAGATGATTACGTGGCCGCTCTGCTTCAGGCTTTGCGTGGCGATGCGCGTCATCTGCAACGACTGCATCATCCATTCGGTCGACGACAGCCGCAGCACGACACGGTCCGCGTTCTGGATCATGAACGGCGCGGCGAGCATCGACAGCAGCATCGCGGCGAGAATCGCCTGCAACAGCGTCGCGTCGACGAGATGTCGGTCGAGGATCAGGTTCAGCAGCACGAAGCCGAACTCGCCCGCCTGCGCGAGACCGATACCGGTACGCATCGCGACGCCCGGCGTCGCGCCGAAGAGCCGCGCAAGGCCGGTGATCATGACCAATTTCAGCAGCACCGGGCCGAGGAAAAAGGCCAGCACGACGAGCGGATGCTCCCAGATCACGCGCGGATTGAGCAGCATGCCGGTGGTCACGAAGAAGAGCCCGAGCAGCACGTCGCGAAACGGCTTGATGTCCTCTTCGACCTGATGCCGATACGGCGTCTCGGCGATCAGCATGCCGGCGATGAACGCGCCGAGCGCGAGCGACAGCCCGAATTTGTCGGTGATGAACGCGGCGCCGAGCGTCACCAGCAGCAGATTGAGGACGAACAGCTCCTGCGAGCGGCGCCGCGCGACCACGTTGAACCAGCGCGTCATGAAGCGTTGCCCGACGATCAGCAGCAGCGCGAGGGCCACGACGATCTTGATCGCTGCGACGCCGAGCGCGCTGACCAGATTCTCCGAGCGGCCGCCGAGCGCCGAAATGATGATCAACAGCGGCACCACCGCGAGATCCTGAAACAGCAGCACGCCGAAGATATTGCGGCCGTGCTCGGTTTCGATTTCGAGCCGCTCCGCGAGCATCTTGCTGACGATCGCCGTCGACGACATCGCCAGCGCGCCGCCCAGCGCGACGCTCGCCTGCCACGTGATATGCACCCAACGCTCGAGCAGGAAGCCGAGCGACACGGCCACCGCGACCGTGCCGATCACCTGCAGCAAGCCGAGTCCGAACACGAGCCGGCGCATCGTGCGCAGCTTGGCGAGCGAAAACTCGAGCCCGATCGAGAACATCAGGAACACGACGCCGAATTCCGCGAGATTCTGCGCCCCCGCCGAATCGGGAATCAGCCCGAACGCATGCGGCCCGACGACGATGCCCACCGTCAGGTAGCCGAGCATCGGCGGCAGATTCAGGAAGCGAAAGATCACCACGCCCGCCACCGATGCCAGCAGCAGAAACAGCGTCATTTCGAGCGGGGAAATCATCGGCAAAAACGCATGGGTAAAGCGTCCTCGTTCGTCAGCGGAACCGCGCACGAGAACGCCGTGCGAGATGATTGATTGGGCCGGCAAAAAAGCTGCAAAAAGGCGGCAAAGCAGCTGAAAAAGGGGATTGTCGACAGGCCGATGCAGACAGCGGCTCGGCACAGCAGGCCCGGCGCGGCGAACAGGCGCCTTTGCTATACTCCGCGAATGATAGCGAAAATCAATGGCGACAGGGCACTCACGCTTGCTCGCGACGTACTCGACATCGAAGCGGACGCCGTGCGCGCGCTTCGCGACCAGCTCGACGGCAGTTTCGTCGGCGCGGTCGATTTCATCCTGGGTTGCCGTGGACGCGTGGTCGTCTCCGGCATCGGTAAATCCGGCCACGTGGCCCGCAAACTCGCGGCCACGCTGGCAAGCACCGGCACACCCGCGTTCTTCGTGCATCCGGCGGAAGCAAGCCACGGCGACCTCGGCATGGTGACCGCCGACGACGTATTTCTCGCGCTGTCCAATTCGGGCGAAACCGAGGAGCTGATGGCGATCCTGCCGCTCATCAAGCGGATCGGCGCGAAGCTGATCGCGATGACGGGCCGTCCTGGCTCAAGCCTCGCGCAACTCGCGGATGTGCATCTGAATTCCGGCGTCGCGAAGGAAGCCTGTCCGATGAATCTCGCGCCCACCGCCAGCACCACCGCCGCGCTCGCGCTCGGCGATGCGCTCGCGGTCGCGGTGCTCGACGCGCGCGGCTTCGGCCGCGACGACTTCGCGCGCTCGCATCCGGGCGGCGCGCTCGGCCGACGCCTGCTCACCTACGTGCGCGACGTCATGCGCACCGGCGACCAGTTGCCGCAGGTCACCCCTGAGGCAACCGTCAGCGATGCCCTCTTCCAACTGACCGCGAAGCGCATGGGCATGACCTCGGTCGTCGACCGCGAGGGCCGTGTGAAGGGCATCTTCACCGATGGCGACCTGCGCCGCGTGCTCGAACGCGACGGCGATTTCCGCCAGCTGCCGATCGCCTCGGTGATGACCGCGGGCCCGCGCACGATCGGGCCGGATCATCTCGCGGTCGAAGCCGTGGAACTGATGGAGCGCTATCGTATCAATCAGATGCTGGTCGTCGACGAAACGGGCAAGCTGCTCGGCGCGCTCAACATGCACGACCTGTTTTCGAAGAAGGTGATCTGATGGCCGTTGCTCCCCCTACCGCTACCGAACGCGCAAGCCGCGTGAAGCTGATGATTTTCGACGTCGACGGCGTACTGACCGACGGCGGCCTGCTGTTCACGGCGGAAGGCGACACGATGAAAGGCTTCAACTCGATGGACGGCCACGGCATGAAGCTGCTGCGCCAGGCCGGCATCGAAACGGCGCTCATCACCGGGCGCAAGTCCGGCATCGTGGCCGCGCGGGCGAAAGAAATGAACATCGCGCATGTCTACCAGGGCGTGCAGGACAAGCCACAGGCGTTCGCCGACCTGCTGCGGCAAACCGGCCTCACCGCCGAGGACTGCGGCTACATGGGCGACGACTGGGTCGATCTCGCGGTGATGCTGCGCGTCGGCTTCGCGGCCGCGCCGGCCAATTCGCATCCCGAAGTGATCGCGCGCGCCCACTGGGTCAGCGAGGCGCGCGGCGGTTACGGCGCGGCGCGCGAAGTGTGCGACACGCTGCTGCGTGCCCAGCACAAATATGAGGCACTGCTCGCGGCAGCGTGCAGCGGCGAGCAACGGGGCCTCGTGGGATGAATCAGTTTCGCCTGACTTCGCTGATCCCGCTCATCGCGATGGCGGCGCTCGCCGGCATCACGTGGTGGCTGCTGCAAGCCACGTTGCCGCGCAAGACCGACGACGAGGTGCGCCCGAAGGAACACACGCCGGACTACTTCGCCGACAACTTTTCGGTGTCCGAGCTCGACCAGTCGGGCGCGACGCAGTACCGGCTGACCGCGCAGTCGCTGGTCCATTACGAGGACGACGAAATGAGCGACCTCGTCAAGCCGGCGATGCGTGCGTTCCAGCCCGGCAAGCCGATCGTCACCGCGACCGGCGACACGGGCACGGTCAACGCGGACGCGTCGATCGTCAATCTGTACCAGAACGCGCGCATCCTGCGCGCGCCCGGCGGCGGCGATCCGCAGATGCAGGCCGATTCCGAGCATTTCAGGGTCCTCGTCAACGACGATGTGATCGAGACTGAAAAGCCAGTTAAACTTCAGCGCGGCATGTCCGTGATGACTGCCAGTGGCATGAAATACAACAATGTCACCCGGTTTATGCAACTGTTCGGCAATGTAAAAGGCGCAATCGCCGCGTCCGATTCCGGCCACTAAGCCAACGCATACCGGGTAATCCATTCCAGGCGTGACTGCATGAACGAATCGCACCCCCGTTTTGATACCGGCCGTTCGCGCGCGCTGTCCGCGTGCCGCGCCGCACTCGCTGCGCTCGTCGTCGCGCTGCCGCTTGTCGGCTTCGCGCCGCTTGCGCACGCGGACCGCGCCGACAAAGACAAGCCGCTGAACATCGAAGCGGACAACATGACTTACGACGACCTGCGGCAGGTCAGCATCTTCACCGGCCACGTGGTGGCCACCAAAGGGACGATCCTGATCAAGGCCGATCGCGTCGAAGTGTCGCAAGACCCGCAGGGCTACCAATTCGCGACCGGCACCTCGAGCGGCGGCAATCTGTCGTATTTCCGCCAGAAGCGCGAAGGGCTCGACGAATACATCGAGGGTACGGCCGTCCGTATCGACTACGACGGCAAGCAGGATCTGACCACGCTGACCACCAACGCGACGGTGCGCCGCCTGCAGAGCATGACGACGCTGCTCGACCAGGTGCACGGTAGCGTGATCACCTACGACGGCCAGAACGACTTCTACACCGCGAAGTCAGGCAAGGACGTCGCCGGTCCGGGCAACCCGAGCGGCCGCGTGCGCGCGATGCTGTCGCCGCGCAACGCCGGCGCCGCGCCGCTGACCGGCGCGTCGGCCACGCTCACGCCGTCCAACTCGATCCAGGGAGCGCCGAACCAGTGAGCACCATGAGCAGCACCATCGCGCCCCTCCCCCATCGGAAGCCGGCCGGCACCAGCAGTTCGCTGGTCGTGCGCAATCTGAAGAAGCGCTATGGCTCGCGCACGGTCGTCAAGGACGTGTCGCTCGACGTGAAGAGCGGCGAAGTGGTCGGCCTGCTCGGCCCGAACGGCGCCGGCAAGACCACGTCGTTCTACATGATCGTCGGCCTCGTGCCGCTCGACGCCGGCGAAATCGATCTGGACGGCAAGTCGATCAGCCTGCTGCCCATTCACAAACGCGCATCGCTCGGCCTGTCATACCTGCCGCAGGAAGCGTCGGTGTTCCGTAAGTTGAGCGTCGAGCAGAATATTCGCGCGGTGCTGGAATTGCAGCACGACGAAAACGGCAAGCGCCTCGACAAAGACGTGATCACGTCACGCACCGAAGCGCTGCTCGACGAGCTTCAGATCGCGCATCTGCGTGAAAATCCGGCGCTGTCGCTGTCGGGCGGCGAGCGTCGTCGGGTTGAAATTGCGCGCGCGCTGGCAACCAATCCGAGCTTCATTCTGCTCGACGAACCGTTCGCCGGCGTCGACCCGATCGCGGTGCTGGAAATCCAGAAAATCGTCAAGTTCTTGAAGCAGCGCAATATCGGCGTCCTGATCACCGACCACAACGTGCGCGAAACGCTAGGTATCTGCGATCACGCGTACATCATCAGCGACGGCAGCGTGCTGGCCGCCGGCGCGCCTAGCGACATCATCGAAAACGAAAGCGTGCGGCGCGTCTATCTGGGCGAGCACTTCCGCATGTAAGCACGTACGGCGTCCCCGGCCAAGCGAGCGCGCGCGGCCGGCCGCGGCGCCATTTTTGCGGCACCCGCACATTCGTTGTCAGGCGGCGCAGGGTGGCGCCGCGCGGCGCGCCAAATTGGGCGTACCCAAAAATTGCGAGTGCCGCAAGGTATCGCGGTCGTGGCAAACTCTCTACAATGAATCTCAACTTGCCATGAAAGCCAGCCTCCAACTCCGCCTATCGCAGCATCTTGCGCTCACGCCGCAACTGCAACAGTCCATCCGGCTGCTTCAGTTGTCGACGCTCGAACTGCAGCAGGAAGTCGCCATGGCGATCTCGCAGAATCCTCTCCTCGAAAACGAAGACGAGTGGATCGCGAGCCCGTTGCGGGTGGCATCCGACGGTTCCGTGATCGCCCAGACACCGGGCTCCTCGGCGCCGGCCGATCCGATGGCCGGCAACGGTTCGGCATCGTCCGAGGGCAACGGCGAGCGAGCCGAAAGCGGCGAGCCGCAGGGTGTCGACGAATACAGTGGCCTTTCGGGCGACGGCGGCGGCGATACCTCGCAGTGGAACCTGGACGACTACGGCCGCTCCGGCAACGCGTCGGACGACGACGACCTGCCCCCGCTGCAAATCCACGAATCGAGCACGTCGCTGCGCGACCACCTGATGGCGCAACTGCGCGTCACCCAGGCGAGCCAGCGCGACCGCGCGCTCATCACGTTCCTGATCGAATCGCTGGACGACGACGGCTATCTCGCCGCCACGCTCGAAGAAGTGCTGGCTGACCTGCCCGAAGAACTCGAAATCGACGTCGACGAACTGAACGCCGCGCTTGCGCTGCTGCATAGCTTCGACCCATCAGGTGTCGGCGCGCGCTCCGCGTCAGAATGTCTAAAGCTGCAGTTGCTGCGGCTCGAGCCATCGCCCACGCGCACGCTTGCGCTAGACATTGTCAGCCATTACCTGGAACTGCTCGCCGCGCGCGATTTCACGCGGCTGCGCAAGCACCTTAAGGCCAGCGACGACGATCTGCGCGACGCGCATGTGCTGATCCGCTCGCTCGAACCATTTCCGGGCGCGGCCTACGGCAAGGCCGAAGCGGACTACGTGGTGCCCGACATCATGGTGCGCAAAACGGCACAGGGCTGGCTGGCGGAGCTGAATCCCGAGGTAGTGCCGAAGCTGCGGATTAACCATCTATACGCGAATATTCTGCGCAATAACCGCGGCGATCCGGGCAGTGGTTCGTTGCGCCAGCAACTGCAGGAAGCACGCTGGCTGATCAAAAATATCCAGCAGCGTTTCGAGACGATCCTGCGGGTTGCGCAGGCAATTGTCGAGCGTCAAAAGAGCTTTTTTGTGCACGGCGAAATTGCCATGCGCCCCTTGGTTTTGCGGGAAATAGCTGATACGCTGGGCCTACACGAGTCGACTGTCTCGCGTGTGACAACCGGCAAATACATGCTGACCCCATTCGGGACGCTGGAATTCAAGTACTTTTTCGGCTCACACGTTTCGACGGACACCGGCGGCGCGGCCTCCTCCACGGCCATTCGCGCGCTGATCAAACAACTGATAGGAGCGGAAAACCCGAAATCGCCACTTTCAGACAGTCGCATAGCCGAACTGCTGGCGGAACAGGGCTTCGTGGTCGCACGGCGTACCGTTGCGAAATACCGTGAGGCGCTCAAAATCCCGGCAGTCAACCTGCGCAAGTCTCTGTAGCCCGCCGCGTTTTGCAGCGGGCATTTACCGGCCGCTCCGCACCTGGCGGACAGGCCGGCCGCTGCGACCTGCCAGATGTCCGTCACCGGGGGGCGACACAGGCAAGCCGTCAGATCGACCGGACCTTTGTCATTGTGCGGACCAAGCGGCCATTAGCTTGGAGAAGCACTATGAATCTCAAGATCAGTGGACACCACCTCGAAGTAACGCCTGCGTTGCGCGAATACGTGATCACCAAACTGGACAGGGTGCTAAGACATTTCGATCAGGTCATCGACGGCAGTGTGGTCCTCTCGGTCGACAACCATAAGGAAAAGGACAAGCGTCAAAAGGTGGAAATCAACCTCCATCTAAAGGGTAAGGATATCTTCGTCGAGAGTTGTGACAGCGATTTGTACGCTGCAATCGATCTGATGATCGACAAGCTCGACAGGCAGGTGATACGCCACAAGGATCGTCTGCAAGGCCATCAGCACGAAGCGATCAAGTATCAGCCGGCGCCGCAACTGGACGTGCCGCCGCAATAGGAGAAATTAGAGGAAATTCCTCAATTCCCTTGAACTCTCGTCGAGCCGCCCGCGACCGGGCGGTTTTTCGTTTCAGCGCCCCGGTTCCCGCTCACCGCCGGTGCGTCTCGCCGAGGCCGACCCCAACCATTCCCGCAGAGGTTTGCGCAGCGCCACACGTGCCGCGGCGTAAGCGCTGAAAAACCTGATATGCATAGATGGCGCGCCGCACCATCGGCCGTCACCCTGTTCTATAATGTTCCAGTTACCATCGGGGTCAAGCCAGCTCTGATGAAGTACGGACGATCGAAATATAACGCTTTCCCGATCGACTCTGAGCGTCCGTCTTCGCTAGCATCGAACGAATGGAACGTCACTCAACCGCCCCGGTGGGGAGAACTCAGGCCACGTTTTCGCCTGTCAAAATGAATCGTTTAGCCAAATTTCTTCCCCTCGAGAACGTCGTCATCGGACTATCGGTCACCAGCAAGAAACGCGTGTTCGAGCAAGCGGGCCTGATCTTCGAGAACCAGAACGGCATCGCCCGCAGTACCGTCACAGACAATCTTTTTGCGCGAGAACGACTCGGCTCGACCGGGCTCGGCGAAGGCGTCGCGATCCCGCATGGGCGGATCAAGGGCCTCAAGCAGCCGCTTGCCGCATTCGTCAGACTCTCCGAACCGATCCCCTTCGAAGCGCCGGACGGCCAGCCGGTCTCGCTGCTGATCTTCCTGCTCGTCCCCGAACAGGCCACTCAACAGCACCTCGAAATTCTCTCCGAGATCGCGCAATTGCTGTCCGATCGCGACGCCCGCGAGCGGCTGCACACTGAAGAAGAACGCGAATCGTTGCATCGCCTGCTTACTCAATGGCAACCTTGATGCAACGGCGGCGGTAGTTCATACGCGCTCGCACACGCAGCAAAGGCCCGGCAAGCGGCTCACACTGGAGTCACTGACTCATGGATACGTCCAGCATCAACGCCCAAAGCATTTTCGACGACAACGCCGCCATGCTGAAGCTCAGCTGGCTCACGGGGCATGAAGGCTGGGAGCGCGGCTTTTCTTCGGAATCGGTGGCCAATGCCACGTCGAGCGCCGACCTCGTCGGCCACCTGAACCTGATCCACCCCAACCGGATCCAGGTGCTCGGCGACGCTGAAATCGACTACTACAAACGTCAGACCGACGAAGACCGCTCGCGCCACATGGCCGAGTTGATCGCGCTGGAGCCGCCGTTTCTCGTCGTCGCGGGCGGAGTCGCGGCGCCGCCGGAGCTGGTGCTGCGCTGCACGCGCTCGTCGACGCCGCTGTTCACGACGCCGACCTCGGCGGCCGCGGTGATCGATAGTCTGCGTCTTTACATGTCGCGCATTCTCGCGCCGCGCGCGACGCTGCACGGCGTGTTTCTCGACATCCTCGGCATGGGCGTGTTGCTGACCGGCGACTCTGGCCTCGGCAAGAGCGAGCTCGGCCTCGAACTGATCAGCCGAGGCCACGGTCTCGTCGCCGACGACGCTGTCGACTTCGTGCGCCTCGGCCCGGACTTCGTCGAAGGACGCTGTCCGCCGCTGCTGCAGAACCTGCTCGAAGTTCGCGGCCTCGGTCTGCTCGACATCAAGACGATCTTCGGCGAAACGGCGGTGCGCCGCAAAATGAAACTGAAGCTGATCGTGCAACTGGTGCGCCGCCCCGACGGCGAATTCCAGCGGCTGCCGCTGGAAAGCCAGACCGTCGACGTGCTCGGCCTACCGATCAGCAAGGTGACGATCCAGGTTGCCGCCGGCCGCAACCTCGCGGTGCTGGTCGAAGCGGCCGTGCGCAACACGATTCTGCAGCTACGCGGTATCGACACGCTGCGCGATTTCATGGATCGGCAACGTCTCGCCATGCAGGATCCCGATAGCCAGTTTCCCGGCAAGCTGATCTGAAGCCCGCCACAGCGCCATGAAGCGCCCGCAGAAGGCAGGCCGCGGGCACGCGCATGGAGGCCAGATGCTATGATGAAATCTACGCTTTCGACGACTCCATGCGCATAATCCTGATCACCGGTATCTCCGGCTCCGGCAAATCCGTTGCCCTGAACGCGCTCGAAGACGCGGGTTATTACTGCGTCGATAATCTGCCGCCGCGTTTCCTGCAGCAACTCGCCACCTACCTCGCCGAGGACGGCCAGGATCGTCTCGCGGTCGCGATCGACGCGCGCTCCGGTTCGTCGCTCGACGAAATGCCCGCGATGATCCGCGACCTCAAGCGCTCGCACGACGTGCGCGTGTTGTTCCTGAGCGCGAGCACGCAGTCGCTGATTCAACGCTTTTCCGAAACGCGTCGCCGCCATCCGCTGTCCGGCTCGCCCGCGCACGACGCGGACGTTGGCCTGCTCACGTCGCTCGCCGAAGCGATCGAACGCGAGCGCGAACTGGTCGCGGGACTTGCCGAATTCGGCCATCAGATCGACACGAGCAATCTGCGCGCGAACGTGCTGCGCGCATGGGTCAAGCGCTTCATCGAACAGGAGGACGCGGGGCTCGTGCTGATGTTCGAGTCGTTCGGCTTCAAGCGCGGCGTACCGCTCGACGCGGATTTCGTATTCGACGTACGCACGCTGCCGAACCCATACTACGATCATGAATTGAGGCCGCTCACCGGCCTCGACAAACCGGTCATGGATTTTCTCGATGCGCAGCCGGTCGTCCACGAGATGATCGACGACATCGAGAAGTATCTGTCCAAGTGGCTGCCGCATTTCCGCGACGACAATCGCAGCTACCTGACCGTTGCAATCGGTTGCACGGGCGGCCAGCACCGCTCGGTATTTATCGCGGAGACGCTTGCCGCGCGTCTCGCAACATCGGCGAATGTGATTGTGCGGCACCGCGATGCGCCGGTCGACGTCGGCGAATCATCGAAGCTGGTGGCTTAACCGGCCGCATCGCGCGGCCTTAACCCGAAGCGTTGCGCCATGTCCTCTACGCCTACTGTGTACGCCGATTTGCCGCTGTTTCCGCTGCATACGGTGCTATTTCCCGATGGCTTGCTGCCGCTCAAAATCTTCGAAGCGCGCTACCTCGACATGGCGCGCGACTGTCTGCGCGAAAAAACACCATTCGGCGTTTGCATGCTGAAAAGCGGCGCGGAAGTCGCGCGCGAGGAAGAACCTTCGGTACCCGAAACGATCGGCTGTCTCGCCGAAATCGACGAGTGCGACGTCGAAGCATTCGGCATGCTGCTGATTCGCGCGCGCGGCACGAAGCGCTTTCGTCTGTTATCGCATCGCGTCGAAGCGAGCGGTCTGCTGGTCGGCATGGCCGAGCCGCTCGCCGATGATCTCCCGCTCGAGGGCAATGAGCTATTGGCCAAATTCGGCGCGTGCGCGGAAGTGCTCGAGCGGATCATCGCAACGATCCGCGAACGCGATCCGGACAGCCTACCGTTCGCCGAGCCGTTCCGGCTCGACGATCCGTCGTGGGTATCGAACCGTCTCGCCGAGGTGCTGCCAATCGCGTTGCGCGCACGGCAAAAGCTGATGGAATTAACCGATGCCGGAGCGCGCATCGACGTCGTGCATCACTACATGCAACAGCATCAGTTGCTGTGAAATCCTGAAGTCGTGAAGGCGGCCGCGCCGGACCCAAGTCGCCCGCTCAGCACCTCCGATCCATTCCGCTAGAGCAACGAACCATGCAGACTGGCGAGCAGCTTGCGCACCGGCGCCGGCACGCCGAACGAATCCAGCTCGCTGAGCGCAACCCATGCGGTGTCCGCATCGTTGAGCGCGGCCAGGGCGCCGACACCGCGATCGAACTCCGCAAGCCGCGGTTCGATATCGAGCTTGAAATGCGTGAATACGTGTGAGAACGACGCGAGCGCGGACACTTCGCCGTCGCCGCCGAACGCGCGCGCCCGCTCGGCCAGCGATGCTTCGTCGGCAGCTTCGGGCAGACTCCACAGACCACCCCAGATGCCCGACGGTGGACGCCGCTCGAGCATCACCGCATTGCCGTCGCGCAGCAGCAGCATCCACGTACGGCGTGTCGGCACCGCTTTCTTCGGGCGCGCGGTCGGCAATTCACGTTGACGCCCGGTGACGTTGGCAACGCAGTCCGGCGCGAACGGACAGCGCGAGCAATGGGGTTTGCCGCGCACGCACAATGTCGCGCCGAGATCCATCAAGCCCTGCGTGTACCCGCTGACCTCCGCGTTCGACGCATTCGACGGCAGCAGTGACTCCGCGAGCGTCCACATTGCGTTCTCGACTTTCTTCTCGCCCGGAAAGCCTTCGACGCCGAATACGCGCGCGAGCACGCGCTTCACGTTGCCGTCGAGAATCGTCGCGCGCGCGCCGAACGCGAACGACGCGATCGCCGCGGCCGTCGAGCGACCAATGCCGGGCAACTCGGCGAGCTCATCGACCGACGCGGGAAACGCGCCGCCATGCTGCTCGACGACGACCTGCGCGCAGCGATGCAGATTGCGCGCGCGCGTGTAGTAGCCAAGACCGGCCCATAGCGCCATCACGTCATCGGACGGCGCGGCGGCGAGCGCGGCGACATTCGGGAAACGCGCGAGAAATTTCGCGTAGTACGGAATCACCGTCGACACCTGGGTCTGCTGCAGCATGATTTCGGACAGCCAGATGCGATACGGATCGCGCGTGTTCTGCCACGGCAGATCGTGGCGGCCGTGCTGGCGCTGCCACGCGATCAGCCGCGCGGAAAACTCGGGCATCGGCGCAAACGCGGGGGTGGTGTCGGACGCGCTGGAGCGCGCGCCGGTCGTTGGGCTCAGGCGGGAAGGCATCGAGAATCTAGCGCTGGCAAGTGGGACAGAAGTACGTGGAGCGTTGCCCCTGCACGATCTGTTTGATTGGCGTTCCACACACGCGGCATGGCAGGCCCGCGCGATCATAGACGAAGTAGTCGAGCTGAAAATAGCCGCTTTCGCCGTCGCTGCCGACGAAATCGCGCAGCGTGCTGCCGCCCTTGTCGATCGCGGCGGCGAGCGTCACGCGCACGGCATCGGCCAGCAGTTCATAACGCACGAGCGACACGCGGCCCGCCGCGGTGGTCGGCCGGATGCCCGCGCGAAACAGACTCTCCGACGCGTAGATATTGCCCACGCCGACCACGATGTCCCCCGCCAGCAGCGCCTGCTTCACCGACACCTTGCGCCCGCGCGTCACCCGATGCATCAGCGCGCCCGAAAAAGCCGGCGAGAAAGGCTCGACGCCAAGGCTCGCGAGCAGCGGATGTTCGAGGATGTCGCCTGCTTCGCGCGGATGCCACAGCACCGCGCCGAAGCGACGGGGATCACGATAGCGCAGGATAAAGTCGTCGAAGATCCAGTCGACATGATCGTGCTTCGCCGCGGCGGGCGGATGCGGCACATGACGCAGAACGCGCAACGTGCCCGTCATGCCGAGGTGGACGATGAACCACCCGGCGTCGATTTCGAACAGCAAATACTTGCCGCGTCGCTCGACTTTGCGCACCACGTGGCCGCGCAAGGTTTTCGCAAGGTCGGCCGGAATTGGCCAGCGCAGCGCGGCCGTCCGCACGTCGACGCGCTCAACCTTGCGCCCGGACACATACGGTTCGATCCCCCGTCGGGTAACCTCGACTTCTGGCAACTCTGGCATGGCTGATTGGTCTGCTACTTGCGTGAGTGGTTGTGCGCGTATTGTAGCGAGCGCGTTACAATCGACTGAAACATTGAACGGATTTCCATGAACGTGTCCTTCGTGAAGCTGCTATCAAAGCGCCGCGCGCGCGTGTCCAAGGTGCCGCTCGCCGTGTCCGCTCGCCGGATGCTCGGTGCGGCCGCGCTCGGATTGTGGGCGCTGGCCGCCGTGCCCGCGCATGCGCAGGACCCGTCGCCGGATTCCGACGAGACGTCGGTCACGATGCCGGACCCGCTGGGTCCGGCAACACCTGAAGACGAAAAGTCGCTGCCCGGCGTACCGCTGTCGAGCCAGATCGTCTTCCAGGTGCTGGCCGCCGAGATCGCGCTGCAGCGCGACCAGCCGGCACCGGCCTATCAGACCTACCTCGCGCTCGCGCGCGACACTCACGACCCGCGCATGGCGCAACGCGCCACCGAAATAGCGCTGGCGGCGCAGAGCCCGTCGGACGCGCTCGCCGCCGCGCAACTGTGGCAACAGTACGCGCCGAGTTCGGAACGCGCCGCCCAGCTCGACGCGTCGCTGCTCGTGCTGTCTGGCAAGCCCGACGATGCGTCGCAGATCCTGTCGCAAGAACTGGCGAAGGTACCCGAGGAAAATCGCGGCAGCGCGATCCTCGCGCTGCAACTGCTGTTGTCGCGCGGCCCGAACCGCGTCGGTGGCCTGCACGTGTTGCAGGAACTGCTGAAGAACGACATGAACCGGCCGGAGGCGCAACTGGCCCTCGCGCGTCAGCAGCTGCTGGCCGACGACGCGCCGGGCGCGCACAAGTCGCTCGAGCAGGCGCTCACGATCAAGCCCGACTATCTGCCGGCGGCGTTGATGCTGTCGCAAATGGGTCCTGAGGAGCGCAAGGAAGGCATCGCGTCGCTCGAAAAGTACGTGCAGCAGAATCCGAAATCGCATGACGCACGGCTCGCGCTGGCGCAGATGTATCTTGCCAGTGACCGTCTCGACGACGCGCAGAAGCAGTTCGAGCTCATGCGCAAGGCAAACCCCAACGACTTGACACCGTTGATGGCGCTCGCGCTGATCAAGATCCAGCAGAAGAATCTCCCCGAAGCGCAGACGTATCTGGTGCAGTATGCGCAGCAGGCCGAGAAGACGCCGGGTGCCGATGCGGGCCAGGCCTACATCTATCTCGCGCAGCTGGCACTCGAACAGAAGAATGAGGCGGCCGCGAGCGACTGGCTGAACAAGATCTCGCCAGCGAGTCAACAATACCTGGCCGCGCAGATTACCGGCGCGCAACTGCTCGCGAAACAGGGCAAGACCGAGCAGGCGCGCCAGTTGCTCTCCAACTTGCAGACCTCCGATCCGCGTGATGTGGCGCTGATCGCGCGCACCGATGCGGCGATCCTGTTCGACGCGAAGCGCTACCCGGAGGCCGAAGCACGTCTGCAGCAAGCCACGGCGAACTTTCCCGACGACCCCGACCTCACCTACGACTACGCGATGGCCGCCGAGAAAACCGGCCATTACGACATCATGGAAGCGCAACTGCGCAAGCTGATCCAGACGCAGCCGGACAATCCGCAGGCGTATAACGCGCTCGGCTATTCGCTCGCAGATCGCAACCAGCGTCTGCCAGAGGCGGACAAGCTGGTCGAGAAGGCCTCGGCGCTCGCACCGAACGATGCGTTCATCATGGACAGCGTCGGCTGGGTCAAGTACCGGATGGGTAACACGGCCGATGCGATCAAGCTGCTGCGCAAGGCATACAGCCTCCAGCCGAACGCGGAAATCGGCGCGCACCTGGGCGAAGTGCTGTGGAAGGCCGGCGAGCAGGAACAGGCGCGCGCCGCGTTTCGCGAGGCTCGCAAGCTCGAACCCGACAACGAGACTCTCGTCAAAACGTTGCAACGTCTTCAGGTAAACAATCTTTGATGCGTCTTTCCCGTTTGATTTCTTTTTCCAGGGCGCCTCGCGGCATGGCGGTTGGTTTCGCGGCGGCGGCGGTTGTCGCGCTGGCCGGCTGCGCGTCGGTGAAGCCGCAGGGGCCATCCACGTCGAACGCCGCCACCGAAGTCACCGCGCAGACGAGCCGCTCGTATCAGGGCCGCTTCGCGATCCAATACAACGATCAGAACGGCCAGCAGCGCAACGCTTACGGCAATTTCTCATGGCAGGAAACGGGCGACACCGTCACGCTGCAGTTGCGCAATCCGCTTGGCCAGACGCTGGCCATCGTGACTTCGTCGCCGGCTTCGGCCACGCTCGAATTGCCGAACCGCCAGCCGCTCACCGCCGATAACGTGTCGACGCTGATGGAGAACGCGCTCGGCTTCACGCTGCCGGTCGAAGGGTTGCGCTACTGGCTGCAACCGTCGCCGGCGCCGACTTCGCGCGCGAAGACCGAGAAGGATCCCGAGCAACCGTCGCGCCTGAAGCAGATCACCCAGGACGGCTGGACGATCGACTATGTGGCCTATGCCGATCCGCCAGCCACCGGCGTGAAGCGCCTCGATCTGAGCCGCTCGGAGCCGCCACTCGACATCAAGCTCGTGCTGGATCAGTGAGTCGTTCTTGCTGGGCCTTTTGTCCCAGCATCCGCTCACGTAACCTTGCTACCCGTTTGGCGCCACCGTGGCGCATGTAGCCCTACTCATGATCGAAACAACCAATTCGCTGCGCGACTGTCTCGCGCCAGCGAAACTCAATCTCTTCCTGCACATCACCGGCCGTCGGCCGGATGGTTATCACACGCTGCAGACGGTCTTCCAGTTGCTTGACTGGGGCGACACGCTGCACTTCACGCGACGCGACGACGGTCTCGTCACGCGCCGCACCGAAATCGCCGACGTGCCACCCGAGCATGACCTGACCGTACGCGCCGCGACGTTGCTGAAGGTACATACGGGCTCCCGCGAAGGCGTCGATATCGAAATCGACAAGCGCCTGCCGATGGGCGCGGGCCTCGGCGGCGGCAGTTCCGATGCGGCGACGACGCTGCTCGCGCTCAATCGCCTGTGGAAGCTCGATCTGCCACGTCAGGAGTTGCAGGGTCTTGCGTTGAAACTCGGCGCGGACGTGCCTTTCTTCGTATTTGGAAAAAATGCGTTTGCAGAGGGTGTCGGAGAATCATTGGACGTTGTACAATTGCCGCCGCGTCACTTTCTGGTAGTGACGCCGAGGGTGCAGGTTCCGACTGCAGCGATTTTTTCCGAAAAAGCGTTGACAAGAGATACAAAGTCCCTCAAAATTACGGACTTTCCTGCAGAACACAGCTGCAACACTGAATGGCCAGAAAGCTTCGGCCGGAATGACATGCAGCAAGTTGTCGTAGGAAAGTACGCGGAAGTAGCGCAAGTGTTGCGGTGGTTTGGAAGCATCGCGCCGGCGCGGATGTCCGGATCGGGTGCCAGTGTTTTTGCAGCGTTCCGTAGCAAAGCTGAAGCAGAAGCGGCGCAAGCCAAACTGCCCGGCGAGTGGAACAGTGCAGTAGCAGCGGGCTTGGATCAGCATCCACTCTTTGCTTTCGCGTCATAAGTTTTGCATCGTCGAACGAAACTCCACGTTCGGCGGAGCTCAAAGTTAGTGTAGGGGAGTCGCCAAGCTGGTTAAGGCACCGGATTTTGATTCCGGCATGCAAAGGTTCGAATCCTTTCTCCCCTGCCAAAAATTCTCGTAGTTCGCCGTAGTTCGCATTTCTCCCGCCCCCAGCCTGAAGTAGGTGCACGATGAGCAGCCATGACGGCCTGATGGTTTTTACTGGCAACGCAAATCCCGCGCTTGCACAGGAAGTCGTCAAAAACCTCGGTATTCCCCTCGGCAAAGCAATGGTTAGCCGTTTCTCGGACGGCGAAATCCAAGTCGAGATTCAGGAAAACGTGCGCGGCAAGGATGTCTTCGTCCTGCAATCCACGTGCGCGCCGACTAACGACAATCTGATGGAACTGATGATCATGGTCGATGCGCTCAAGCGCGCATCCGCAGGCCGGATCACTGCAGCCATCCCCTACTTCGGTTATGCCCGTCAGGATCGTCGCCCGCGTTCGGCGCGCGTCGCCATCTCGGCTAAGGTCGTGGCGAACATGCTGGAAATCGCCGGCGTCGAGCGGATCATCACGATGGATCTGCACGCCGACCAGATTCAAGGCTTCTTCGACATCCCGGTCGACAACATCTACGCAACGCCCGTGCTGCTCGGGGATCTGCGCAAGCAGAACTACGACAACCTGATGGTAGTTTCGCCGGACGTTGGCGGTGTGGTCCGCGCCCGTGCATTGGCGAAGCAACTCAATTGCGATCTCGCGATCATCGACAAGCGTCGCCCGAAGGCGAACGTCGCCGAAGTGATGAACATCATCGGTGAAGTCGAAGGCCGCACCTGCGTGATCATGGACGACATGGTCGACACGGCTGGCACGCTGTGCAAGGCCGCGCAGGTTCTGAAGGAACGCGGCGCGAAGCAGGTATTCGCGTACGCCACCCACCCGGTTCTGTCGGGCGGCGCGGGTGAGCGTATCGCCGCTTCCGCACTCGACGAACTCGTTGTCACGGACACGATTCCGCTCGGCGAAGAAGCCCGTTCGTGCGCGAAGATCCGTTCGCTGACGAGCGCCGGTTTGCTCGCCGAAACGTTCTCGCGCATCCGCCGCGGCGATTCGGTGATGTCGCTGTTCGCTGAGAGTTAAGCATTTGCGAAGACACCGGGTACCGCTTCATGCGACACGCGGCGTTTTTGCACAATCGGCTTGAACGAACGAAGGTTCTTGCCGCTATCCTGGGCCTCAGCCATTACGGCTTCGAGGCCCTGTTTTTACTGCCTGGTCGCGGGCAGTGCATTGGAGATTCAACATGAAAGTAGTCGCTTTCGAGCGTTCCCTGCAAGGTACGGGTGCGAGCCGCCGCCTGCGTAACTCGGGCAAGACCCCGGGTATCGTTTATGGCGCCGGCGCTGAC
The DNA here is from genome assembly GCF_014201025.1 of Paraburkholderia sp. MM5384-R2. Lineage (NCBI taxonomy): Bacteria > Pseudomonadati > Pseudomonadota > Betaproteobacteria > Burkholderiales > Burkholderiaceae > Paraburkholderia > Paraburkholderia sp. MM5384-R2. The sequence continues at coordinate 60,187 of NZ_JACHDI010000024.1, forward strand.
ACGCAACTGATCGAACTCGATCACAACGCCCTGTGGCACGCGCTGAAGAAAGAAGTTTTCCACTCGTCGATCCTCGATCTGGAAGTGGCAGGCAAGTCGCAACAGGTTCTGCTGCGCGACGTGCAATACCACCCGTTCCGTCAGCTCGTGCTGCACGTGGACTTCCAGCGCGTCGACGCGACGAAGAAACTGCACACCAAGGTGCCGCTGCACTTCTTGAACCAGGAAACCAACCCGGCAGTGAAGCTGTCGAGCGCGGTGATTTCGCACATCCTCAACGAAATCGAAATCGAGTGCTTGCCGTCGGCACTGCCGGAGTTCATCGAAGTCGACCTCGCGAAGATCGAAGCAGGTCAATCGGTTCACGCGAAGGACATCCCGTTGCCGGCAGGTGTGGCGCTCGTGGCCCACGTCGACGCGGAAAACCCGGTGGTCGCTGCTGCAACGATCCCGGCTGGCGCAATCGCTGGAGACGCTGCTGCTGCTGAAGGTGGCGAAACGCCGGCTGCTTAAGAGCTTTCCGGTTCGAAGCAAGCAATCCTCTCGATCCGTTTCCTATGAAACGGTCGATGTGACCCGCCGAGGTTCGCCCTGGCGGGTTTTTTTTCGGCTTTTCTAGTCCGGTACGTTTCACTTCCGGACCTGGCGGACTCACGCAATCATGATCAAGCTGATCGTCGGGCTCGGCAATCCGGGCGCCGAATACACCGCGACGCGTCACAACGCCGGCTGCTGGCTGGTCGATCAACTCGCGCGCGAGGCGGGCACCGCGCTGCGCGACGAGCGGCGCTTTCACGGCTTTTACGCGAAAGCGCGGTTGCATGGCGAGGAAGTGCATCTGCTCGAGCCGCAAACCTACATGAACCGCTCTGGTCAATCGGTCGTCGCGCTCGCGCAATTCTTCAAGATTCTTCCCGACGAGATCCTCGTCGCGCACGACGAGCTCGACATGCCACCCGGCAGCGTCAAGCTGAAGCTTGGCGGCGGCAGCGGCGGGCATAATGGGCTGAAGGACATCAGCGCGCATCTGTCGTCGCAGCAATACTGGCGGCTGCGGATCGGCATCGGCCATCCGCGCGATCTGATTCCCGAAAGCGCGCGCGCCGGCGCGAAGCCGGACGTCGCGAACTATGTGCTGAAGCCGCCGCGGCGAGAAGAGCAGGAGGTCATCGACGCGTCGATCGAACGCGCGCTCGCGGTGATGCCGCAGATCATCAAGGGCGAGCTCGAACGCGCAATGATGCAACTGCATCGCAACAACAGCTGACGCGCGCCACACTCATCGACACCCGCAATCGGCCCCGCAAGGAGAATCGCTTGAGCCGCTACTGGAGCGACATCGTTCACCGTCTGACGCCGTACGTGCCGGGCGAGCAGCCCGCGCTCGCGCATCCGGTGAAGCTGAATACCAACGAGAATCCGTATCCGCCGTCGCCGCGCGTGCTAGACGCGATCCGCCGCGAGCTCGGCGACACGGCCGACGCACTGAGCCGCTATCCCGATCCGAGCGCACGCAAGCTGCGCGAAACGGTCGCCGCGTATCACGGCATTCGCGCCGAGCAGGTGTTCGCGGGCAACGGCTCGGACGAGGTACTCGCGCTGACGTTCCAGGCCTTGCTCAAGCACGACAAGCCGCTGCTGTTTCCCGACATCACTTACAGCTTCTATCCGACCTACGCGAAGCTGTTCGAGGTCGACTACCGGACCATTCCCCTCGACGACAGCTTCGCGATCAACGTCGACGACTACACGGTGCCCAACAGCGGCATCCTGTTTCCGAATCCGAACGCGCCGACCGGCCGGCCGCTGCCGCTCGCGGAAATCGAACGCCTCGTCGCGAGCCATCCTGATTCGGTCGTGGTGATTGACGAAGCGTATGTCGACTTCGGCGCCGAGTCGGCGATTGCGCTGATCGCGCGCTATCCGAATCTGCTCGTCGTGCAGACCGTGTCGAAGTCGCGTTCGCTCGCCGGCATGCGCGTCGGCTTTGCGTTCGGCGATCCTGCGTTGATCGATGCGCTCAATCGCGTGAAGGACAGCTTCAATTCGTACCCGCTCGACCGCCTCGCGCAAGTCGCGGCCACCGCCGCCTACGAAGACGACGCGTGGTTTCGCGAATGCTGCGCGAAGGTGATCGCGAGCCGCGAACGGCTTGCGGCGGAATTGACCGCGCTCGGCTTCGAGGTGGTGCCATCGGCGGCGAATCTGCTGTTCGCGCGGCATGAGGGGTGCGACGCGGCGACGCTCGCGTCGCGGCTGCGGCAAAAGGAAATTTTCGTGCGGCATTTCAACGCGCCGCGCATCGACCAGCATTTGCGGATCTCGGTCGGCACCGACGCCGAATGCGACATACTGCTCGACGCTTTGCGCGGCATTTTCAGCGCTTACGTCGGATAGCGGAAACGCCGCCCCCAAAAGAAAACGGCGAAGGCCCGCAGGCCTTCGCCGTTTTCTTTTGCGCGTCTCCCGCGAACGTCAGGTGCCCTTGGCGGCCTGCAACGCGTGATATTTCGCCATCAAACCTTCGGGCGTTTCCAGGTGGTTCGGGTCACGCGGAATGCACTCGACCGGACACACCTGAATGCATTGCGGCTCGTCGAAATGACCGACGCACTCGGTGCACTTCTTCGGGTCGATCACATAGATTTCCGGGCCCATCGAAATCGCGTCGTTCGGGCACTCGGGCTCGCAGACGTCGCAATTGATGCACTCGTCGGTAATCATCAGGGCCATTGCCGCCACCAACTTTGCTAGAGAAAACGATACATTATAGCTTTTTCGCCCCCGCACGGCCGTGCAATCCCACGCCAGGATCATGGACGGCTGCGCTTCTCGGCCAGGTAGCCTTCGTCGCAAACTGGTTGGCGTATGCGCTGTTCAACGCCAACTGGATGCTGAACATGCCATTCGACACGCGGGAATTGCCGGGCTGTTTCGGCAACAAGGCCAGCAGTGCCTTCATCACATACAGAATGATCAGCGCGCCGGCCAGATCACCCACAAACATCGTGAAGAAGCTTTCGAACCAGTTCTTCGTCGTACCGGCCAGCGCGAACCACAGGTGGTGAAACAGCGTATTTGCTCCCGAATAGGCGACAGCCAGAACAAGCAGCCGCTTCGGCGTCAGGTTCGTCAGCGATGCGCGCAGATCGAAATACTCGAGCGCAAACCTGTAGACCAGATACGGTGCCAGTGACCCAAGCAAAGCGCCTGCTATTGCACGCACCGGGTCATGCGGAAACCAGTACAGAAAGTCTGTAATCAGTCCGGCAAGCAGCAGGCCGAGTGCGCCATCGAACCCAACCAGCAACGTACTGAGAAGCCGAACACCAGACGGCAGGAAAATCCAGTTGACGCCTCGCACGAAAGACGTGTGCGTAAACACCTCCTGATTGATCCACAGCGACGCCAGGAACGCGATCAGGGTCCCAGCGATCGACCAAAAATGCAAACGTAAGCTAGACATTGCGGTGAGCCATCCTCGGTTGCTTTTGCCGAATGCATCATAGCGTGCCCGTATGGCGTTCCGCGAGCACAAGCAGCAGGCTTTCGGTCACAGATATCGTGACGCTCACGGAAAAAATTTCGCGAGGCCCTCAAGTTCTGCGCGACGCGACCGAAAACCCATGTATAGCCTTATGCCCGGCTCGACAAGCATGCAGAGCTGCGTCCATATTGATATGCTTTTTATAGCGATGAACCTGAGAGAACAGGCTGGAACGGAACGCGCTATCCGGACGAACCGGTGGCTATCGGCACGCCGACCAGTAGGCCGCCCGCCTGCTGCATGGCTCGCGTGCTATCCCGTCTTTCAAGATGCGTTGCTCGGCTGCGAAACAAGGTTGGGGGCGCTTCCTGACTTCGTCAGGCGCGCTGCTTTGGAAAGGCTGGGTGGCTCCAATTATTCTTGTGTGCCCACTTCAGTACTTGATGAAGTCCGCGCCTCTTACCTGGAACTTCGCAGCACATGCGTCGCAGAAGAAGTACGTCGATACCTGTCTGATGCCGGGGACAGTCTGCTGGCGTCACACGAATCGTCGGACGCCCTTGAAACCCTGGCGGCGGGAATGCCGCGGATGCTGGTTCCGCCTGTCGCTCGCCCTCCGTGTCTGCTGAGTTCTGGCAACGGAATGTTTCTCGGGGGCTGGGCGCGGTTTGTTGCGTACTGGTGTCGGAAAGACCCAACGATTCCGCTACTCGCGGTAGATTGGCCGATCCTCTACGAGCACGTAGCGCCCTACAGCCTTCGCCACCTGATCGACGATCCTGGTTTTGCATCGACCGGTTGAATCCGCATTCGGAAAGCAGCCAATCGTCCTCCAGCGACGGCTCGAGTTGATCACCCCCACGAACCTTGCCAACGCGCGACTTTATCGTTATAGTTTTTGTAACGGCCAAACCTGAGAGAAATGGTTCGCGTGGAACGCGCTGTCCGGACCGACCGGTTTTCTGGCTCGCGCCGACCGGTCGGTTACGTTTGATCGGTTGCATAACGGCAAAAGCCCATGCTCAACCTGCTTTTTCCTTTAGTACCCGTGCAAAAGAGTACGAGGCCGTACGCTGAGCGCGCCGGCGATTGACCGCACAGGTGCATGCGGGAAGAAATAGAAGAGGTCGACGAGCCAGCTCGCTAATAGCAAGCCGATTGCGCCATCGCCCCCAGAAGCAAGGTGCTCAATAGTCTGACTCCTGACGGCAGGTAGATTCAGTTCACGCCCTGGACGAACTCGATGTACGTGAAGACTTCCTGGTTGATCCAGAGCGACAGCGCGAACGCGATGGCCGCGCCCGCGACCGGGAGCAAACCCAAACGTAAGCTGGACATGGAGATAAAATAAAGAAGCCCGGTTGTCGCAGGGCATCAAGGTTCGCTTTCCGCGCTCGGGTGAGCGGCGTTTTCGTTGGAGCGATGGTCATGAGCCGCCCTGCTGATATCTATCTTCGATTTCTTCAATTGACCGAAGCACTGCGAGGTCTTCCCTCACTTCCCGCGCTCGATCCGCTCGAAGAAAAGATCCTGGAGTTCGTTGCTCGCATGAGGCAAAAAAACGAACGCCTGTCGGTTCGAGACATGATGGCCCAAAGTGCGCTGGGGTCGCCGGCTACCTTGCATGCCCGTATCACGTCAATGCGCGAAAAGGGCTGGCTCCTGCTCAACGACACCGAAGACGCTCGCCGCAAACAGGTCGAGCTGACGCCAGCGGCCCTCCGGCACTTCGACAAACTTGCCGAGGCGTTCACGAAAGCTGCGAAGGGAAGCTGACATTGTTCTGCTTCGGTTAAGCCGGCACTATCCGGTTAGGAAAAACTCCTCATTCCTCTTGCAATGCCCGTCTAGTTGCTCCGCTCCGGCAATTCCACGTATGCGGCACCTGTCACCCTGTTGAAATCCATCGTACCGTACTGGTGCGCTTCGTCAGTTCATACTCGGCGAATTGGACAAAGGTATATCGATTGCCCACGCCCGTGACGTTTTCCGGATAGGGTTCCGTAGGAACCCGACAAGCCGGCTTGACTATTGATGATCGCCCCGTTTGCGATGAAGAGACAATTCTTGTTCTTCGCATCATCATTGACATCGCAGCTTGCGCGAACCATCGAATACACCGATGCCCGTGCATAACGACAGGATTGACGTTCGCCGCCAATACGGCTCGCCAACATTACTTGGAACAGCCGACCGATGCACCTGGCGCCGATCACCGAGGCCTGGCCGGTCTTGATCCGTCAAAACCGGCATTCGCGCGACTCAGGCTCAGGTCCCCTGAGCGCCGTCCTGCGAATCCAGCGAAGCGACCTTCTCCTTCAGCCATTTTTCGACGGACGGGAATACGAACTTGCTGACGTCGCCGCCCAATTGCGCGATCTCGCGCACGATCGTGCCCGAGATGAACTGATACTGATCGGACGGCGTCATGAACATCGTCTCGACGTCGGGCAGCAGATAACGGTTCATGCCCGCCATCTGGAACTCGTACTCGAAGTCCGACACCGCGCGCAGCCCCCTGACGATCACCCGCGCGTTGTTGGTCCGCACGAAGTCCTTCAGCAGTCCCTTGAAGCTCATCACCTGGACGTTCGGATAGTGGCCGAGCACCTCATGCGCTATCGCGAGGCGCTCCTGGAGAGTGAAAAACGGCTTCTTGGCACGGCTGTCGGCCACACCCACCACCAGCGTGTCGAAAATGCTCGACGCGCGCCGAACGAGGTCTTCGTGACCGCGCGTCAGCGGGTCGAACGTGCCCGGGTACACGGCGACTACCATGAGACTTCTCCTCTCTTCAGACAAAAGGGCACGACGTCCGGGCGACGCATTTCGCACCGGCGCGGATGACGATAAACCGCCCGGCCCTTTTTTGGAACGCGCATTATTCCTTATTTTCGCGCTGCAGCAAATGAAAGTGCACAGCGCCCGCTTTGCCCTGCCGCACGAGCTCCCAGCCTGACAGCGGCTCGTGAGCGGCCGGTTCGAGCGCTTCGCCGGCCTCGACATAAAGATAGCCGTCGGCGCGCACGAGCGGCACGGCCACCGCGAGCGCCTTGCCGAGCAGGTCGGTATCGAACGGCGGATCGAGGAACACGACGTCGAACGAGCCTGGTGCGAGACTCGCCGCAAGACGCAGGCCGTCCGCCTCGGCGATTTCGATCATGCGTGCATCGAGCCGCTGCTGGTTTGCGCGCAACTGGCCGGCAGCGCGCGCATGGCGCTCCACCATCAGCACGCGAGCGGCGCCGCGCGACGCGGCCTCGAAGCCGAGCGCCCCACTACCAGCGAACAGATCGAGGCAGTGCTGGCCGTCCAGACGCTGGCCGAGCCAGTTGAACAGCGTTTCGCGGACGCGGTCGGGCGTCGGGCGCAAGCCGTCCAGATCGAGCACGGGCAGCGGCGTGCGTTTCCAGTCGCCGCCGATGATGCGAATGGCATGCGGTTTGCCACTTTTGGACGAAGCGCCAGCGGCGCGCGAAGGTGCTAAACGAGGCATGCAGTATCGTGCAGTTTCAGCTAGGTGATGAACACGCCCGCGGCGTCGATGCGCGCGGGCCGGAGCGCTCACGTTACCACAGGGTTGGCGCGCGTCCAGCCTGGCCGAGCGGCCGATACGACGCGCCGCGGCACGCCTGATAAAATGTGCGGCTGCCAGCGCCCCGCCTTTTCGCATCCCGGCGCTGCCCACCGCTTCGCCGGTCCCGTGCCGGCTGCGCGCATCGGCGCGCTCTCCCATACGTCAGATCATGTTCAGCTTTTTCAAACGATTCAAGGGCTCGAAAGAGTCCGATACCGCCGCAGACGAATCGCTGGCGGCGCAAGACGGCGCGGCACCCGAGGCCGAGGCCGCGCCCGTTGCGCCCGCCGAACCGATCGAGCCTACCGCGCCCCCCGTTCCTGTGGCCACAACGATCATCGAGCCGCAGCCCGAGCCGCCAGACGCCATGCTCGACACCGTCGAAATCCTCCCGCCGCCCGTGCAGGATGCCGGCGCGAAGCGCTCGTGGCTTACGCGTCTGAAGAGCGGCCTCGCGAAAACCAGTTCGAACCTGACCGGCATTTTCGTCGGCACGAACATCGACGAGGACCTGTACGAGGAACTCGAAACCGCGCTGCTGATGTCTGACGCCGGCGTCGAGGCGACCGAATTCCTGCTCGAAGCGCTGCGCGAAAAAGTGCGCGGCGAACGCCTGACGGCCCCCCTGCAGGTCAAAACCGCCTTGCGCACACTGCTCGTCGAGTTGCTCAAGCCGCTCGAAAAATCGCTGATGCTCGGCCGCGCGCAGCCGCTCGTGATGATGATCGCCGGCGTCAACGGCGCGGGCAAAACCACGAGCATCGGCAAGCTCGCGAAGCATCTGCAGAGCTTTGACCAATCGGTGCTGCTCGCCGCCGGCGACACGTTCCGCGCCGCCGCGCGCGAGCAACTCGCCGTGTGGGGCCAGCGCAACAACGTGACCGTGGTCGCGCAGGAAAGCGGCGACCCGGCCGCGGTGATCTTCGACGCGGTCGGCGCCGCGCGCGCGCGCAAGATCGACGTGATGATGGCCGACACGGCCGGCCGCCTGCCCACGCAACTGCATCTGATGGAAGAACTGCGCAAGGTGAAGCGCGTGATTGGCAAGGCGCAGGACGGCGCGCCGCACGAAGTGCTGCTCGTGATCGACGCGAACACCGGCCAGAATGCGCTCACACAGGTCAAGGCGTTCGACGACGCGCTCGGGCTCACCGGACTGATCGTCACCAAGCTCGACGGCACCGCGAAGGGCGGCATCCTCGCGGCGATCGCGCGGCAGCGGCCGATTCCGGTGTATTTCATCGGCGTCGGCGAAAAGGTCGAGGATCTGCAACCGTTCAGCGCGGAGGAGTTTTCGGACGCGCTACTGGGCGGCTGATCGCGTGATCGTTGCGGCGCTCGGCGCTCGCGGCGAGCCAAAGGAAAAGGGCACTCCACGGAGGCCCTTTTTTCGTTTCGAGCTGCCGTCGACGTGTCAGCGATCCCGGGCTCACTCCGCGTCCGGCTGCACGCCCGGCGCCGCGCGCGCGAACGCATCGAGTTGCATCGCGTGATCGTAGATGCGCTGGATCGTCGGAAACTTTGCGGTGTCGACCTTGAAGCGCTGCGCGTTGAATACCTGCGGAATCAGGTACGCGTCGGCGAGTGTCGGTGCGTCGCCGAAACACAGTTTGCCGGTGCGCGCGTCGCCGGCAAGATGCGTCTCCAGCGTCGCGAAGCCCGCGTCGATCCAGTGCCGGTACCACGCGTCCTTCGCGTCGTCGTCGACTCGCAGCGTGTGCTTCAGATAGCGCAGCACGCGCAGATTGTTCAGGGGATGAATCTCGCACGCGACCTGCAGCGCCACCGAGCGCACATACGCGCGATCGAGCGGTGCCTTCGGTAGCAGCGGCGGCTCGGGATGCGTCTCCTCGAGATACTCGATGATCGCGAGCGACTGCGGCAGCAAATGACTGCCGTCGGCGAGCGTCGGCACGATGCAGTCGGGGTTGATCTTGCGATACGCGGGCTTCAGCTGCTCGCCGCCTTCGCGCACGAGGTGCACGGGTACGTAGTCGTACGACAGGTTCTTCACGTTCAGCGCGATGCGCACGCGATACGACGCCGAGCTACGGAAATAGCTGTAGAGCTTCATGTTGTCTGCCTCCTCCACCTGCACGCAAGCCGTCTCAGACGACGCGCACGCTGAACTCGCCGAGCCCGTCCACGCCGCCCTTCATCAGGTCACCCTTCGCGACCGCGCCGACGCCTTCCGGCGTGCCGGTGAAAATCAGGTCGCCAGGCCGCAGTTCGAACAGCGTCGACAGATACGCGATCGTCTCGGCCACCGACCAGATCAGCTGCGACACATCCGCGCGCTGCTTGTCCTCGCCATTCACCGACAGCCAGATCTCGCCTTTGCCGATGTGACCGACCGTCGAAGCCGGATGGATCGGGCCGAGCGGCGCCGAGTGATCGAAGCCCTTGGCGGTATCCCACGGACGACCCATTTTCTTCGCTTCGCCTTGCAGGTCGCGGCGCGTCATGTCGAGACCGAGCGCGTAGCCGTAGACGTGGTCGAGCGCGCGGTCGACGGGGATGTCTTTGCCGCCCTCGCCGATCGCCGCGACCATCTCCATTTCGAAATGGACGTTCCTGGTCTGCGACGGATACGGAAATTCGCCGGTCGTGCCCGGCGCGACGTACACGATCGCATCGGCCGGCTTCGTGAAGAAGAACGGCGGCTCGCGGTCCGGGTCGTGGCCCATTTCACGCGCGTGCGCCTCGTAGTTGCGCCCCACGCAGTAGATGCGGCGCACCGCGAACTGCTCGCCCGACCCCACGACCGGCACCGCGACCTGCGGTGCCGGTGCAAATACGTAACTCATCCCGTTCTCCGTTTTCCGATGTGCGCCGCCGAGGCGGCGAGAAACATCGAGTGTAACGCGCGGCACGGCGCGCGGGCGTGTCAGACGGCCCGTCGCGCGCCACTGCGTGCCCGCTTCGTTGCTGTTCGCCCGCTCGCCATAGATGCGATACTCACACCGAACTGTTCCCCGAATGGCGTAGCGAACCGCCAGGCGCGGCACGCCACCCGCCTCTTGCGCACGATGACCGACTCCACCGATACCACTTCTCCCTTCCCCTGGGCCCGATTCATCAAGGAAATCGGCCGCGGCCCGAATGGCGCCCGCGCGCTGACCGCCGACGACACGCGCTCGCTCTACACCGCGATGCTCGACGGCCGCGTCGACGATCTCGAACTCGGCGCGGTGCTGCTCGCGTATCGCGTGAAAGGCGAAACCGCCGACGAACTCGCCGCGATGTTGGCCGCCGCGCATACGTCGTTCGAGCCGGTGCGGCTGCCGCACGGCGCGTTTCGGCCGGTGTCGATTCCGTCGTACAACGGCGCGCGCAAGCAGCCGAACCTCGTGCCGCTGCTCGCGCTACTGCTCGCCCGCGAAGGCGTGCCGGTGCTGGTACATGGCGTCACCGAGGATCCGGGTCGGGTGACGAGCGCGGAAATCTTCACACATCTGCGCATCGCCCATGCGCAGTCGCACGCGCAGATCGAAGCTGGACTTGCGGAGCGCCGCGTCGCGTTCGCCTCGATCGACGTCCTGGCGCCCAAGCTCGCGCGCCTGCTCGCGCTGCGCCGGCGCATGGGCGTGCGCAATTCGACGCATACGCTCGTGAAGCTGCTGCAGCCGTTCGCGCCCGCGGGATTGCGGCTCGTGAACTACACGCATCCGCCGTATCGCGACAGTCTCACTCAGCTGTTCGTCACGCATCCCGATGCGGCCGTCGGCGGTGCGCTGCTCGCGCGCGGCACCGAAGGCGAGGCGGTCGCCGATACGCGCCGCCAGGTGCAGGTCGACTGGCTGCATGACGGCATCTGCGAGACGCGGCTGCCGCACGAGCGCTCGTCGCCCGATGCGCCCGAAGTCGAGCTGCCCGAAGCGCGCGACGCGGCGACCACGGCCGCCTGGATCGACGCCGTGCTGCGCGGCGAAGCGCCGGTGCCTGGCGCGCTCGAGCGGCAAGTCGAGCTGATCGTCGATATCGCGAAGACGGCGGCCTGACGGCCGCGGGTTGACAGGCCAACGCACGCCGTCATACATTTGGCCTCATGCGTTCCCTTCCGAACACCCTCCGAATTATCTCCGGCCGCCTGGCGCGGCCCCTATCGCTACGCCTGGCGTAAGTCTCGCGTAGCGCCGCGCGCTGGCAGCTCCGGTTGCCGTCGGCGGTCCTCCCCGCAGTTTCGCTTCACCCCCGTCGTAGTTCTCCACAACCTGTCGTCGTTTGCATTCGTCCGTTTACCGCGCGGACGATGCGAGAGGATCACATGTACGTTGCATGGGCAGCATCCGCAGCGTGCATGCGTGAACAGTCGGCCAACCGCTCGACGTCCCTACCCTCCGCCGACGACACCACGAATGAGGCACCTCACCATGTTGCGCAATCCCGCTGAAAAGTACCGCCCCTTTCCCGCCGTCCGGCTGACCGGCCGCAAATGGCCGAGTCGCACGGTCGACGCCGCACCCGTCTGGATGAGCACGGACCTGCGCGACGGCAATCAGGCGCTGATCGAACCGATGAACGCTGCGCAGAAGCTCGAGTACTTCGAGATGCTGGTCGCGATCGGTTTCAAGGAAATCGAAGTGGGCTTTCCGTCGGCGTCGCAGACCGATTTCGACTTCGTGCGCAAGCTGATCGACGAGCGACGCATTCCCGACGACGTCACGATCGAAGTCTTCGTGCCGTCGCGCGCGGAGCTGATCGCACGCACGTTCGACGCGCTCGAAGGCGCGCCGCGCGCGATCGTGCATCTGTACAACGCGATCTGCCCGTCGTTCCGGCGCATCGTGTTCCAGCAGTCGAAGGATGAGATCAAGGCGCTCGCCGTCGAAGGCACGGGCCTCATCAAGCAACACGCGCAGGCGCGGCCGGGCACGCGCTGGACCTTCCAGTACTCGCCCGAGACCTTCAACACGACCGAGCTGCCGTTCGCGCGCGAGGTGTGCGACGCGCTCGCGCAAACGTGGCGGCCTACGCGCGATCACAAGATGATCGTCAACCTGCCGGCAAGCGTCGAAGCGGCCACGCCGAACGTGTTCGCCGACCAGATCGAATGGATGCATCGCAACCTCGGTTACCGCGACAGCATCGTGCTGTCGGTGCATCCGCACAACGATCGCGGCACCGCCGTGGCCGCGGCGCAGCTCGCGCTGCTGGCGGGCGCGGATCGCATCGAAGGCTGTCTGTTCGGCAATGGCGAGCGCACCGGCAACGTCGATCTCGTCACAGTCGCGATGAATCTCGACGCGATGGGTATCGACAGCGGTCTGGATTTCTCGGATCTCGCGACGATCAGGCGCGTGGCGGAACGCTGCACGCGGCTTCCGGTTGCGGCGCGGCATCCGTATGCGGGACAGGTAGCGATGCGCGGCGCGCGACGCGGATGCCGATGTAGACGAGCACGGCGCAAACAGCCGCGACAAAGCTGGCGAATGCGCGACCGCGTGAATTCGCGTTGGGCCTCGAGCCTGCTGCAGCGGAGTGCACACCCGCATTCCGCTGCCGCTGGAGACGCGCTCACGAGGCGCGCCCGCCCGATGAGAATCTCACTCGAGCGCGCAGCGGGTCGCCTGCCACGCGATCAGTCGCCACTGCCCGTCTTCGTGTGTGTGAATCGCGGTATAGGCAATCGGAAACAGGAGCGCGCCGTTGTTCGCCTCCATCTCGATCAGCGCGCGGCCCGTGACGACGTAGGTCTCGCGCCCGGCCGGCAAGACATCCTGCGACTGCACCTCGATTTGCCGATAACGACGGCGCCCCGCGGTGATCCCGTCGATGAACTGCCGCTTCGTCTCGCGCTTGCCATTCGTATGGACGTAGCTCACGTTGTCCGCGAGCAGCGTGTCGAGCGACTGCCCATCGCCATCGACCATCGCGCGAAAACGCTCTCGCTCGAGCCCGCGAATCGCTTCGATCATCTTTGCCGCCATTGCAGAGCCCCTCGAACACCGCGAGCCGCAGGCGGCCACGGTCAGAAGTGATATTGCAAATATAGCTGGCTGAAATTTATACCAGGATTCGGCTCTTTGATACCGCCATTGGAGACATGCTGGAAGCGGTAGCCGGCGACATAGTGCTCACGAGCGCCGAACTGCAACCCGACGCCCGCCATCTCGGCGAACTGGAACGCGGTGCCCAACGTGAAGTCGGAAGAAATGCGCGGGCTGGTCAGCAGCCGGACGCCGGCACCCACCTCGATGAATGGCCGCACCGAACCCGACGACCTGATGAAGCGGATCACCGGCGTCACGCCGATCTCGCCGATGTTGTCGTGAACGTTTCCTTCATTGGTGTGCCACCACGCGACATGCGCCTCGCCGAGCAGCGCGAAATGCCAGTCGCCGATCTGCCACCAGGTCGGGTTTGGATCCCAGACCACGCCGAGATCGAGCGTCCTGACGTGATGGTCGCCGACGCCGCCGGCCACCTGCACGCCGAACTGCCCGGCTTGGGACGCGCCCGCCGCACCCAACAGCAGAACGAGCAGAACGGCAAACGTGCTTTTTAGAGTAAGCCCACGCACCACAAGATTCTGCCTGTTCATCCGCCCCCATACTGCCGGGTATTAAGCGAGCGCCCCCTTTATTCCAAGCACGAATTCAAGAGCAAGTATTTTCCAGATAATGCCCCATGAACAGCAATTATTCTCTTAAAACGGGACGATATCAGTCAAACATGAGCCTGCAAGCGCTCCGGGCGGTACTTTGTACAGGTCCAACGCGCAAGGCAAATAGAGCGTATGATGGCTATCAGAAGTCAAAACTCAATAGGGTTTTCGGGAACCCGGATGCCCCTGCGACCTCTAAGTATTAGCACTCGGCAGATCTGAGTGCTAACATCCGTCGCTGGAGTCGTTTACTGAGTACGCAATTGTCTGATTCCAAAGGAGCTTCAAACGTGAGCCATGCAATGACCCTTCCGAGTACTTTGAGCCCGTCGTCGGCTAAGGCCGCTCCGGCAGGTGCACTGGCGCTCTCGCATTCCTCGCTGCTGTCCGGTCACCTGGGCAACATCGACGCCTACATCCAGGCGGTCAACCGGATTCCGATGCTGACCCCGGCGGAGGAACGCCAGTTCGCCACCGCATTGCGCGAACACGACAATCTGGAGGCTGCGCGCCGCCTGGTGCTGTCGCACCTGCGACTCGTCGTGTCCATCGCGCGTAACTACCTCGGTTACGGGTTGCCGCACGCCGACCTGATCCAGGAAGGCAACATCGGCCTGATGAAAGCGGTCAAGCGCTTCGATCCCGAGCAAAACGTGCGCCTCGTGTCGTACGCGATGCACTGGATCAAGGCCGAGATCCACGAGTACATCCTGCGCAACTGGCGCATGGTGAAGGTCGCCACCACCAAGGCGCAGCGTAAGCTGTTCTTCAACCTGCGCAGCCACAAGCAGGGGCTTGGCGCGTTCACGCCGGACGAGATCGACGGTCTCGCGAAGGAGCTGAACGTGAAGCGCGAAGAGGTCGCGGAGATGGAGACGCGTCTGTCAGGCGGCGATATCGCGCTGGAAGGTCAGGTCGAAGACGGCGAGGAGTCGTACGCGCCAATCGCCTATCTGGCCGACTCGCATAGTGAGCCGACTGCCGTGCTGGCTTCGCGTCAGCGCGACCGGCTGCAAAGCGACGGCATCGCAAGCGCGCTCGACGCGCTCGATCCGCGCAGCCGCCGCATCATCGAAGCGCGCTGGCTGAAGGTGGCCGACGACGGCTCGGGCGGCTCCACGTTGCACGAACTGGCCGACGAGTTCGGTGTGTCGGCCGAACGTATCCGCCAGATCGAAGCCAGCGCGATGAAGAAGATGCGCGGCGCGCTGACCGAATACGCATAAAGCGTCGAAGCCATGCGCGCGTCAATTGTGTCCCGCCCATGACATAGGTAAAAACGACAGGCGTTATTCGGTCGCGCCATTTAGCGACCATCGCGCTCAAGCCCCGCCCTCGCAAGACGGCGGGGCTTTTTCATTCTTTTCGCCCTTTCTTGCGCCCCCGCGGCCGCGCATTCGCGTCGGCCTACCCGCAAGCCGGCCTGTCGAGGCCGGTAAGCGTTTCTTGACGTATCGCAAGTCCGGTAGCAATACTGCACAGACGCGGCAAGTTTCGCGACGTGTTGCCGCATGGCTGAACCTGAGCGCGCGAGGTTCACCTCCTACAATCGGCATGCATTCGCCAGACTGCCAGACTGCCTGACGGCCAGGGCGGTCTGGATCCAGCCGGACTCACCGGCATGAAGTCGTCCTCGACCGATCATGACCATAGCCCTGAATCGCAGCAGCACTGTCCGGTCGCGCTTGCGCGGCCGGTTCACCAGGTGGGTGCGCGGTCCAACGCTGGCGCGCGATATCGCCATCATCCTCGCCATCAAGTTCGTCCTACTGATGGCGCTCAAGTACACATTCTTCAATCATCCACAGGCGCAGCACATGATGCTGCCGCCTGAGCAGGTCGCGCAGGCGCTGCTGTCGGTGCCCGCCCCGCATCCGTCTCGAGGTGATCAACATGCCCGTTAGCGAAGTCGTAGAACTGTCGCGGTTCCAGTTCGCCATCACGGCGCTTTATCACTTTCTGTTCGTGCCGCTCACGCTCGGTCTCGCCTGGCTGCTCGTCATCATGGAATCGGTCTACGTGATGACCGGCAAGCAGATCTACAAGGACATGACGCAGTTCTGGGGCAAGCTGTTTGGCATCAACTTTGCAATGGGCGTCGCGACCGGCCTCACGCTCGAGTTTCAGTTCGGCACCAACTGGGCTTATTACTCGCATTACGTCGGCGACATTTTCGGCGTGCCGCTCGCCGTCGAAGGGCTGATGGCGTTCTTCCTCGAATCGACGTTCGTCGGACTGTTCTTTTTCGGCTGGAACAGATTGTCAAAAATCCAGCATCTGATCGTCACGTTCTGTGTCGCGCTCGGTTCGAACCTGTCGGCGCTGTGGATTCTGATTGCCAACGGCTGGATGAACAATCCGGTCGGCGCGAAGTTCAACTATCAGACGATGCGCATGGAGCTCGACAGCATCAGCGCGGTGATCTTCAACCCGGTTGCACAGGTCAAGTTCGTGCACACGGTATCAGCTGGATACGTGACCGCGGCGATGTTCGTACTCGGCGTGTCGTCGTGGTATCTGTTGAAGCGCCGCGACACCGAGTTCGCACTGCGCTCGTTCGCGATCGCCGCCGGCTTCGGCCTCGCGTCGGCGCTGTGCGTGATCGTGCTGGGCGACGAATCCGGCTATCGCACCGGTGAAGTCCAGCAGATCAAGCTCGCGGCTATCGAATCCGAATGGGACACGGCGCCCGCGCCGGCACCGTTCACGATATTTGGCATCCCCAATCAGAAAGAGCAACGCACCGACTATGCGATCCGTGTGCCGTACGCGCTCGGCATTATCGCGACCCGCTCGCTCGACGAACCCGTGGTCGGCCTGCGCGACCTGATCGCCCAAAACGAAGGTCGCATCAAGGACGGCATGCTCGCCTATTCGGCGTTGCAGCGGTTAAAGGGCGGCGACTCCAGCGACGAGGCGCATGCGGAGTTCGACAAGTACAAGGACGATCTCGGCTACGCCCTGCTGCTCAAGCGGTTCACGCCGAACGTCATCGACGCGACGCCAGACCAGATCGCCGCGGCGGCACGAAGCACGGTTCCGCCGGTGTTGACACTGTTCTTCTCGTTCCGCACGATGGTCGGCCTTGGCCTGCTGTTCCTCGCCACCTTCGTGCTCGCCTTCTGGTTCTGCGCGCAGCGCACGTTGCTGCTCGAAAGGCGCCGCTGGTTTCTGCGCTGGGCGGTCATCGCGATTCCGCTGCCGTGGCTCGCCGCCGAGCTAGGCTGGATCGTCGCGGAAATGGGCCGCCAGCCGTGGAGCATCGCGGGCATTCTGCCGACCAACCTGGCCGCGTCGACGCTGACGCCGCGCGATCTGTATCTGAGCATCGGCGGCTTCGTGCTGTTCTACACGGGGCTGTTCGTCATCGAGATCATGCTGATGTTCAAGTACGCGCGGCTCGGCCCTTCGTCGCTGCATACGGGCCGCTATCACCACGAGATCGGACAGCCGGTGACGCAGCCACTGTCGAACACGGCCGCATGACGCACCGCTGCACCGCCCCGGAGGAGAAACCCATATGGACTACGCAGCTCTCAGACTGATCTGGTGGGTGTTGATAGGTGTACTGCTGATCGTCTTCGCGCTCACCGACGGCTTCGACATGGGCGCGGCGATCCTGCTGCCGTTCATCGCCAACACCGACTCCGAGCGACGCATCGTCGTGAACACGGTCGGCGCGACGTGGGAAGGCAACCAGGTCTGGTTCGTGACCGCGGCCGCCGCGATGTTCGCCGCGTGGCCGCTCGCCTACGCGGCATCCTTCTCAGGCTTCTACTTCGCGATGCTACTCGTGCTGTTCGCGCTGTTCTTCCGCCCGGTCGGCTTCGACTATCGCGGCAAGCGCGAGGATCCGCGCTGGCGCAACGCGTGGGACTGGGGCCTCTTTATCGGCGGCTTCGTGCCGGCGCTGGTGTTCGGTGTCGCGTTCGGCAATCTGCTGCAAGGCGTGCCGTTTTCGTTCGATACCGATCTGCGCGTCACCTATCACGGCAGCTTCTTCGGCCTGCTCAATCCGTTCGCGCTGCTGACGGGACTCGTCAGCGTGTCTATGTTGGCCGCGCACGGCGCCGCGTTCGTCAAGTGGAAGACCGATGGGGTGGTTCACGAGCGCGCGTCGAAGGCGCTGCGGCTCGCGGCGCTGTGCACGGTGGTGCTGTTTCTCGTCGCGGGTGCGTTCGTCGCGACGATGATCGGCGGCTATCAGATCGTCGACGCACCGCCGCTCGACGCCGTCTCCAATCCGTTGATGAAGACCGTGATCGGCGCGCCGGGTTTGTGGCTGAACAACTACGCGCTCTACCCGTGGATGGCGATTGCGCCGCTCGTGGGTCTCCTCGGCGGGGTGCTCGCGGTGCTGCTCGCGCGTTCGCGCTTCGAGGCGACGGCGTTTCTGTCGACGTCGTTGATGATCGTCGGCGTGATCTTGACCGCGGGCTTCTCGATGTTCCCGTTCATCATGCCATCGTCACTCGACGGCCGCAGCAGCCTGACCATGTGGGATTCCACGTCGAGCCGCATGACGCTCGAGATCATGCTGTTCGCCGTCATCGTGTTCCTGCCGATCATCCTGCTCTATACGGGCTGGGTGTATCGCGTGATGCGCGGCAAGGTGACCGCCGCGGCGATCAAGGAAAACCACCATTCGATGTATTGACCGGCACGACGCTTCAACAGAAAACAGGAGTTGGCGATGTGGTATTTCAGCTGGATTCTCGGCGTTGGCGTCGCGCTGGCGTTCGGTGTCATCAATGTGATGTGGCTCGAATCGCGCGAGGTGGCGCGCTCGGCAAAGCGGGGGACTCGCTAGGCGCCACGCTCTGGTCGTCAACGCGAAAGCGGCACCTTGGGACCAGGTGCCGCTTTTTTATTGGCGTGCTGCGATCGCCGTGCAACTCAACAGCGCTCGACAGCCATCAACCGATCACGCCGGCACCGGCGCCGCGCCCGCGCCGCCGCCTTGCGACGACAGGCGCTCGGCCAGCTTCTGCGCATAGCGCTGCGCGGCCTCGCCGACGACGATATGGAACGTGTCGGTCGATACCCACGCGGTATCGAGCGTCGCGAGGCGCTGACGCTCGACCGCCGACGGATCGCGCACGACCACCCGCAGACGCGTCGCCGCGACCGCATCGAGCGACACCACGTTGCCCGCGCCGCCGAGCACGGCGAGCCAGCGCAGCGGATCGGGATCGAGCGGACCGCCTTGCGCGTCATCGGCGTGCCCAGCGTTTCGCGCGACCGGCGCGGCAGCGGTAGCCGCCGCGGCAACAGCCGGCGCCGATACAGCAGCACCCGCCACCTTCACCGCGTCGCCCTGACCCTGCGCGATCGCCGTGCGCATCTCATCGGCGATGATGTCCGCCTCCGGTCCGATGATCACCTGCACGTTGTTCGTGCCGCGCTTGAGCACACCGCGCGCACCGATCGACTTCAGTTCGCTTTCGGAGACCTTGTCCGTATCGACGACAGACAGACGCAGACGCGTCGTGCACGCATCCACGACCGACAGATTCGCCGCGCCACCGAGCGCCGCGATATAGCGCTGCGCACGCGGCACGGCCGCACCAGCCGCCGGCGCGACGAAACCGCCCGCCGCGAACGACTCGACCTGCTCGTCGGCAGCGGCGGGCTCGCGGCCCGGCGTCGCCATGTTGAACTTACGGATGAAGAAGCGGAACAGACCGTAGTACACGACCGAGTACACGATGCCGAGCGGAATCGCCCACCAGCCCTTCGTCGACAGACCGAAGTTCAGCACGTAGTCGATGAAGCCCGCCGAGAACGTGAAGCCGAGGTGAATCCCGAGCGCCGAGCAGATCGCCAGCGACAGACCCGTCAGAAGCGCGTGGATCGCATACAGCACCGGCGCGAGGAACATGAAGCTGAACTCGATCGGCTCAGTCACACCGGTCAGGAACGACGTGAGCGCCATCGAGAACAGCAGGCCGAACACCATCGCGCGACGCTCTTTCGGCGCCTCGTGATACATCGCGAGACATGCGGCCGGCAGGCCGAACATCATCACCGGGAAGAAGCCGGTCATAAAGGTGCCCGCGGTCGGATCGCCAGCGAAGAAGCGGTGCAGGTCGCCCGTGACGGGTGCACCGCCCGCCGGCGTGAAGCTGCCGAACACGAACCACGTCAGCGAGTTGAGGATGTGATGCAAGCCCGTGACGAGCAGCAGCCGGTTCAGCACGCCGAACACGAAGGCGCCGAGCGCGCCGGCCGTCGTGAGCCAGTGGCCGGCCAGGTCGATCGCGTTCTGCACCGGCTCCCACACATGCCCGAATACGATGCCTAGCACCACGCAGACCACCCCTGTCACGATCGGCACGAAGCGTTTGCCGCCGAAGAACGCCAGGTAGTCGGGCAGCTTGATGTCCTTGTAGCGGTTGTACAGCAGCCCCGCGACGATGCCCGCGATGATCCCCGACAGCACGCCCATGTTGAGCTTGTCGTTGATGTCCTTCATCACCGCGATCTGCACCAGATAGCCGATCGCGCCAGCCAGACCCGCGACGCCGTTGTTGTCTTTCGCGAAGCCGACCGCCACGCCGATCGCGAACAGGAGCGGCAGGTTGTCGAAGATCGCGCCGCCCGCATCGGCGATCATCTTGATGTTGAACACGTCGGGCTGGCCGAGCCGCAGCAACAGGCCGGCCACCGGTAGCACCGCGATCGGCAGCATCAGCGCGCGTCCCAGGCGCTGAATCTTCAGAAACGGATTTCCATCCATCGGTATCTCCAATTTTGTCTCGTAGGGGTACGTCTTGGTTGAGTGGTGCAGCTGTACGGAGAATCGCGCCGCGCGTGAAGGCAGACGTGCTGCCGGGCGCACGGCGTGCGGGTTCTCAAATTCGCTAGTGTTTCAATCGAGGGGCCACGTGGCGCGGCTTGCGGCTCTGACCGCCTGCGCCGAGTCGAGCGCTAGCGCATCGCGGGCGCGCTGGCGACACAGCTGATAGTCGAGCGTGCGCACGCGTGCCTTGATGCCTGGCACGGAGACCGGATCGACCGACAGCTCGGTCACACCGAGGCCCACCAGCAGCGGCATCGCGAGCGGGTCGCCGGCGAGCGCGCCGCACACGCCAACCCATTTGCCGTGCTTCGCGGCACCTTCGACGGTCGCCGCGATCAGGCGCAGCACCGCCGGATGCAGGCCGTCCGCCTGCGCCGCCAGATCGGGCTGGCAGCGGTCCATCGCGAGCGTGTATTGGGTCAGGTCGTTGGTGCCGATCGACAGGAAATCGGCGTGCTGCGCGAGCTGATCGGCGAGCAATGCAGCCGACGGCACTTCGATCATCACGCCAACTTCGACCGGCTCCGATCTACCCGCTTCGCGTGCAAGCTCGTCGATACGCTTGCGGATGCGGATCAGTTCGCTCGCATCGGTGACCATCGGCAGCAGGATGCGCACGGCGCCGACCGGACGCACCGCGAGCAGGCCACGCAACTGGTCGTCGAGCAGATCCGGGCGCACCTGCGCGAGGCGCACGCCGCGCAGGCCGAGTGCGGGGTTCGGCTCGGGCGGCAGCGTCAGATAATCGACTTCCTTGTCCGCGCCGACGTCGAGCGTGCGGATGATCGCGGTGCGGCCGCGCAACGCATCGACGATCGCCTGATAGCTGTGGCGATGCTCGTCCGCGCTCGGCGCGGCCGGGCGGTGGATGAACAGCAGCTCGGTGCGCAGCAGGCCGACCGCGTCCGCGCCGTTGTCGACCGCGGCGTTCGCGTCGTCGAGTGTGGCGATGTTGGCGGCCACTTCGATCGCGCGGCCGTCCGAGGTCGCCGCTGCCTGCTGCGACGTGCGGCGATTCGCTTCGCGCACGTCGGCGAGGCGGCTGCGTTCGCGTCGCGCGCGTTCGACGTCGAGTTCGGTCGGCGCGAATTCGAGCCGGCCGATGCTCGCGTTCACCACCACCTGAGTGCCCTCGGGTATCGCATGCAACGCGTCGCCGAGCGCGACCAGCGCCGGAATGCCCGCCTGACGCGCGAGAATCGCCGCGTGCGAGGTCGCGCCGCCGCGTGCCATCACGAGCGCGGTCACGCGCGTGCGATCGAGCGACGACAGATCCGACGGCGTGAATTCGTCGGCCGCGAGCACCGCCTCGTCCGGCAGGGTGCGAGCCGCGCTGCTCGTGTAGCCGAGCGCGCGCTGCACGCGCTTTTCGATGTCGCGCAGATCGGCGGCCCGCTCGGCGAGCAGTGCGTCCTCCACATTACTCAGGATGCCTACTTGCGCGCGGATCGCTTCGCGCCACGCAAAACCGGCGCTCTTGCCGAGGCTGATCAGATCGCGCGCGGCGTCGAGCAGTGTCGGATCTTCGAGCAGCACGCGATGCACCGCGAAAATCCCCGCCTCGCCGACCGAGCCGCGTTGCGACGCATCGCGCACGATCGTGTCGAGATCGGCGTCGACGGTCGCGATCGCCTTGTCGAGCAGACGGCTTTCCGCCGCCGACGTGCCGCTCGCCTGCTCCGGCGGCTCGAGATCCGCGTCGTCCCAGCGCACCAGCTTGCCGAGCGCGATGCCCGGCGCGGCGCACACGCCCGCGAGCGCGTTCGGCGCGAGCGGCTCGCCCGCGGCGGGCGCCGCAACGACTGCCGCCGGTGCGGCCGCTGGCCGCGCCGCTTTCTGTTCGCGCTTCGGTTCGACCTCGCCGTGCGCTTCGCGCGTCAGTTCGTCAGCGATTGCATCGACCGCCGCCTGCGCGTGCGGACCGACACCGAGCAACTCGACGCTTGCGCCTTCGCCGGCACCGAGTCCAAGCAGACCCACCACGCTTTCGATCGGCGCCTTGCGCCCGTCGTAGCGCACCTCGACCCGTGCGTCGAAGCCGCGCGCCGCTTCGCGCGCCCGCGCCGCGGGCCGCGCATGCAGGCCGCCCGCGTGCGTCAGCGTGATCTGCCGGCGCGCTTCGTCCATCACGTGCGCGGCGCTCGCCTCGCGCACCGCGTCGTGGCTGACGCCCTCGCGCGCGCGCAGCACCAGCAGCGTCGTTTCGCCGGCCTTGACATGCCCGTTCGGCGCCCGCTCGATGACCTCGAACGCATCCGAATTCGCAATCGCGATCACCGAGACGAGGCTCGGCGCATTCAGCGCGATCTGGTCCAGATCGAACTCGATCAGCACGTCACCGGCGCGCACCTGCGCGCCCTGCTCGATCATCGGCGCAAAACCCTTGCCGTTCAGTCCGACGGTGTCAATACCGATATGCAGCAGAATCTGCGCGCCCTCGGCGCTCTCGAGCGTGACCGCGTGGCCGGTGCGCGCGAGATGCGTGACGACGCCGTCGCATGGCGCGACGAGCCGACCCTCGAGCGGATCGACGCCGATGCCGTCGCCGAACATGCCGCCCGAAAACACCGGGTCCGGCACCTTCGCGAGCGGCACGACCGGGCCGGTCAGCGGTGCAAGCAAAACAATGTGATTCTCGGATTGGCTCATCAGGTTGGACTTCTCGACACGTCGCATCGTCATTCTCGTCAGTGAGTTTCGGTGACTTTGTTGAGATGGCGAGGCGCGTCGGGATTGCGCCCGCGCGCGGCGGCAAGATCCGCGGCCATCACGTAAAAGGACAGGATGGCGGCGATCGGATCGAGCGCCGCGTGTGCGGTGGCGACGAGCGGCAGCGAGGCTTGCGCGACGTCGTCGGGCGCCGCGAGCAGCACGCGCGCGCCGCGCGCGCTCATGTCGTGCGCGAGTTGCAGCAGACCCGCCTGCTCCGGGCCACGCGGCGCGAACACGAGCAGCGGATAGTCGCGGTCGATCAGCTCCATCGGACCATGACGCACTTCCGCGCTCGAAAACGCTTCGGCCTGGATGCCGGAAGTTTCCTTCAGCTTCAGCGCGGCTTCCTGCGCGATCGCGAGGCCAAGACCGCGGCCAATCACGATCATCCGTTCGATACCGCGCAACTCGTTCACGGCCATCGACCAGTCGAGCCGGCCCGCGCGTTCCAGCGCGTCGGGCAGCGTATTCAGTCCATCGAGCAACTCGGCGTCGTTCTGCCAATGCGCAACCAGCTGCGCGGAGATCGACAGCATGGCGATATAGCTCTTGGTCGCCGCGACGCTCAGCTCGGGACCGGCTACGAGCGGTAGATGCCATTCGCACGCGTCGGCGAGCGGCGAGCTCGGTGCGTTCACGGCGGCGACCGTCAATGCGCCGGCCGCGCGCAACGCGTTCATCGTGCCGACGAGGTCGGGGCTCTTGCCCGATTGCGAAAACGCGAGCGCAAGCTGGTCGCGCACCTGCAGCGGCGCCTGCTGCAGCGTCGCGACCGACATCGGCAGCGACGCGACCGGCACGCCGAGGCGGCTCATCGTCAGGGATGCAAAGTAGCTGGCGGCATGATCCGAGCTGCCGCGCGCGACGGTCAGCGCGACATGGCGCGACTGTTGCGCGAGCTTCGCGGCGAGCGCCGCGACGCGCGAGGTGTCCTTGAGCTGCTCGGCTACAGTTGCGGCGGACGCGAGCGCTTCCTTAAGCATATTCGACAATGGCTTCTCCTTCGACGTAGGTCGCGCTCAGCGCCAGCTCGCGGTCGAATACGACCACGTCGGCCCACGCACCGCGCGTGATGCGGCCGCGGTCCTCGATGCCGAGATAGTCGGCCGCGTAGCGTGACAAACGGTGGGATACATCGGCGATCGGCAGGCCGATCGAGACGAGATTGCGCAGCGCCTGATCCATCGTCAGCGTGCTGCCCGCGAGCGTGCCGTCGGCCAGACGTACGCCGCCGAGGCACTTGGTTACGTGCTGGCTGCCGAGGCGATATTCGCCGTCGGGCATGCCGGTGGCCGACGTGCTGTCCGTCACCACATACAGGCGCGGAATCGCGCGCAGCGCGGTGCGGATCGCCCCCGGATGCACGTGCAGCAGGTCGGGAATGATTTCGGCGTATTCGGCGTGCGCAAGCGCAGCGCCGACGAGGCCAGGGTTGCGGTGATGCAGCGGCGACATCGCGTTGAACAGATGCGTGAAGCCGCACGCGCCGTGCTTGAGCGCGTCGACCGCGTCGTCGTAGGTGCCGAGCGAATGGCCGAGCTGCACGCGTACGCCGCGCGCCGCCATCTCCGAGATGATCTCCATGTGGCCGGCGATCTCGGGCGCCAGCGTGACGACGCGGATCGGCGCGATCGACAGATACCTGAGCACCTCGTCCAACACCGCCGATACCGCCGCGTCGGGCTGCGCGCCGAGCTTGCCGGGGTTGATGTACGGTCCTTCCAGATGCACGCCGAGCACGCGCGCGCAACCCGGCGTGCGCACCCGCGTGACGTTGCCGAGCCCGGCGACGACGTTCATCAGCTCGTCGCGCGGCGCGGTCATGGTCGTTGCGAGCAGGCTCGTGGTGCCGTAGCGCGCATGCGTGCGGGTGATCGTTTCGATCGCGTCGCCAGCTTCCATCACGTCGGCGCCGCCGCCGCCATGCACGTGCAGATCGATGAAGCCGGGCAGGATGTACGGTGCGTCGTTCGTCGACGGATCGACGCGCTCGCCGGACAGCGTCGTGATGCGGCCGTTTTCGTATTCGAGCGTGCCGTGGATCCACCCTTCGGTGGTGAGTATGTTTCCGGTCAGCATGAGTCTCTCTGGTGCGTGATACGTATGCGGCAAATGGCGTCCGCCGGACTTGCGGCCTGCGAGGGCCGCGCAGCTCAGGTGCGCAATTCAGCGACGAAGTCGTAGTAGTCGTCGCGGCAATAGGTGTCGGTCAGCTCGATTGCGCGTTGATCCGCGCTATAGCCGATCCGGGTGATGACCAGCAGCGCGGTGCGCGCTTCGATGTCCATCAGCGCGGCGATTTCGCTCGACGCGTTGACCGCGCGGAAGTGCTGCAACGCGCGCACGACCGCCGCGCCGCGCTGCTCGAGATAGCTGTACAGCGAGTCGCCGATCACGAGCGGATCAGGCACGATCGCGACCGGCAGCGCCGAATGTTCGACCGCCATCACGATGCCGTCCGCGCGCCGCAGCCGCCGCAGGCTCGTGACGGCCGCGCCGGGTGACAAGCCGAGGCGCAGCAGCTCGTCGCGATTGGCGGCGCGCACGTCGCGTTCGAGCCAGACCGAATCGGGCCGGAAACCGCGCTGCTGCATCTTCTTCGTGAAGCCGGTGAGACGCGACAGCGGATCTTCGACGCGCGGCGTGATGAAGCTGCCCGCGCCGCGCGAGCGCCGGATCAGCCCCTGCTCGACCAGCAGTTCGATCGCCTTGCGCGCGGTGACGCGCGACACGCCGATCGCGTCGGACAGCGTGCGCTCGGAGGGCAGCGCCTCGCCGGCCGACCAGACGCCGCAATGGATCGCCGTCGCCAGGTTGCGCGCGAGCTGCAGGTAGAGCGGCGTGACGTTGCGCACGTCAGGCATCAATGCGGACCAGCGAGTTTCCATGGGGCTCCAAGGACGCCGTGAGCAGTACAGCCCGGAAAATTGAGAGCCCATTATATAACCAACATAATACCAGTCAACGGACTGGTTCCAGGCCAGGCCGGATCGCCGGAAAGCCTTGCTGAGTGGGAATCACAGCGGGATTCAAGGGCTCCCTCGGAGGGATTTTCAGACCAGGGACTTTCCCGCATCGCACGCATTTGACGATACCAGCGAGTCGTTATCAGCTCTGGTGGTATCAAAACAGCCCAAATAATCAATACCTGTTTAATACCAGTTGGCGTCTCGTTGCAATGGAGTGGCTTTGTAAATAAGGGTCGCGCCGATATAGTGCGCTGTACCGACCATAAAAAGTCCCGGGGAGCCGCCCTTGACAGATTCCGACGCGCTGCGGCGCGCTCAGGCCGTCCGCCATTTCAATCGCTTCTATACCCAATGCATCGGTGACCTGCACGAGCATCTGGCTCGAAGCGAGTTCTCGCTGACGGAAGTGCGCGTGCTGCACGAGCTATCGCGCGCCCGCGCGCAGACCGCGTCGGTGCTCGGGCGCGCGCTCGGGCTCGATAGCGGCTATCTGAGCCGTCTGCTGACCAGTTTCGAGCGACGCAAGCTGATCACCCGCCGTCCGTCCGACACCGACGCACGCCAGTCGCTGATCGCGCTCACCGAGCACGGCCACGCGATCTACGCGCCGCTCGACGCCGCCGCCATCCACGAAGCACTCGGCATGCTCGACAGACTCAGCGCGCTATCGCAGGAGCAGTTGATCGCCGCGATGAAGCTGATTGAGCGCCTGCTCGGCGACAAGCCGAAGCACGAGCTCGTGGTGCTGCGTCAGCCGCGCGCCGGCGAATGTGGCTGGCTCGTGCATCGTCAGGCGCAGTGGTTCGCCGCGCAATACGGCTGGGATCACACGTTCGAGGGCTTGCTCGCGCGCGTCGTCGCCGAGTACGCGCAGCGCAACGATCCGCTGCGCGAGAAGTGCTGGATCGCCGAACAGGAGGGTCTGGTGGTCGGCTCGGTTTGCCTCGTCGGGGTTTCGACGACGGTCGCGGGCGTGCGCCTGCTGTGGGTCGAACCGGACGTGCGGAAGCTCGGCATCGGCACGCAATTGCTCAGCGAATGCGTGCGCTTCGCGCGGCGCGCGGGCTACACGAAGCTCACGCTGACCACCGCGAGCGCATTGGCGGAGCCACGGCGGCTTTGCGAGCGCACTGGGTTCGAGTTGGCCGGCAGCGCGGCGCAGCGCCGCTTCGGCCAGGATCTGATAATCGAAAGATGGGAGCTGGAGCTATAAAAAAAGCACGCGCCTGTACGGCGCGTGCCTTTCCTGATGCCATGCGGCTGCGCTTGCGATCGCGCTGAACGCGTCGCTTAGAACGACGGCACCATCGAACCCTTGAACTGCGTCTTGATGAACTGGCGCACGTCTTCCGACTGATACGCCGCGACCAGCTTCTTCACCCATGGCTGATCCTTGTCCTTCGCGCGCACGGCGATCAGGTTCGCGTACGGGCTGCGGATGTCTTCGAGCGCGATCGCGTCCTTGGTCGGCTGCAGGCCGGCGGCCAGCGCGAAGTTCGTATTGATGACGGCGGCGTCGACGTCGGCGAGCGAACGCGGCAGTTGCGCGGCGTCGAGTTCGACGAACCTGATCTTCTTCGGATTGTCGACGACATCGAGCGGCGTCGCGTTGTTGCCGCCCGTGGCCGCGCCGTCCTTCAGCTTGATCAGCCCTTGCGCCTGCAGCAACAGCAGTGCGCGATTTTCGTTCGACGGATCGTTCGGCACCGCGACCTTCACGCCCTGCGGCAGGTCCTTCAACGACTTCAGCTTCTTCGAGTACGCGCCGAGCGGCGAGACGTACGTGAGGCCCGCGTTGACGAGCTTGTAGCCGCGCTGCTTGTTCTGGCTATCGAGGTACGGCTGGTGCTGGAAGCTGTTGGCGTCGAGGTCGCCCGCGTCGAGCGCGGCGTTCGGCTGAATGTAGTCGTTGAACTCGACGACCTTCACGTTCAGGCCTTCGCGCTTCGCGACCTTGGTGACGACTTCCCAGATCTGCGCGTCCGGGCCGCCGATCGTGCCGACCTTGATGACCTTGTCGTCGGCGTGCGCGCCGAAGCTCGTCAGGATCGCCGCCCCGGCGACGACTGCGGTGAGGGCTTTGAGGATATTTCTGCGCTGCATGTGATTCTCGCTGTTGCGGTTCAACGTTTGAGTCGATGGCTCCGAGCGATGTCGGAGTCGGATGAAATGGGCGGCGCTCCGGTTCGTGCTGGCGCGCCGTCGGCCAAGCCCAAAATTGTTTCATATGGGCGGCAAGCTGGGAAATACCCTTACCGCATATGGTTATGCGGAGCGCAAGCGCAATGGCTAGCGCAACGCAAAACCCGCGGCTGACCGATAATCCAGAGCCGTAGCCGCGCACGGCCCACTCACCCGTCCCTGAGAACGACCATGTACGTGATCAACCTGATCTACACCGCCCCGCTCGATCGTATCGACGACGCGCTCGACGCGCATCGCGCGTTTCTCGCGGAGCAGTTCGACGCGGGCATCTTCGTCGCGGCCGGGCCGAAAGTGCCGCGCGACGGCGGCATCATCCTCGCGGTTCGTATCGAGCGCGACAGGCTGGATCGCATTCTCGCGAGCGATCCGTTCGCCCTGCAACAGCTCGCGCGCTACGAGGTGACGGAGTTCAAGACGACGCGTCTCGCGCCGGGGCTGAATCTGCCGATTCCGGTCTGAGCGCGAGTTGCGAAGAGGGGAGGGATGCGGGGAGGCGTGAGCGGCGCCGCTTTAAAAAGCCGCCTGCGATGCGCGTCAATCGAGCAGCAGCTTGATGTCATGCACCCATGGTGTCGCGCCTTGGCCATCGCGCGCGAACAGACGCAGCTTGCCGTCCGTGTCGAACACATAGCTCGCGGCCGTGTGGTCCATCGTGTAGCTGTCGGGCGTCTTGCCCGGGACCTTCGCGTAGTACACGCGGAAGTCTTTCGCGACCTTCGCGAGCTGCTCTTCGCTGGCGGGACGCAAGCCCACGAAGCTCGGATTGAACGCCGGCACGTATTGCGCGAGCAACTGCGGCGTATCGCGCTCGGGGTCGACGGTGACGAACAGCACCTGCACGCGCTTCGCGTCCTCCGGACCGAGTTGCTGTAACGCCTGTGACAGCTCGGCCATCGTCGTCGGGCAGACGTCCGGGCAATGCGTGTAGCCGAAGAACAGCACGACGACCTTGCCTTTGTAGTCGGCAAGCGTGCGGATCTTGCCGGACGTGTCGGGCAACGAGAAATCGCTGGCGAATTGCGTATTGCCGGTGATGTCGAGATTCGTAAAAGCCGGCGGCTGCTTGCCGCAACCCGTTATCAGCAATGTGCCGCCGAGCGTCGCGCCGAGCGCGCAAGCCATCACAGCGGCGCGCGCGATGCGCGCAAAGCGATTGTTGAGCATGGTGTTACGCGCCTATCACGACGCGCGAGTAGTGGTCGATCAGCAGCGCGGCGAACAGCAGCGACAGATAGACGATCGAAAAACGGAAAGTTTTGCGCGCGAGCTCGTCCGAATACTCCCGGTAGATCTTCCACGCATAAGCGAGAAACACGGCGCCGAGCAGCACCGCCGACGCGAGATACACGACGCCGCTCATGCCGGAGATGAACGGCATCAGCGTGACCGCGAACAGGATGACCGTGTAGAGAAGGATATGCAGGCGCGTGTACTTTTCGCCGTGCGTGTTCGGCAGCATCGGCAGGCCGGCGTTTTCGTAGTCCTTGCGGCGATACAGCGCGAGCGACCAGAAATGCGGCGGTGTCCACACGAAGATGATCAGCACGAGGATCCACGCGTCGCCGGGCACGTGGCCCGTTACCGCGGCCCAGCCGAGCGCGGGCGGCATCGCGCCCGACGCGCCGCCGATCACGATGTTCTGCGGCGTGACTGGCTTCAGCAGCAGCGTATAGATGACCGCATAACCGACGAACGTGGCGAGCGTGAGCCACATGGTCAGCGCATTGGCGAACGTGTACAGCGTCCACATGCCGAGGCCGCCGAGCACGGCCGAGAACAGCAGGATCTGCGGGGTGGTGATTTCGCCGCGCGCGGACGGACGCCACGACGTGCGGCGCATTTTGGCGTCGATTTGCTGCTCGACGAGGCAGTTGATCGCGAACGCGGCGCCGGCCAGCAGCCAGATGCCGACCGTGCCGCCGATCAGTACGGTCCATGGCACCATGCCCGGCGTCGACAGGAACATGCCGATGACCGCGCAGAACACCGCAAGCTGCGTGACACGCGGCTTGGTCAGTGCGAGATATTGGGAGACCCGGCTGCCGGGCGTTTGGGAGAGTGTTGTGCTGTCCATGTGAGTCACGCTGGCGCGGCTTCGCGCGCAGGGAGCGCGGCGCGGCCGGGACGGCTATAAGCGATCCGAAAGTTTAACATAACGAGCAGCAGCAGCAGGATCGCGGCCCCGCCGTTATGGGCGACCGCAATCGGTAACGGCCATTGCAGCACGATGTTCGACAAGCCGGTGACGAACTGGATCAGCACCACCAGCAGCACGCCGTTGGCGGGTCGCCGCAGTGACTCGAAGCGGCGCATCTTCAACGCGAACCACACCAGATAGGCGATCACAGCGAACGCGAACGTGCGATGCGTCCAGTGAATCGCGACCAGCGCATCCTGCGTGATCATGTCGCCGTCGCCGGTCATGCCGAGCGCGCGCCAGAGGTAGAAGCCGTGCGCGAAGTCCATCGGCGGAATCCATTGGCCGTTGCAGGTCGGGAAGTCGGTGCACGCGAGCACCGCGTAGTTCGTGCTGACCCAGCCACCGAGCGCGATTTGCAGTACCAGCAGCGCGAGACCCGCGAGCGCGGCCACGCGCCAGCGCGCGGCCTCGGGCTCGTAGGCCGGCAGCGGCGTCAAGCGCGCCGCGAGCCAGCCGAGCGTGCCGAGCAGCGCCAGGCCGAGCAGCAGATGCGTGGTCACGATGATCGGCTGCAGCCTCATGGTCACGGTCCACGCGCCGAACACGCCTTGCACGACGATCAGCAGCAGCAACGAAGTCGGCCACCACGGCGACACATGCAGCGGACGACGCTTGATACGCGCCGTCCAGGCAATGATCGTCTGCGCGATGATCAGCACGCCGATCGCCATCGCGAAGTAGCGATGGATCATTTCGATCCACGCCTTCGTCATGCTGACGGGGCCGCTCGGCATCGCCTGATAGGCCGCGGAGATCGCCGCGTGCGCGATGAACGGCGACGACGTGCCGTAGCAGCCGGGCCAATCCGGGCAGCCGAGGCCCGAATCGGTGAGGCGCGTGAAGCCGCCGAACATCACGAGATCGAGCGTCAGGAAAGTGGTGAGCCAGACCAGCTTGCGGAATTTGTTGTCGTCGGCCTTGACCCACACGTAGGACAACGGCAGCAACGCGATACACAAGCCGATCAGGCCCAGTTGCAATACGAACATCTCATTTACCCAGGTTGGGGCGTCAGCCGATGGTCGACCATTTGAGCAGCTTGGTCAGGTCGCCTTTGATCTTGCTCGGGTTCGCGTCTTTCGGAAAACGCATCATCAGATTGCCGTTCGGATCGACCAGGTAGATGTGGTCGGTGATCCGCGTGCCGGTGCCGGCAGGCAGCCACGCGGCGACCTGCGCCGGATCGGCGATCAGCATGTCGGTGTTCGGGTAGGCGGTTTGTATCACGTCCGCGACCTTGTCGGCATCGGTGCGCAGCCACACTTCCATGACGCGCTCGCGTTCCGGGCCCTGAGCTGCGCGGATTTGTCGCATGAAGTACAGCTTCGTCACGCAGGCTTGGTCGCACGCGCTGTTGTCCACCGAGATCATGAGCCAGCGGCCATGCAGCGAGGCGAGCTTCAGCGGCTTGCCGTCCGCGTCGGTGACCATCAGCGAGTCCGGGATCGGCCGTTGCGGCTCGATCAGCGCGCCGTAGTTCGTGCTGCCGCCGGTCGGCTTCACGACGAAGTACATGAAGTACGAGATCGCGATCGGCGCCGCGCAGATCACCGCGAGCAGCAGCAGCACCCAGCGGCCGCGCCGCCACGAGCCCGGGCCGTTCGGTTGGCCGGGCATCGCTTTGGCCGCGGCGGGTTTGCCGCTGGATTTGCCAGCTTCCGGCGAACGGGGAGTTTGAGTCGACACTACAGAACCTCTTTCAATGTTTGGACGGCGGCGAGCCGTGCCTTGCGTTCCTCACGCGCCTGGCGCGTGCTCTTTTTTGCCCGCGCGGCGCGCCGCATACAGACCGAAGGCGAGCGCGGCGGCGGCCATGCCCCACCACTGCAGCATGTAGCCGTAGTTGCGCTCGACGCCGGTGGTCGGTGCGGGCCAGTCGCGCACCAGGCCGTCGCCGGCATCGCCGGTCTGCTGGATCACGAACGATTGCAGCGGCAGCCCGGTCTCCGCGGCGTACGAGCCGACATCGAGATTCTGCCGGATCAGGTGATGCGCGGCCGATCCACCCTCGCCGAGCTCGAACGCGCGCGACGCGTCGGCACGCGCAATCCCTTCGATCTCGACCTCGCCCGGCGGCGTCGTGTACGGCGCGATGATCTCGCGACTGCTCAGGTTGCGCGGCAGCCAGCCGCGATTGACGAGCACGTAACCGCCGTCGGCGAGTTTAAAAGGCATCACGACGTAAAAGCCCGGCTGATCGTTATACGGACGATTATCGAGGTACACGACCTTGTCCGTGACGAAACTGCCGCGCGCCTTCACGCGATGAAACTCGACGTCCTTCAGCGCGAGCGGCGCCGCGCTGACCGGCAACGCGGGCGCGTTCTCGAACTGCGTGATGCGCGCCTCGAGCGCTTCCTTCTGATGCGCGCGATCGCGCTGCCAGAAACCGAGCCGCATCGTCACGACGACGACCAGCAGGATCAGCAGCGCGGGAATCAGGCGAAACTTCATTGCAGGCGCTCCGGCATCGCGCTCAGCGCCGCCGGGAACCTGCGGCAGACGCCCGCTCGCGGTGCGATAATGAATCTCTTGCCACTGCGCTTTCCGGTTTCAGTTGGTTCCATGCACATTATCGTTCCCATCGCCTTTGCTCTCATCATCGCCAGCATGGTGTCGGCGCTGTATTTCATGATGCACGACAAAGGCAAGACCAAGCGGATGGTCTGGTCACTCGCCACGCGGGTGGGCCTGTCGATCTCGCTGTTCCTGTTCATCCTGTTCGCACACTGGATGGGCTGGATTCAGTCGACCGGGATTCCGTACGGGCGCTGACGCTCGCGGATAGGTCGCCGCCGCATCCCTTCAGCGGCAAATTTTCCTCGCCGCCAAACAAAACGCCGCCCTGAGAGGTCGAGGGCGGCGCTGCATTCAGCCTTGCATACTGCCTCGTGCGCTCCGCCTGAACGGCGTTGCGCGCACGGATCTGGCCGCATTACAGCCAGTACACGACGACGTACAGACCGAGCCACACGACGTCGACGAAGTGCCAGTACCAGGCCGCGCCTTCGAACGCGAAGTGATGTTCCGGCGTGAAGTGGCCGCGAATCAGACGCACCAGCACAACGGAGAGCATCGTGCCGCCGAGGAACACGTGAAAGCCGTGGAAGCCAGTCAGCAGGAAGAACGTCGAACCGTAGATGCCCGAAGCCAGCGTCAGGTTCAGCTCGTTGTACGCGTGGAAGTATTCGAAGCCCTGCAGGAACAGGAAGCTCACGCCCAGCACGATTGTCGCCGCGAGCCACGCAATCGCCTTCTTGCGATGGTTGTCGCGCAGCGCGTGGTGCGACACCGTCAGCGTCGCACCCGACGACAGCAGCAGCGCCGTGTTGATGGTCGGCACCGGCCACGGCTGCATCGACTTGTAGGTGCCCACGAGTTCGGCCGGGCCGTTGTTCGGCCACACCGCCGTGAAATCCGGCCAGATCAGTTTGTAGTCGAGGCTGCCGAGTTGATGCAGCGCGATTTCGCGGGCATAGAACAGCGCGCCGAAGAATGCGCCGAAGAACATCACTTCGGAGAATATGAACCAGCTCATGCTCCAGCGGTACGACCGGTCGACGTTCTTGCCGTACATGCCGCCTTCCGACTCGGCGATCGCGTCGCCGAACCAATGCCACAGCGTAAAGAGCAGCCACAGCAGACCGATGAGCACGCCAAGCGGCGCCCAGGTATGGTCGTTGATCCAGGCCGCAAGCGATCCGAGCATGACCAGCAACCCCGTAGCGGCGCTGATCGGATGCCGCGACGGATGCGGTACGAAATAGTACGGGCTCTCGTTTTGACCGCTCATTCTTGATTCTCCACTCCAGTCCAGTTGTTCCGGAATCTCCGGCTGTATCTTCGGCGGCGCGTCGATACCGCACCGCTTCTCTCTAATTCGTGGGCTCTTCTCTGCTGCTGCGCCCTGCTACTGCCTCAACCGACCACGAGGCGCACGACCAGAATCAGCACCCCGATCAGAACCGCCGCGCCGATCAGCGCCGCCACGATCACATGCAGCGGGTTCAGTTGCGTCGCGTCCGCCTCGAGATCGCGGCGCTTGCGCACGCCAAAAAACGACCAGAACACCGCGCGCATCGATTGACCGAAACTGCTCTTGCGCGGACTGCCGCCGTTATCGTTCATCTCGCTTCGTCTTCCTTCGTTCGTCCGCGGCTCGCGCCGTCAAATCTGCTTCAGGCCGGCTTCGCGGCAGTGGCTGCCGCGCTGGTCACTGCATCGTTCACTGCATTCGCCTTCGGCACCGCATCATCCGCGCTCGCCGCCGGAGTGTTCAACTCGAAAAACGTGTACGACAGCGTGATCGTCTTCACGTCCTTCGGCAACTTCGGGTCGACGACGAACACCACCGGCATCCGCTTCGTCTCGTTCGCGTTCAACGTCTGCTGCGTGAAGCAGAAACACTCGATCTTCCTGAAGTACTCGGTCGCCTGCTTCGGCGCGTAGCTCGGAATGGCCTGCGCACG
Source organism: Paraburkholderia sp. MM5384-R2 (assembly GCF_014201025.1). Classification (NCBI taxonomy): domain Bacteria; kingdom Pseudomonadati; phylum Pseudomonadota; class Betaproteobacteria; order Burkholderiales; family Burkholderiaceae; genus Paraburkholderia; species Paraburkholderia sp. MM5384-R2. The sequence goes on from NZ_JACHDI010000024.1 coordinate 95,215, forward strand.
GATCGTGCGCGACTGCTCGTTGCTGACGTCGTACATGACCGTCGTTACTTCGCCCGGATGCACGTCGAGACTGCGCTGCTCCGGCTTGAAACCCAACAGGCCCCGCGCGTTCGCATCGAATTCGATCGAAATCGTGCGGCTCATGTCGACCTGCGTATTCTTCGCCTCGCGCGCTGAAACGTCGCGCTGCACGAGGTTGTTCACGCCGGTGATCTGGCAGATCGCGCGATACATCGGCACCAGCGCGAAACCGAAACCGAACATCATCAACGCGACGACGAACAGCTTGATCAGCATCGAACGGTTGAAAGAGCGGTCGGCCTCGGCCGGCGGTTGCGTCGACATCTGAACCCTCAACAAACCTGCATACGGACTGCGAAGTCGGCGTTAGCTGAACCAGCACTGCTTCAGAATCGCGCTCGCGAAAAACACCGCGGCGATCGCGAACATCACCAACCCTATCCGCCTGTTGCTCGCGCGAATCTGCTCCGGCGTACGTCTTTCCTGTGGATTGCGCGTCATGCTCGACTTTCTGAGTACGGTTCTTGACTGGCGAGGCCGCCGCGCGAAGCGCCCGAGTCCGGTGGCGGCATGTCGCGCCGCCGGAACCCGGCACCTCGCCGGGATAGGCTTACTCGACGGTCGGCGGATGCTCGAACGTGTGGAACGGAGCCGGGCTCGGTACGGTCCACTCGAGGCCCGTAGCGCCGTCCCACGGCTTGTCGCCCGCTTCTACGTGCTCGCCACCGCCACGGTAGGCCGGCAGCGCCACCGCGAACAGGAAGTACACCTGTGACAGACCAAAGCCGAACGCGCCGATCGAGATCACCTGGTTCCAGTCGGTGAACTGCGCCGGGTAGTCGGCATAACGACGCGGCATGCCAGCGAGACCGACGAAGTGCATCGGCAGGAAGGCGAGATTGAAGAAGAACATCGACGCCCAGAAGTGAATCTTGCCGCGCGTTTCGTTGTACATCCAGCCGGTCCACTTCGGCGACCAGTAGTACCAGCCGGCGAACAGCGCGAACAGCGACCCCGCCACCAGCACGTAGTGGAAGTGCGCGACCACGAAATAAGTGCCGTGATACTGGATGTCGAGCGGCGCCATGGCGAGCATCAGACCCGACAGGCCACCGAACGTGAACACGATCAGGAAGCCGACCGCGAACAGCATCGGCGTTTCGAAGGACAGCGAACCGCGCCACATCGTCGCGACCCAGTTGAACACCTTCACGCCGGTCGGCACCGCGATCAGCATCGTCGCGTACATGAAGAACAGCTGGCCCGTGACCGGCATGCCGGTCACGAACATGTGGTGCGCCCAGACCATGAACGACAGGATCGCGATCGATGCCGTTGCGTACACCATCGAGCTATAGCCGAACAGCGGCTTGCGCGAGAACGCCGGGATCACCTGCGAGACGATCCCGAACGCCGGCAAGATCATGATGTACACCTCGGGGTGCCCGAAGAACCAGAAGATGTGCTGATACATGACCGGGTCGCCGCCGCCTGCCGCATTGAAGAACGACGTGCCGAAGTGACGGTCGAACAGCAACATCGTGATCGCGCCCGCCAGAACTGGCATCACGGCGATCAGCAGGTACGCGGTGATCAGCCAGGTCCAGACGAACATCGGCATCTTCATCAGCGTGAGCCCGGGTGCACGCAAGTTCAGGATCGTCACGACGATGTTGATACCGCCCATGATCGACGACGCACCCATCAGGTGGATCGCGAAAATCGCGAAGTCCATGCCCGGGCCCATCTGCGTGGAGAGCGGCGCGTACAGCGTCCAGCCCGCGGCGGTCGCGCCGCCCGGTGCGAAGAACGAGCCGACCAGCAGCACAGCGGCGACCGGCAGCAGCCAGAAGCTGAAGTTGTTCATCCGCGCGAAAGCCATGTCCGATGCGCCGATCTGCAGCGGCACCATCCAGTTCGCGAAGCCGACGAACGCCGGCATGATCGCGCCGAACACCATGATCAGCCCGTGCATGGTGGTCAACTGGTTGAAGAACTCGGGACGCATGATCTGCAGACCCGGCTCGAACAGTTCGGCACGGATCATCAGCGCCATCACGCCCCCGGACAGGAACATGGTGAACGAGAAGATCAGGTACAGCGTACCGATATCCTTGTGGTTGGTTGCGAACAGCCAACGACGCCAGCCGTGCGGCGTTTCGTGGGCATGGTCGCCGTGCACGTGCTCGTGACCCGCGACTACATCGTGTCCGATGCTAGACATGACAATCTCCTAAAGCGAATTCTGCGGTGCTGACCATGAACACGTCAGGCTGCCGGGCTGATCTGAACACGCCGGGCTTCCTTAGCGTCGGTGCCGCCGGTGATCGTTTCCGGCTTCTTCAAAATAATATGATCGTCGGCAATGCCGGCTGCTTTCAGCGCGTCGCGAACGGCTTCGGCACGACTCTTCGCGAGCTTCGCGTTGACGTCGGCGGAGCCGGTTGCGTCGGTGAAGCCCGACAGCGTGAATTTCGCGTCCGGATGCGCCTTCGCGTAGGCCGCGGCCGCGTCGACCGCCGCTTTCGCGTCGGCCGGCAGCGTGCTCTTGCCGGTCTCGAAGTAGATGCTCGCCGGCAGCGCGGCCTCTGCGTTGTTCGAAGCAGCCGCGCCAGCCTCGTTGCCCGATGCGGCCGGTGCGGACGCCGCTTTTGCGCCCGACGCTGCTTCCGCGCCCGATGTCGCAACGGCGCCGCTCGCGGCAGCACCGGCGTTGGCCAGATGATCGCCGCCTTCCGGCAGCTTGCCGTTGCGCGCGTCGGCGACCTGCTTCGGCTGCAGGATGTCGCCCGTGTGGTTGCCCCACGAGTTACGTTCGTACGTGATCACCGCGGCGATTTCGACGTCGTCCAGCGTCGGCGCCCACGAAGGCATCGCGTTCTTGCCCTTCAACACGAGGCTCACGTGCTGCCCGATCGGACCGTTGGCGATCTTGCTGCCGTCGAGCGCCGGGAATGCGCCCGCGCCCTTGCCGGTCGGCTGGTGGCAGACCGCGCAGTTCGCCGCGTAGACCTTGCCGCCGCGTTCCATCAGCTCGGCCATCGTGTAGGTCTTGTTCGGATCGTCTTGGCCGGCGGCCATTTTCTTCTTCTCCTCGTCGACCCACTTCGCGTAGTCGTCAGCCGACAGCACCTCGACGACGACCGGCATGAACGCGTGTTCCTTGCCGCACAGTTCGGTACAGAAGCCGCGGAACGTACCGGTGCGGTTGGCCTTGAACCACGTGTCGCGCACGAAGCCAGGAATCGCGTCCTGCTTGACGCCGAAGGCCGGCACGTACCAGGAGTGGACCACGTCGTTCGCGGTGGTGATGATGCGGATTTTCTTGTCGACCGGCACCACGAGCGGGTTGTCGACTTCCTGCAGATACAGCGTGGAGATCGGCTCACGGCCCTCGGTTTGCGCGCGCGGCGTGGCGAGCGTGGACAGGAAGCCGATGCCCTCGCCCGGACCCTTCACGTAGTCATAGCCCCACTTCCACTGGTAGCCGGTGACCTTGATCGTGAGGTCGGCGTTCGAGGTGTCCTTCATCGCGACGACGGTCTTGGTGGCGGGCAGCGCCATCAGCACGACGATGATGAACGGCACGATTGTCCAGATGATTTCGACGGTGGTGCTTTCGTGGAAATTGGCTGCGTTGTGGCCTTTCGATTTGCGGTGCGCGAAGATCGAATAGAACATCACGCCGAACACACCGATGAAGATCACGGTGCAAAGTCCCAGCATGAACATGTGAAGGCTGAACAGTTCCTCAGCGATTCTCGTTGCAGGCGGCTGGAGATTGATCGCGTTGACGGCAGGGCCGCCCGGAGCATCGCCCACTGCCAGGGCGGCACCGGCGAAAAGCAGTCCGCTCGTCGCCAGCACGCTCATGAGCGCTCGCTTGATTGTTTTCATAGCTTCCTTACCCAAATTTTCCATTCAAACCCCTCGACCCCGCTGGCAGCGTGTCGCGCCCCCTTGAACGCCGCGCGTCCGGCACCATCTAACAACGTGCCAGCCACATACGTAGTTCGCCTGCGAACTGCGCGCGCCGATTCTGCGCGAGATGTTGCCCGATCATGATCGTCTGCCCGCGCGAGACCAGCTTGATCTGATCGCGCGGCGTTGCGCCCGGCTCTATCCGCACCCAGCGCGGATTGAATTCGAATTGCGTAATCTGCTCGGCGCTGACCTGCTCGATCACGAGCCGGTTCGGAAACAACCGGATGCGCTCGTAATCGACAGCATGACGCGCATATATTGCAAACGCGATACCTACGGCCAGCAATTCGATTCCGGTGAACGGCAACACCAGCCAGGCGCCGACCAGAACCAGCATGAATGCAATTGCCAACGAAAACAACGCAAGCGACACGTACAGACAGACGAACTGCCGCGGCGATATCGAACAGTTGCGCTTCATGGTCCAGTCCCTGAGGACCGGTTCTGAATCCGCCAGCAGATGATCTGATGCGCCCATCGCTGCCTCCTGCGAATCGTCGAGTCCGGCTTGCCTTCTTTTACTTCCGGATGCATCTCGCGGCCGCCGTTCGTGTCACTGTTTCCAGCATCACTCGCGAGCGCGCCAACCCCTACCGCATCACTTCATTTTGCAGCCCCGCGCCTCGGGCTTGCCACCCCAAATGTGGGAACCTCGGGTGACAAACTGACGCATTATAGGCGTGATCCATAGCATCGACAAGCAAGCCCCGATCGGCCCACAAGCCAGGCGCGACAAGCCTTCGCGCCATTTTGCCCAGCATTTTGCGGCTCTTTTGGAGGGCAAATCCCAGGCATAACGGATGTCCTCTTTACCGCTTTTGCAACACGTCGACCGCACCGTCGGCAAGCAGTTGATGACAGCACCGCAATCTGCTATCCACGCTTGCCCGGACCTCGTCCGATGTCCTCGAGCCGCACGATGCCATGTCCTTCCGCCGTGGTGCGCGGCACGGCTTTCCATGCGTGGCCGTAGATCACCTCGAAGGTCAGCGCGATCGTGCCGTCGGCGCGCCGGCGCGCTTCGAGCGCGGCGAGCAGGGCTTTGTGCAACCGACGCGCGAGCACGCCGGCATGCGCATCGCGCTCGAACGGGTACGCGCCCCAGCGACGCACGTCCGCGAGCAGCGACTCGGGCGACTTATAGGTGATCGTCAGCGTCTCCTGGTCCATCACCGGAATCTCGAAGCCGGCCTCGACGAGCATGTCGCCGAGGTCGTGCATGTCGACGAAGTCGATCACATGCTTGCGAGACGCGACGCCGTGCGCGGCCTCGATCTCGGCGTAGGCACCGCGCAACTCCTTCAGCGTATCGGGGCCGAGCGTGCTGAACATTAGCAGGCCGTTGACCTTCAGCACGCGCTGCCATTCGGGAAAGACCAGATCGGGCCGCGAGTGCCAGTGCAGCGCGAGGTTGGACCAGATGAATTCGAATGCGCCGGACGTGAACGGCAGCGCGGAGAAATCGGTTTGCGCGAAGCGCGGGCCACGCGCGCCGAGCGCCTTGCCGAGCGAGGCGGGAAGAAAGCGCCGCCAACTGGTGTCGCCGGCATCGTGGCGCAGCGCGCGGCGGAGCATGCCGTGCGACAGATCAGCGCCGAACACCGGCGCTTCGGGAAAGCGTTCTCGCAATGCAGGGAGGTCTTCGCCCGCGCCGCAACCGGCGTCGAGCACGCTCGAGGGCGCCACCTTGATGTAATCGAGACGCTCGCGCATGCGCTGCGCAATCTCGCGCGGCAGGAACGCAACCTCGTCGAAGTTGGCAGCGCGACGGTCGAAAATACGCCTGAGGCGCCGTGAATCGTAGGCCGGACGGCCAGATTGAGCGGATGTTGGGGACATGTGTGTCGTGCTGGCGTGAGCTCGAAGTATACTCGGTCGTTCCCCTCCATTCAGCGAGAACGGCTTTCACCGGCGCTCACTCGTGCGATTCCAGTCATTTTCTTCGTCGTGTCGAAATCAGCTGGCGCGTTTTGCGCGCGGTCTGCATTCGGCATGGCCGCGGGCCTTGAACGCCGCGCTGCCGAACCTGTGCGCGTTGTGCGGCAATTTGTCGCATAAGGCGTTGTGCGACGGTTGCGACGCGGCCTACTGGAACGAGAGCCGGCTGCGCTGCACCGTTTGCGCGGTACCGTTGCCGGCGTCACGCTGGGTCGCTCAGGCGCGGTATCACTGCGCGGATTGCGTGGCCGAGCCGCCGCCGTTCGACGCGAGCTTCGCGCTCGCCGACTATCGCGCGCCGCTCGATACACTCGCGGTCGGCCTGAAGTTCCGCGCCCGGCTGATGCTCGCGCGAGACTTCGCGCAACGCCTCGCGCGGCTCGCTGAAGCCAATTGGCACGACGCGGCCGAGCGGCCCGACGTGATCGCGCCAGTGCCGCTCGCCGGTCGCCGTCTGGTCGAGCGCGGCTACAACCAGGCCTGGCAGATCGCGCGGCCGCTCGCCCGGGCGCTCGGCGTGCGCGGCGACCCCACGCTGCTCGAACGAACGCTCGACACCGCGCCGCAATCGCGCCTCGATCTCGATGCGCGCCGGCAGAACGTCGGCCACGCGTTTCGCGTCACGCGCCCAGTGCGCGGCCTGCACGTCGGCATCGTCGACGATGTGATGACGAGCGGCGCGACGCTCGAAGCGCTCGCGCATACGCTGAAGGCCGCCGGCGCGCGGCGGGTTACGAACTTCGTCGCGCTGCGCACTCCGAAAAACTAGCTTTTACGTGGTCTTCTTATGTTCAACGTCGTTCTCGTAGAACCCGAAATTCCGCCCAACACCGGCAACGTGATTCGCCTGTGCGCGAACACCGGCGCCCGGCTGCACCTGATCGAGCCGCTCGGCTTCCCTCTCGACGACACCAAGATGCGGCGCGCCGGCCTCGACTATCACGAGTACGCGGAAATGAACGTGCATGCCGATTGGGACGCGTTCATCGCGAAAGAAACGCCCGACGCGTCGCGCATGTTCGCATTCACGACGCGCGGCTCGGGGCGCTTTCACGACCATGCGTTTCAACCGGGCGACTGGTTCGTGTTCGGCGCCGAAACGCGCGGCCTGCCCGGCACGGTGCTCGAGCGCTTTGCGAACGAACAGCGCGTGCGTCTGCCGATGCGTCCCGGCAATCGCAGTCTGAATCTGTCGAATACGGTGGCGATCGTGGTGTTCGAAGCGTGGCGTCAGGCCGGCTTCGAAGGCGGCGCCTGACGGCGTTCGAGCTCGGCCTCGTAGCGTGCGAACATCGCGTCGTCGAAGCACGCGAACGTCACGTGCTTCATGTGTGGTGTGCGCGGCAATGTGTCGAGTACGGTCGCGACGGCGATGCTGACCGCATCGTCGGCGGGGAAACGGTAGATACCGCAGCTGATCGCTGGAAACGCGATGCTCGTGCACTGAGTTTCGCGCGCGACTTCGAGTGAGCGCTGATAGCACGATGCGAGCAGGTCGGCTTCGCCATGCGCGCCGCCACGCCACACTGGACCGACCGCATGAATCACATGCTTCGCGGGCAGACGATAGCCGGCGGTGATTTTGGCGTCGCCGGTCGCGCAGCCGCCGAGCGTTTCGCATTCGCGCAGCAACTCCTTGCCGGCCGCGCGATGAATCGCGCCGTCCACACCGCCGCCACCGCGCAGCGAAGTATTCGCGGCATTGACGATCGCATCGACGGCGAGCGTCGTGATATCGACCACGCGCGCTTCGAGCGTGCACGCGCCAGGACTGAGATTGAAGGTGGGCATGGGAACCTCGCTGACCCGAGTCTCGCTCACGAAGTGGACAACCCGAAGTGGACAACCGGGCGAGGCAGCCGTTCAACGCTAATTTCCGCTAAACGGCTGATAGAAAAGGCTTTATTCCGCCTTCGAATCGCGCCGCAGGAGCGCGCTAACCGCATCGCGCGGCGCCACGCCGTCGAACAGCACCGCGCAGACCGCCTGCGTGATCGGCATTTCGATTGCATGAGCACGTGCGATCGAGAGTACCGCCCGCGCGCAGCGCACGCCTTCGGCCACGTGACCGAGACCGCCGAGGATGTCGTCGAGCGTGCGGCCCGTGGCGAGTTGCAGGCCCACGGTGCGGTTGCGCGACAGATCGCCGGTAGCAGTCAGAATCAGATCACCGAGGCCGGTCAACCCGGTAAAGGTTTCCGCGCGCCCACCGAGCGTCACGCCAAGGCGCGACATTTCGGCGAGGCCGCGGGTGATCAGCGCCGCACGTGCATTGAGGCCGAGGCCGAGGCCATCGGCGATGCCCGTGGCGATGGCGAGCACGTTTTTCACCGCGCCGCCCACTTCGACGCCGACGACGTCGTCGCCGGTATAGATGCGCATCGCGCCGTGATGGAACGCCGCGACCGTGCGTTCGCGGCATGCCGCCGACGGGCTCGCGATCGTCAACGCAACCGGCAGCCCCTGCCCGACTTCGCGCGCGAAGCTCGGTCCGGACAACACGCCGTTGCTCGCATGCTCGGGCAATTCCGCCGCGACCGCCTGATGCGGCAACAACTGCGAATCCGCTTCGAACCCCTTGCACAGCCACACGATATGCGCGGGCACCTTGCCCGCATCGCGCATCGCGCGCAACAGGCCACGCAGGCCAGCCACGGGCGTCGCGACCACGCACAGCGCATCGTCGTCGAGCGCGTGATCGAGCGCCACGCCGAGATCCGCTTCAAAGCGAAGCGCGGGCGGCAACGCGACGCCCGCCAGATAGCGGGCGTTTTCATGCGAAGTGGAAAGCTCGGCGATGAGCGCGGACTCGCGCGCCCACAACACCGTGTGGTGCCTTAAGGCCAGATGGCCGGCGAGGGCGGTGCCCCAGGCGCCAGCGCCGAGAACGGCGACTTTCATAGCCGGCACTGCGCGCGGCGCCTTAATGCGTGACGCCTTTTTGCGCCGCGCCGTCCTGCTGGGCCGCGCTCATCTGGGCGAGACGCTGCTCGTACAGCGCCTGGAAGTTGATCTCGGCGAGGTGGATCGGCGGGAAGCCGGCGCGGGTGATCGCATCGGCGATGTTCGAGCGCAGGTACGGGAACAGGATGGTCGGGCAGGCAATGCCGACGAGCGGATCGATCTGCTCGGCAGGAATGTTGCGAATGTCAAAAATGCCGGCCTGTTTCGCTTCGATCAGGAACGCGACCTTGTCCGACACCTTGGCCGTGACCGTGCCCGTCACGAGAATTTCAAACACGGATTCGGCGAGGCGCTCGGCCTTCACGTCGACTTCGACTTCGACCGACGGCATTTCCTGCTCGAGGAAGATACCCGGCGAATTCGGCTGCTCGAGCGACATGTCCTTCAGATAGATGCGCTGGATGTTGAAGAACGGCTGGTTATTCTCGTCGGACATGATGGTGATTCCTGATAGGTGTGCGTGGCGGCGGCCGATGCACGCATGGGCCGCCAGATTATTGCGCCGGCTCGCCGGCTCCACGAGGAGCGCGTGCGGCGGCTTATCGAGTGGTCCGCCCGCTCGCGCGGCGCGAAACGCGCGAACTCAGGCTGCTTCGAGCAGCGGCGTCAGACCGCCCGCGCGATCGAGCGCGGAAAGGTCATCATAGCCGCCCACATGCGTCTCGCCGATGAACACCTGCGGCACCGTGCGACGACCGGTCCGGGTCATCATCTCCTCACGACGGCCCGGGTCCTTGTCGATCAGTACTTTCTCAACGTGCTCGACGCCGCGCGACTTTAAAAGACGTTCGGCCATCTGGCAATATGGGCACACCTGGGTGCTGTACATGATCACTTTGTTCACTTGGCTGCTCCTTGTTTCACAACCGGCATACCGGCTTTCTGCCAGGCGTCGACGCCGCCCTCGAGAACATGGACTTCCGCGTATCCCGCTTCCTGCACGATACGCGCGGCCTTGTTCGACTGCTGGCCGGTCTGGCACACCAGCAGCACCGGGTTGCTCTTGTTCTTCGCGAGTTGCGTGACTTTCGCCTGCAACTCTGCGAATTCGAAATGCCGTGCCGAGGGCAGGTGCCCCTTGGCGTAATCGGCGGACGGCCGCAGATCGATGACCGCCGCGTTGCGCCGGTTGATCAGTTGGGTGGCTTCAGCGGCCGACAGGCCGCCACGTCCACGCCGACTGATGGTCGGCCACAGCAGCAACCCACCAGAGATAAGGACGATTGCGATCAGGACAAGGTTTGTGTATTCGGTGAAAAACTTCACGGAAGATCCGCCGGAAAGAGAGAAATCGAAAAGGTCAACGCGAGCATTATAAAATAACCGTTCGACGCGATGGCGATGCGCCGCCCGAGGCGCCGCACAGCGCGAGACCGCTTCCTCACTACCGACCGGCAACTCTCATGTACAAACTCGTTCTCATCCGCCACGGCGAATCGACTTGGAACAAGGAAAACCGCTTCACCGGCTGGGTCGACGTCGACCTCACCGAGCAGGGCAACCTCGAGGCGCAGCAGGCGGGCGGGCTGCTCAAGGAATCGGGCTATACGTTCGACATCGCCTACACGTCGGTGCTCAAGCGCGCGATCCGCACGCTGTGGCATGTGCAGGACCAGATGGATCTGATGTACCTGCCCGTCGTGCATTCGTGGCGCCTGAACGAACGCCACTACGGCGCGCTGTCGGGTCTGAACAAGGCCGAAACCGCCGCGAAGTTCGGCGACGAGCAGGTGCTGGTCTGGCGCCGCAGCTACGACACGCCGCCGCCCGCGCTCGAGCCCACCGACGAGCGCGCGCCGTACACCGATCCGCGCTACGCCAGGGTGCCGCGCGAGCAACTGCCGCTGACCGAGTGCCTGAAAGACACGGTCGCGCGCGTGTTGCCGCTGTGGAACGAGTCGATTGCGCCGGCCATCAAGTCGGGGCGCAGCATCCTGATCGCCGCGCACGGCAACTCGATCCGCGCGCTGGTCAAGTATCTCGACAACATCTCGGACAGCGACATCGTCGGCCTCAACATCCCGAACGGCGTGCCGCTCGTTTATGAACTCGACGACAACCTGAAGCCGATCAAGCACTTCTATCTCGGCGACCAGGACGCGATCGCCAAGGCGCAAGCCGCGGTCGCGAGCCAGGGCAAGGCGGGCTGATCCGGCATTTCCGGGCGCGGCCCACGCCACGAAAACGCGCGGGGCCGCACGCAGACAACCGGGCCGACAAGAAATTCTGTATTGCGCCCGGCGGTCAGATTCAGAGGCCCGCTGCAGGGTTCACCGTAGCGGCGAGCGCATCCGCTGGCCTTGCGCGGCAACTCTCAGTTCCGACCCGCCGAGTGCCATGTCGTACGGCTCGCCATCCGCGGCTCGGGTCGCAAGAACCAGGACCTTCCCGTACTGTCGAAGCACGATTGCCTGCACCGCGCCCTGAGCAGGCGGGTGTGCAGTTATACTTGTCCGTCCAATCTTTATCGACGCTGCCACGCGCTTCCGACCGCAACAGACTCTATGCGAAAGAACCTGAAAAATTTCGGCCTGATTGCCGCGGGCCTTGCTACCGGTGTCTTTGCCACCCTGCAATACTCCGCCTCGGCCCAGCAACCCGCTAGCGCCGCAGTCGCCCCGCTGCCGCTAGACCAGCTCAGGCTTTTCGCCGAAGTGTTCGGGCAGATCAAGCACGAATACGTCGAACCGGTCGACGACAAGAAGCTGCTCACCGCCGCGATCAAGGGCATGGTGTCCAGCCTCGACCCGCACTCGTCGTACCTCGACAAGACCGACTATGAAGAGCTGCAGGAGCAGACCAAGGGCCGCTTCGCGGGGCTCGGCATCGAAATTTCGTCGGAAGACGGCCTGATCAAGGTAATTTCGCCAATCGAAGACACCCCCGCGTTCCGCGCCGGCATCCGTCCGGGCGACCTGATCACGCGCATCAACGACAAGCCCGTGCGCGGCATGACGCTCGACAAGGCGGTCAAGCAGATGCGCGGCGATCCGGGCACCAAGGTCACGCTGACCATCTTCCGCAAGACCGACGACCGCACGTTCCCGCTCACCGTCACGCGCGCGATCATCAAGGTGCAGTCGGTGAAGGGCAAGATCGTCGCGCCGGGCTTCGCGTACGTGCGCATCACGAGCTTCCAGGAACGCACCACGCCCGACCTCGCGGCCAAGCTGCAGGATCTCGCGCGCCAGGAGCCGAACCTGAAGGGCCTCATCCTCGACCTGCGCAACAACGGCGGCGGTCTGCTGCAAAGCGCAGTCGGCGTCGCGGGCGCGTTCCTGCCGCCGAATTCGGTGGTGGTGTCGACCAACGGCCAGATTCCGGATTCGAAGCAGATCTATCGCGACACCTACGATAACTACCGTCTGCAATCGTTCGACAGCGATCCGCTCAAGGACGTCCCGGCCATCTTCAAGACCGTGCCCATGATCGTGCTGACCAACGCGTATTCGGCGTCGGCGTCGGAAATCGTCGCGGGCGCGCTGCAGGATCAGCACCGCGCGCTGATTCTCGGCAAGACCACGTTCGGCAAGGGTTCGGTGCAAACCGTGCGCCCCCTGACGGCCGACACCGCACTGCGCCTCACCACCGCGTATTACTACACGCCGAGCGGCCGTTCGATCCAGAACAAGGGCATCCGCCCCGACATTCCTGTCGACCAATACGCGGAGGGCGATCCGGACGACGCGCTCGTGACCCGCGAAGTCGACTACTCGAATCACCTCGCGAACACGCAGGACCCGAACGAGAAGAAGGAAGCGGAGCAGCGCGAGCAGGAGCGCATGGACCAGTTGCGTCAGCTCGAAGAGCAGAACGACAAGAAGACGCCGGAACAGCGCCAGAAGGAGCGCGAACGCAAGCCGGTCGAGTTCGGTTCGGCTGACGACTTCATGCTGCAACAGGCGGTCGACAAACTCGAAGGCAAGCCGGTTCAGGAATCGAAGTCGTTGATGGAACGCCGTCTCGCGCAGAACAAGCCGGGCACGTCGGCCTCCGCGCCGGTCGCGGTGAAGCCGACGCAACCGGTGCCGGGCGCATCGGGATCGGCGCCGGCTTCGGCACCGGCCCCCGCTGGCAAGTAAGCTGGCCGACAGGCAGCGAACCCCGCGCGTGTCTTCGTAGCACGATAGTCTGCGAAGACACGCCGCAACAGTTTCAGCAAAAGCCGCCGCCTAACCGGTGGCGCATCACGGCAAGCCGCAACCGCCACCCTCCCCGCGCGATTAAAATAACAGCCACGAATGCGCGCCACGGCCCCTCGGCCTGCCTCTCCTTGCGCGACATAGCGACCCACCCCACGCGCCCCGCCATGAATGACGATCAACTCCTTCGCTACTCCCGCCACATCCTCGTCGATGAAATCGGCATCGAGGCGCAGCAGCGTTTTATCGACGCCCACGCGATCATCGTCGGCGCGGGCGGGCTCGGTTCGCCAGCCGCGCTGTATCTCGCGGCTGCGGGCGTCGGCCGTCTGACGCTCGTCGATGCCGATACCGTCGACCTGACCAATCTACAACGACAGATCCTGCACGTGAGCGCGTCGGTTGGACGTAGGAAGGTCGAGTCCGGGCGCGACATGCTCGCGCGGATCAATCCCGAGGTCGTCGTCAACGCGGTGGCCGAGCGCGTCGACGATGCCTGGCTCGACCGCGAGGTGCCGCACGCGAGTGTCGTGCTCGATTGCACCGACAACTTCGCGACGCGTCACGCGATCAACCGCGCGTGCGTCAAGCATCGCGTGCCGCTCGTGTCGGGCGCGGCGCTGCGCTTCGACGGCCAGATCAGCACTTTCGATTTCCGCGATGAAGCGTCGCCGTGCTACGCGTGCGTGTTTCCCGAAGACCAGCCGTTCGAAGAAGTCGCATGCTCGACGATGGGCGTGTTCGCGCCGACGGTCGGCATCATCGGTTCGATGCAGGCTGCCGAAGCGCTGAAGGTGATCGGCGCAATCGGCACGCCGCTCGTGGGCCGCCTGACGATGCTCGATTCGCTGCGGATGGAATGGAACACGATGCGGATCGGACGTCAGCCGGATTGTCCGGTGTGCGGCCACGCGCACGGGTCTTGAGGCGGTTCTGCACTGCCCGTTCGCGTGACGCCGAAATAGCAGAACGCCGCACATGTGCGGCGTTTATTCGTTCAACGAGGCACGACGATGCGCGTCAGATTCAAACCAGCGCGACACGCTTGAGCGCCGCTTGCACCTCCTCCGGCTCGAACGAAGCCAGCACGTCGGCAACGGGCTTTTCGAGCGTCTTCAGATGCGAGCGCAGCACCTCCTGCTTGACTTCGAGGAGTTGGCTCGGATGCATCGAAAACTCGGTCAGCCCCATGCCGAGCAGCAGACGCGTCAACGCCGGATCGCCCGCCATCTCACCGCACACCGACACGGGCACGCCCGCGCGCTTCGCCTCGCGCAGCGTGAACGCGATCAGATGCAGCACGGCCGGATGCAGCGGGTCGTACAGATGCGCGACCGCGTTGTCCGCGCGATCGATCGCGAGCGTGTACTGAATCAGATCGTTGGTGCCGATCGACAGGAAATCGAGCCGCTTCAGAAACAGCGGCAACGCGATCGCGGCGGCCGGGATCTCGATCATCGCGCCCACCTGCACGTTCGGATCGTAAGCGATACCCGCGTCGTCGAGTTGACGCTTCGCTTCGCGGATCAGATCGAGCGTCTGGTCGATTTCCTGCGCGTGCGCGAGCATCGGGATCAGGATCTTCACCCTGCCGAACGCCGACGCGCGCAGGATCGCGCGCAACTGCGTGAGGAACATCTGCGGCTCGGACAGGCTCCAGCGAATCGCGCGCAAACCGAGCGCCGGATTCGCGGCGGTCTCGTAGCCGTCGCCGCCCATCGAATCGAGCGGCTTGTCGGCGCCGACGTCGATCGTGCGGATCGTGACCGGCAAGCCGTTCATCAGTTCGACCGCGCGACGATACGCGCTGAACTGCGCCTCCTCTTCGGGCATCCGGTGCTTGTGATTCATGAACAGAAACTCGGTGCGGAACAGACCCACGCCGGTCGCGCCCGATTCGACCGCCGCGCGCGCGTCGTCCGGCAACTCGATGTTCGCGCACAGTTCGATGCGCGTGCCGCACAGCGTTTGCGTCGGCGAGAACTTGAGCCGTTGCAGCTTGCGCTGCTCGAGCTCCTTCTCGCTTTGCCGGTACGAGTATTCCTCGAGCACGATCGGCGCGGGATCGACGATCACGATGCCGTGGTCGCCATCGACGATGATCAGATCGTCCTGGCGGATCAGCGCGCTCGCATGCTGCACGCCGACCGCGGCCGGAATGCCGAGGCTGCGCGCGACGATCGCGGTGTGCGACGTGCGCCCGCCGAGATCGGTGACGAAGCCCTGGAACGTCTGCGTCTTGAACTGCATCATGTCGGCCGGCGCGATGTCGTGCGCGACCACGATCATCTCGTCGCACGCGCCATGCACGTTGCCGACGATGCCCGGCGCGCCCGCGAGCGCCTTCAGCACGCGCTCGACGACCTGCTCGATATCGGCCTTGCGCTCGCGCAGGTATTCGTCTTCGATAGTGTCGAAATGGCGCGACAGTCTTTCGAGCTGTTCGGTCAGCGCCCATTCCACGTTGTAGCGGCGCGTGCGGATCAGGTCGATGGTTTCCTGAACGAGCATGACGTCGTTCAGGATCATCGTGTGAACGTCGATGAACGCGCCCATTTCGCTCGGGGCATCCGCGGCAAGATCGGCGCGCAATACGTTGAGTTCTTCATGCACGCGTTGCTGAGCCGCGCGAAAACGCCCGACCTCCCCTTCGATCTGGGGCGGTTCGATCAGATAGTGGTCTACGTCGAGTGCTGCCGGGGCGATCAGATAGGCCCGCCCGATGGCGATACCGCGTGACACGGGAATTCCATGCAGCGTGAATGACACGCGCACCTCCTCTAGTTGTGTAATGCCGCGGCAAACCGCTGCAATGCTCTCAGACTGTACTGGGCATTATAAATTCCGCGCCTTTTTGAAGTGTGTCAGCGGTGTGTGCAGCGCAGCACGGATTATCGCAACGAGGTGCCCTCGTACCCGGCGAAGCTTCGCTCTATACACATCGCGCAAAACATATGATTTAAACATTGAAAACGCATGTCGCCTTACGCGCTCTTGCCGATGGCTTTCGCGCCGCTTCTAGATCCCTTTAATCTCGATTAACAGCGCGCCTCTTCTGATATTCAGATGTCGGCGGCGAAAAAAAACCGCGGACTGAGCCGCGGCATTTTCGGGTTTGTCGAAGGCAAAGCGCGTGGCTTTATTGACCTTCGCCAAACTTATCGGCGATCAGTTTCAGGAGCGCGTCCATCGCGTCCTGTTCGTCGGTGCCTTCCGTTTCGATCAGCACGGTACTGCCGATGCCCGCGGCCAGCATCATCACGCCCATGATGCTCTTCGCGTTGATACGACGGCCATTGCGGCTCATCCAGATTTCCGCCTGGTAGTTGCCCGCGAGTTGCGTCAACTTGGCCGACGCGCGCGCGTGCAGCCCCAGCTTGTTCACAATTGTCGTTTCCTGTTGCAGCATGTGATGGTCCGAAGCGCGGGTGAATGAAATGGTGAAAAGTGTTACTGCAAAGCGGCTTCAATGCGATCGGCACCGTTGTGAAACCGCTTGAATCCGTCGAAGCTTGCCTGCGAACCAGCCCGGCTTACAGGCCGGTCGCGTCCGTCTTTTGCGTCAGATCGGCATCGGCCGGCAAAGCGGGAACACAGTCGGCGGCCGCCGCGTCAGGCGGCAGCGCCGGCAGGCACTCGGCAGCGCACGCTGGCGGCGTGACCGGTGTCGGCATCGCCGGTCCGATCGCGTGCACGCCCTTGGTCGCGCCGGCGAGCGCCTTGTCGACGAGCGTGTCGAGCGGCGTCGCGCGATAGCAGACCGCGCGCACCAGCATCGGCAGATTGACGCCGCACAGCACACGCACGTCCGGCACGGCGGCGAGCCGGCCCGCGATGTTGGCCGGCGTCGCGCCGAACATGTCGGTCAGCACGAGCGCGCCGTTCTCTTCCTTCAGCCGCACGACTTCCGAATTCGCGAACGCGACGACCTGCGCAGGATCGCAATCCGGCGACACGTCGATCACGCCGATACGCGCCGGCAAACCGCCATAGATGTGGGAAACGCAATCGCGCAACGCGGTGGCGAATGGAGCGTGCGCAATGATCAGAATGCCTGCCATGTCAGCCTTACTGCAAAAGAACGGCCCCAAACCGTGGACCGGGACTCGAGCCCGGTTCGCCATCGCCCCGGACCGGCCGTGGGTCGCGAGGGCGGGAATGCATCGTCGGGCGAGCGGGCATTGTAGCAGCCTCATTTTCGCGCCAATCCCGACGCCACGCCTGATGCGGATTTACTACGCAGATTGGGGGTGCAGCCGGGCAATCAAGGCCGCTGCGTCGGCGCGCCACGCGAGCGCCACGCGTCAGCCGACCGCGCGCTCCAGCGCGTCGACGAACATCGCGGCGACGTCGAAGCCGGTCTGGTCCATGATCTCGCGGAAACACGTCGGGCTCGTGACGTTGACTTCGGTGAGCCAGTCGCCGATCGCATCGAGTCCGACCAGCAGCAGGCCGCGCGCCGCCAGCACCGGCGCGAGCGTATCGGCGATCTTGCGATCCTGCTCGCTGAGCGGCCGCGCGACGCCCAGTCCGCCGGCCGCCAGATTGCCGCGCACCTCATTACCCTGAGGAATGCGCGCGAGCGAGTACGGCACCGCTTCGCCGCCGATCAGCAGGATGCGCTTGTCACCTTCCTTGATCTCGGGAATGAATTTCTGCGCCATCACCGAGCGCGCGCCGTCGTGGCTCAGCATTTCGAGGATCGAGCCGAGGTTCATGCCGTCCGCCTTCACGCGGAATACGCCCATGCCGCCCATGCCGTCGAGCGGCTTCAGGATCACGTCGCCGTGCTGTTCGTGGAACGCGCGCAGACGCGCCGGGTCGCGAGTGACCAGCGTCGGCGCGACGAACTGCGCGAACTCGCCGATTGCGAGCTTCTCCGAATGATCGCGGATCGCCTGCGGTTTGTTGAAGACGCGTGCGCCGCCACGCTCGGCCAGTTCGAGCAGCCAGGTCGACGTCACGTATTCCATGTCGAACGGTGGGTCCTTGCGCATCACGACCGCGCCGAAGCTCGCGAGCGCGCGCGGCGTGGCGGCATCGGCGGCAAACCAGACATCACGATGCAGATCCGTGGTATCGCCGACGATCGCAATGCGCTGCACGTTCGCCTCGACATCGCCGCCGGTCCACGCCAGATGCTTCGGCTCGCAGGTGTACACCGTGTGACCGCGCCGCGCCGCTTCGGCCATCATCGCGTAGGTCGTGTCTTTGTAGATCTTGAAATGGCTGAGCGGATCGGCGATGAAAAGAATGTCCATGAAAGTCCCGGTGCGCCCTGGGGGGCGTGACATTGTTCGTCAATATAGTCTTTGAAGACGGCGATGGCGGCACGCATGCCGCCATCCTGCCCGCGCGAGGCGGCTTAGACCTGGATCGCTTCAGGATCGGTCTTTTCGAGTTCGACCGATGCGGCCAGCAACCCGAGCCGCGCCACGACGCCATACATATAGAAGCGGTTCGGCGGCGCCGCGCCGGGCTTCGCGTGCGCATCGGGCAGCGCCGTGTGTTCGAAGCCGAGCGGCACGAAGTGCATGCCCGGCGCGTTCAGGTTCTGGTCGCGCTCGCGGCTGCCGTGCACGCGATAGAAGCCGCCCACCACATAGCGGTCGATCATGTAGACGACCGGCTCGGCGACTTCCTCGCCGATGCGCTCGAACGTGTAGACGCCTTCCTGCACGATCACGTCGTGCACTTCGAGGCCGTCTTTGGTCGCGGCCATGCGCGTGCGTTCGCGCTTCGTCAGCGCGGCGACCTCCGACGCGTCGTGCACGGTCATCACGCCCATGCCGTAGGTGCCCGCATCGGACTTGATCACGACATACGGTTTTTCGGAGATGCCGTACTCGCGATACTTGCGCGCGATCTTCTTCAGCACGCCGTCGATCGCATCGGCAAGGGCTTCCTCGCCGGTGCGCTGCTGGAAGTCGACGCCCTCGACGTGCGCGAAATACGGATTGATCATCCACGGATCGATCTCGACCATCTTCGCGAACTTCTTCGCGACGTCGTCATAGCACGAGAAATGCGTCGACTTGCGACGCACCGCCCAGCCCGCATGCAGCGGCGGCAGCAGGTACTGCTCGTGCAGGTTTTCGAGCACGGGCGGAATACCGCCGGACAGATCGTTGTTCAGCAGGATCGAGCACGGGTCGAAGTTCTTCAGACCAAGGCGCCGCTGCGAGCGCTCGAGCGGTTCGAGCACCAGCTTCTGGCCGTCCGACAGCGCAATCGTGACCGGGCCGTTGATGGTTTCGTCGAGCGTGCCGAAGCGTACGTTCAGACCCGCCTGGCGCATGATCGACGCAAGCCGGGCGACGTTTTCGAGGTAGAACGCGTTGCGGGTGTGACGCTCGGGAATGACGAGCAGATTCTTCGCGTCCGGGCAGATCTTTTCGATCGAGGCCATCGCGGCCTGCACCGCGAGCGGCAGCACTTCCTGCGGCAGATTGTTGAACGCGCCGGGAAACAGATTGGTGTCGACCGGCGCGAGCTTGAAGCCCGCGTTACGCAGATCGACGGAACAGTAGAACGGTGGCGTGTGCTCCTGCCATTCGAGCCGGAACCAGCGTTCGATAGCGGGCGTGGCGTCGAGGATCTTCCGCTCGAGGTCGAGCAGCGGGCCGTTTAACGCCGTAACTAGGTGCGGAACCATTGATCACTCGCAGACTGGAGAAAAAAGATTGTAGAGCAAATGCTTTGTCCATTTGGGGACGGTTTCTCCATTCGCAAGCAGACTCGAATGCATTCTCCCTATCTCGATGATAGGCGCGGAAAATCGCCGTTTGCAACCCGATCAGCAAGAAAAAAGCCCGCCATGAAGGCGGGCGAAATTGCTGCGCTTGCTTAACCATTTTTTCTTACTGACGGGCCCGGGAGCGCGGGCCGAACCGGGACACAGGTTCTCCGTTATTCGACTTTCTCGCCGTGCAGGCTCACGTCGAGGCCTTCGCGCTCCTGCTCTTCGGTCACGCGGATGCCCATCACCAGGTCGATGATCTTCAGAAGCACGAAGCTCACGACGCCGCTGTAGATCAGCGTCGTCAGCACGCCCTTCGCCTGCAGGATCACGCTGCCGTCCGCGCCGCCGATGTCCTTGACCGCGAACACGCCGGTCAGCAGCGCACCGATGATCCCGCCGATGCAGTGCACGCCGAACGCGTCGAGCGAATCGTCGTACCCGAACTTGTGCTTGAGCCACGTGGCCGACCAGAAGCAGACCACACCCGCGACGATAC
>NZ_JACHDI010000025.1:0-106823 GCF_014201025.1 Paraburkholderia sp. MM5384-R2
ACGGCGTCAGTGTTCTCCCGTGCGCCTGCTGCGTCGTTAGCTCCGGATCGTGGCGAGGCATCTCGTGTGTCACTGTGCTCGGCGCCGTCGGCGCGCTCGATAAAGATAGACCCACTTGCCGCGCAGCTTGAGGTAAGTCTCGTCGACACGCCACGTTTGGCCAGTAGGCCTACCAAAGCGGTTCCACCGTTTGACGAACTCCGGCGCAAAGCGCCGCACCCAGCGCAGGATCGTCGTGTGCGCCAGCGACAGACCCGTTCCGCCATCATTTCGACCAGATCGCGCAGGCTAAGCTTGTAGCGCAGGTACCAGCGAACACACAGAATGATCACATCGCGGTCAAAGTGACGGCCTGCGAACAGTTCGTCAAGGCTCTTCGGCTTGCTCATCGTCGGCTCTCAATTCGTTCAGCCCGATACCTTAACCGATTTGCCCCCGCGCTATTTGCACCAGAGCCGCCATGCGCAGGGCTCGCCCGAAATTGCTGCGCTGGAGGTCGTACTTGCGCGGAGCGCCAAATCGAAGCGGCCGCCATGCGACTTTCTCGCCGAAAAGATCATGTCGGAGCTGCGGCGTTAGTCGCACAGCGCAGCGTGTCGATACCGCTCCCCTTCAACGCAATCAATGGCGATGCGAACACGGCGTGCCAGGGTGCGCCGGCCCCACGGCTGCGCCCGACTTGCGGGTGCGGCGCCGCGCACGGTCATACCGCTCTCCTTCGCTCGGATGTGAGGCGCGAAGATTCGCCGTATGTCGCAGGTGTCCCTCTCCGACACCTTCTGAACCTGACGGCGTGACGTTGGTGTCGTCATGGCAAGCGAAGAAAGGATCGCCAGGTTTGATCACGGCCAGCATGGTTTTAAGTCTCTTCAGCATGAAACGTTAGTCTCCTTCAGGCGATGCTCAATCGCGCCAGTTCGGTGTCCACCAGCAGCTTCTTCAGTTCCGGCACGCAGGACCCGCAGTTGCCGCCGGCTTTCAGGCACGCGGTAATCTCCGCGGCGGTCTTCAGTCCCTGCTCGCGAATTGCTGCACAGATCGTATTGCGCCCAACACCGAAGCACGAACAGACTGTGGGTCCCGTATCGGTGCCCTTACCGATCGGTTGGCCAGGCAGCAGGCCAATGCGGTCCGCCTCGTCGAGCCGGTCCTTCGCAAACAGGCTCGCGAGCCACGCGCGCGCCGGCAATTCGGATTGCGCCGACAGGAAAATGCAGTTCTCGATACGGTCGTCGACCAGATGAACCGCGCGATACACGCCCGCGGCACGGTCCTCGTATTCGAGCCAGTCGGCATGAGCATCGTCGATGCCGAACAGCGCGCGCGCCCAGACGCCAGGATCACCGTGATCGGCGAGCGGGTTGCGGCCCGCGAGTTCGTAGCGCACAAACTGCGTGCCGTGAATGCGTGTCCAGTACGTCACGCTGTCCAGCACCGGAATGTGCCGGCTCAGTGAGAAACCGTGCCAGGCAACGTGGAACCTGTCGACCCGAACCGGAGTGTGTTTGAACTCAGGCTCGCCAGAAACCGGATCGACTTCGGGATTCACCACCGCACCCACGCGTGCATCGGAGGCAACCTGATCGTTCCAGTGAATGGGGATGAACACGCTGCCGCGCGGCATGCCGCCGCCGTATTGCACGCGTGCGACCATCGCACCCCAGCGACTCGACACGCGCGCGAGGTCGCCTTCACGCACGCCGCACGACAGTGCATCCTGCGGATGCATGTCGACAAACGCCTCCGTGACATGACTGGCAAGTTTCACCGACTTGCCCGTTCGGGTCATGGTGTGCCACTGGTCGCGCACCCGGCCGGTATTCAACGTCAGCGGATATTCGTCATCCGGCGCATTGACCGGGGCGCGGGGTGGCGTGGCGACGAAACGCGCCTTGCCGTCCACGTGGCTAAAGCGACGGTCACCAAAAAGACGCGCGGTGCCCGCCAATGCCGCGTCTTTCTGCGTGAGAACGGGCCACTGGATAGGCTGCAACGCAGCGTAACGTTCGCGACCGAGGCCAACAAGACCAGCCAGGTTGAACGCGCGACGCAGGTCGCCGTCGACAAGTTCGTCGCCGGTTCCGTCAGCGCTCTGGCGACCCTCGTTACGCCACGCACTCAGCCGCGCATGCTCATCGAAAATCTCGTACTGGCTGGAGAACTCGAAGCCCGGATAGCCCATCCGCTGTGCAACGTCGCAGATGATCCGCCAGTCCGCGCGTGCTTCTCCGGGCGCCGGAAGAAACGCACGCTGGCGCGAGATCCTGCGCTCGGAATTGGTGACGGTGCCGTCCTTTTCTCCCCAGCCGAGCGCCGGCAGCAGGATATGCGCAAACGCATTGGTGTCCGTGTTCTCGACAATGTCGGAGCAGACGACGAGTTCACAGCGCGCGAGCGCGCGCTTCGCCTGGTCGCCGTCGGGCAGGCTGACGACCGGGTTCGTGCCCATGATCCAGACCGCCTTGATCCGGCCGTTCCCGATCGCCTCGAAGAGTTCGACCGCCTTGAGTCCTGGCCGCGAAGCGACGACGGGCGATCCCCAGAATGTCTGGACCAGTTCGCGATGCCGCGGGTTGTCGAGTTCCAGATGGGCGGCCAGCGTGTTCGCCAGACCACCGACCTCACGCCCACCCATCGCATTCGGCTGTCCGGTGAACGAGAACGGCCCCATGCCTGGTCTGCCGATACGGCCCGTCAGCAGATGACAATTGATAATGCTGTTGACCTTGTCCGAGCCGGAGCTCGACTGGTTCACTCCCTGCGAATACACCGTCACCACCCGCTCGGTGCGCGCGAAGAGTCGATAGAACTCGAGGAGATCGTGCGGATCGACCTTGCAGGCCTTTGCACATTGCGCGAGGTCGAACGCGGTTGCTGCGCCGGTTGTAGCGGCATCGAGCGCCTGCGCATAGCCGGCCGTATGCGCGTCGACGAACTCCGCATCGATCGCGCCGTGTTCCGCGAGAAAACTGAGCAAACCGTTGAACAGCCAGACGTCGGTGCCCGCGCGCAGCGGCAGGTGCAGGTCAGCCATTTCGCAGGTCGCGGTATAGCGCGGGTCGATCACGACGACCTTCATATCGGGGCGCGTCTCCTTGATCCTGATGATCCGCTGGAACAGGATCGGATGGCACCACGCCGTATTCGAACCGACCAGCACGACGAGGTCCGCCAGTTCGAGATCGTCGTAGCACACCGGCACCAGGTCTTCGCCGAAGGCCCGTTTGTGACCGGCGACGGAGGACGACATGCACAGGCGTGAATTGGTGTCGATATTCGCGCTGCCGATATAGCCCTTCATCAGTTTGTTCGCGACGTAATAGTCCTCAGTCAGCAACTGTCCTGAGACGTACAGGGCGACAGCATCCGGGCCGTGTTGATCGATAATCCGGCGAAAGCCGTCAGCGACCGTGTCGAGCGCATCGTTCCATGACACGGGGCGCAACGCGCCGCTCGCCGGCTCGCGCAGCTTCGGATGGAGCAGCCGTCCATCGAGTCCGATGGTTTCGCCGAGGGCTGAGCCTTTCACGCACAGCCGACCGAAGTTCGCCGGGTGGAGTTCGTCACCGGTGATGTCGTGCTGGCCGTCTGGGCGCGCGCTCGCGCGTACGCCGCAACCGACGCCGCAGTATGGACAGGTGGTCCTGACAGCGTCGCGGCTACCGTCAGGCGTACTGGAAATGACGATGGGAAGACTCACGTTGGGTTCCGGTTCAGGCGGGCTGAGCCTCGCAGAGGGCCCGGCCAAATAGCAGCTGGCTGCGCAGCGGAGAAATGTCGGTGCGGTTCTGGATCAGTTCGAAATACCACGCGCCCTCCCTGACGTCGCCATAGAGGACTGCGCCGATCACCCGGTTATCCTCGATCACGAGGCGCTTGTAGACGCCGCGTCGCGGATCGCGCAGCACCAGGTCTTCACTGTCCGGACCGCCGGTGAAGTCGCCAGCGGAATACAGCTCGACGCCGGTGACTTTCAGCCTGGTCGCCGTCGCGCTCTGCACGTAACGGCGGTGGCCGGCGCCCGCCAGGTGGGCGCCGCACACGCGCGCCTGGTCCCAGATCGGCGCGACAAGACCGAAGGTTGCCGTCCGGTGCTGCACGCATTCGCCGACGGCGTAGACACGCGGATCGTAGGTCTGCAGCGTGTCATCGACGACAATCGCACGCTCGCAGTGCAGCCCGGCCTGTTTCGCGAGGTCAATATTCGGGCGCACCCCGACCGCCATGACAACCAGGTCGGCGGGGATCTCCGCACCGTTGTCAAAACGCACTGCAGTCACACGATCCGGCCCGACGATTTCGACGGTGTTGGCGTTCAGCAGGAAACGCAACCCTTTGCGCTCCAGCGTCTGCTGCAGCAGGGCCGCCGCGCTCCGGTCGAGCTGGCGCTCCATCAGGCTGTCCATGACGTGCACCACCGTGACCGACATGCCCTGGCGCATGAGCCCGTTCGCGGCCTCCAGCCCGAGCAGACCGCCGCCGATCACCACTGCGTGACGGTGACTGCGCGCTGCGGCGAGCATTGTTTCGACGTCCTGGATGTCGCGAAAAGCGATCACCCCGGGCAGCTCGTGACCCGGCACCGGAACCACGAAAGGCTTGGAGCCGGTCGCGATCAGCAATCGGTCGTAGCCCACCTCGAAGCCGCTTTGCGAGCGCACGATGCGGCGCCTGCGATCGATCGCGGCCACCGGGTCGCCAGCATGCAGCTGGATACCGTTGTCTGCATACCAGTCACGCGTGTTGAGGATGATGTCGTCGACACTCTTCTCGCCCGCCAGCACCGGTGAGAGCAGGATGCGGTTGTAGTTGCCGTACGGCTCGGCACCGAATACGGTGATGTCGTAGAGGCCCGGTGCGAGCTTCAGCAGTTCCTCGACGGTGCGCATGCCCGCCATGCCATTGCCGATGACAACGAGGCGCGGGCGCGAAGGCGCGTCGAACGCTGCGCCTCCTGAGGTCTGCGCGTCGATTGGGTGTCTCATGCCGCGACCCACACCTTGCCGCTCTCGACACGCACCGGGTAGGCGCTGACGGAATGCTCGGGCGCCTCGAGGCACTCGCCGGTGCGCAGATCGAAATGATGCTTGTAGATCGGCGAGGCCACCACGATGCGCTCGCCGAGGTTGCCGATCAGCCCACGCGAGAGCACCGCCGCGTGCGAACCCGGATCGAAGTTGTCGATTGCGAACACGCTGCC
Organism: Paraburkholderia sp. MM5384-R2; assembly: GCF_014201025.1. NCBI lineage: Bacteria > Pseudomonadati > Pseudomonadota > Betaproteobacteria > Burkholderiales > Burkholderiaceae > Paraburkholderia > Paraburkholderia sp. MM5384-R2. The sequence goes on from NZ_JACHDI010000025.1 coordinate 5,201, forward strand.
CTCACCGTGCGCGACATGAAATACCGCTACCTGCTCGCCGTTGACGAGCGCACAGACGCCCGTATTGGGAACAATGTCGTCGAGCGCGCACACGGGCATCCAGGCTTGCGGAGTTTGATCGTTACTCATGCTGGCTTCCTCACGGTCAGGGTGGTGGATGGTCAGACGGTCTCGGCGACCACGGGAATCGGGAACTGCCGCGCTTGCCGCTCTTCCTGCGTTGCGGGACGGATCTGGCCGCGCTCCTCGACGAAGGTCACGTTGTCGTCGAGCTTGTCGCTGTTGACGAAATGGCGGAAGCGCTTGCGCGTTTCGGGATCGGTCACGGCCCTCTTCCACTCGCACTCGTAGGTATCGATCACGTGCTGCATTTCCCCCTCCAGCTCCGCCGCGAGTCCGAGCTTGTCGTGCACGACGACGTCGATCAGGTATTGCAGCCCGCCCTCGAGGTTGTCGCGCCAGACGCTGGTGCGTTGCAAACGGTCGGCGGTGCGGACATAGAGCATCAGGAAGCGGTCGATGTAGCGCACCAGCGTCTCGCGGTCCAGATCCGACGCGAGCAGTTCGGCATGTCGCGGCTTCATCCCGCCGTTGCCGCACACGTAGAGATTCCAGCCCTTCTCGGTGGCGATGATGCCGACGTCCTTGCCCTGCGCTTCCGCGCATTCGCGGGTGCAGCCCGACACGCCGAACTTGATCTTGTGCGGCGAACGCAGGCCCTTGTAGCGGTTTTCCATCGCAACGGCGAGGCCCACCGAATCGCCGACGCCGTAGCGGCACCACGTCGAGCCGACGCACGACTTCACGGTGCGCAGCGACTTGCCGTAGGCATGGCCGGATTCGAAGCCGGCCGCGATCAGTTCTTCCCAGATCAGCGGCAGTTGATCAACACGCGCGCCGAACAGATCGACGCGCTGGCCGCCGGTAATCTTTGTATAGAGGCCGTACTTCTTCGCCACCTGGCCGATGGCGATCAGGCCTTCCGGGGTGACCTCGCCCCCCGGCATGCGCGGCACGACCGAGTAGGTGCCGTCACGCTGGATGTTGGCGAGGTAGTAGTCGTTCGAGTCCTGCAGGCCTGCATGTTCCTTCTTCAGCACGAACTCGTTCCAGCACGACGCCAGGATTCCGGCGACCGCGGGCTTGCAGATATCGCAGCCGAGGCCATGGCCGTGCTTTTCCAGCAACGCGCCAAAGGTCCTCACGCGCTCGACGCGGACGAGGTGATACAGCTCCTGGCGCGAGTACGGGAAGTGCTCGCACAGGTGGTTGTTCACCGCGAGGCCCTGCTTCTTCATCTCGGCCTTCATCACCTGCGTGACAAGCGGCACGCAGCCGCCGCACGCGGTGCCGGCGCATGTCGCGCTCTTCACCGCGCCAATACTGGTCGCGCCCGCGCACACCGCCGCGCAGATTTCGCCCTTGGAGACGTTGTTGCACGAGCAGATCTGCGCGGCTGCGGGCAGCGCGTCGACCCCAAGTCCGGGTTTGGCCTTGCCGTCGCTTTGCGGCAGGATCAGGAACTCCGGCGCTTCGGGCAGCTCGATGCTGTTCAGCATCATCTGCAGCAGCGTGCCATATTCGGCCGCATCGCCCACCATCACGGCGCCGAGCAACTGCTTGCCGCACTCCGACACCACCAGCTTCTTGTAGACCTGTTTGAGTTCGTCGCTGAACTGGTACGTGCGGCTGCCCGGCGTCTTGCCGTGCGCGTCGCCGATGCTCGCGACATCCACGCCCATCAGCTTGAGCTTGGTGCTCATGTCCGCGCCGGCGAAGCCCGCATCATCGCCGAGCAGGTGCTTCGCGGCGACGCGCGCCATGTCGTAGCCAGGCGCAACCAGGCCGTACACCATGCCGTTCCACGCCGCGCATTCGCCGATCGCGTAGATGTCGGGGTCGCTGGTGCGGCAGTTCGCATCGATCGAGACGCCGCCACGCGGACCCAGTTCCAGGCCGCACGCACGCGCGATCTCGTCGCGCGGACGGATACCGGCGGAGAACACGATCATGTCGGTGTCGAGATGCGTGCCGTCGGCGAACTGCATGCGGTGCGTGCCCGCTTTGCCATCGACGATGGCGAGCGTGTGCTTGGCCGTATGGACCTGCACGCCCAGCTCCTCGATCCTGCTGCGCAGAACCCGACCGCCGCCGTCGTCGACCTGCACCGCCATCAGCCGCGGTGCAAATTCGACGACATGCGCGGCCAGTCCCATGTCATGCAGCGCCTTCGCGCATTCAAGCCCCAGCAGGCCGCCGCCCACCACGACACCCGACTTCGCCCGCGCGCCGCACGCCTGCATCGCTTCGAGATCTTCGATGGTGCGATAGACGAAGCAGTCCTGACGATCACTGCCTGCCATTGGCGGAACGAACGGCGAGGAACCGGTCGCGAGCACCAGTTTGTCATAGGAAAGCGTCTCGCCGCTCGAGACGCTCACGGTGTGGGCCTCCCGGTCGATCGAGACCGCCTTCGTGTTGAGCTTGAGCAGCACGCTCTCGCGCTCGAAGAAACCTGGCTTCACGAGCGACAGATCCTCTGCGGACTTGCCGGAAAAGAATTCGGACAGATGCACGCGGTCATATGCGGGACGCGGCTCCTCGCACAGCACGGTGACGTGCAGCGCAGACCTCGCGTCGTCCACAAGACATTCAAGAAGCTTGTGACCCACCATCCCGTGGCCAATGACGACAACGTTCATGACGGGTGTCTCATCCATTCCCAGCGCGGTTCGCGGCATGATTTTCGTCCGGCAAATAAAAAGGCGTCCCGCGGATCCAGTCGTCAGATGACTGAATTCAGGGGACGCCGTTGTCCAAAAAACAATGACCTACAGAATGACTTTTGCTGCGTGCTGGCCGGATCATCGTTGATCCGCTGCCTTGATTTATGCAAAGGCCGTGCCAGGCGGCACATCGGCCGTAGTGGCCCGAGCCACAGGCGTTATTGGATCTGAGCCCTGGTTTGGGGCGCAACAGGAAGATGCATTTTGCCGGGCATGGCACGACGGTGGTGCAATGCAGCACATCATCCGTGCAGCGGGTCGGGTGAAGATGGCCTGCTTTGGCTTTGCTCGTGAACCCAGATTAGTGAGCAGACCAGAGGTTTTTCGCGGTGTGTTGCGCGGCCCGATGTGATAGCACCCGCGAGCCGGCCCGGCCTCGCAGTGCATCGTCACATCTGGCTTGCATGGATGGCGTCGTCGCGCGTTCTGCGCTGCTGCCCGCGTCGGCACTGTCTGGCGTGGATATTGCCTCTATCGATGCGCGCGGCAACGGTGCCGGCACATGGAATCACGCTGCAGATGGTGCGCAATGCGCCCCCGGCAGCGCAGGCAACCCAGATCAGGACAACGGCGTCCCCTCGTTAAACACGACGAGCGGACGCCGTTTGCATTTGGCGCAGCGCTCGTCCAACCGGCCATCGAACCGGCCGCCTCAGGACGTACAAGGACATCACCATGGCAACGGGCAAGGTCACTTTACTCAGCGCGGGTCCAGGCGACCTCGATCTGCTCACGATCAGGGCAGCAAGGCTGCTGGCAAGCGCCGATGTCGTGCTGCTCGACGACCTCGTCAATCCGGAGATCGTGTCGCTTGCGCCGCAGGCGCGCGTGATTCGCGTTGGCAAGCGCGGCGGCTGCAAGTCGACCCCGCAGGCGTTCATTCAGCGCCTGCTACTGCGCTACGCGCGCGCCGGCCGTCACGTGGTACGCGTGAAAGGCGGCGACGCCCTGCTGTTTGGACGCGCCGGCGAAGAACTGGCGGATTTGCGGCGCGCACAGATACCGTTCGAAATCGTCAATGGCATTTCGTCGGGTTTTGCCGCGGCAGCAGGTCTCGGTATTTCGCTCACGCATCGCAATCACTGCCCGGGCGTGACGTTTATCACGGCGCACCTGCGCGACGACAGCGAGCCAGACTGGGCCGCGCTGGCCGCCACCGGCACGACGCTCGCCATTTACATGGGCATGAGCCGCATCGACAGCCTGTGTGCCGCGCTGATGTCAGCCCTGCCGCACGACACGCCTGCTGCGGTGGTGCAATCGGCGGGCAGCGCTGCGGAGCGGCACGTGCTCGCGACGCTCGACACGCTTGAAGCGCGTGCGCATGCCGCCGGCTTCGGCAGCCCGGCTGTCATTCTGGTTGGCAAGGTGATTGGCGAGGCCGTGGCGCATGCTATGCACGAGTCGGTGGCGGACGTGTCTATTGAATTGCCGTCCACTTCTCACGTGCAACGCTACGAGCGCGAGGCGGTCTTGCGCAGCGCATGATCCAGACGTCAAACGCTAGACGGCTTAGGCCCGCGTCGTCTGACGCGGGCCGTTTTACATACGGCGTTGGGATATGACAGCGGCGATCCGCTTTGCACACACCGGTCGCCTCACTCAGCAATAGAACTGACGATTCACACCTTCAGGCTGAGCTCCCGCATTTATCCGATTCTTTGCGAGCGAGGCGAAACGGGAAGCGCGCGCCGCGACTTACAGCCAATGCAGGCACGTTTCCCGCCCAACGCCCAGCTCACACTCCACTATTCGCACGCGCGCCCGCAGCCGGGATCGGGCTCGCAACCACCAGACTCTCCGCAGGCAGCGCCCAAGTGAGCCAGCGCGTGCGATGCAGGACAACCAGCGCGAAGGCCAGCGCCGAGATGACGCCAAAGGTCGCGAAGCCCATCTGATAGCTGCCGGTGCTTTCCTTGGCCATCCCCATGATCACGGGAAGATAGAAGCCGCCGATGCCGCCCGCTGCGCCGATGATCCCGGACATCAACCCGGTCTTGCCCTTCCAGCGTTGCGGCACGAGCTGGAAGGTCGCGCCGTTGCCGAGCCCGAAGCACAGATAGGTGGCTACCAGCAACGCGATGCCGGCGGGCAGCGGCGGCATCCACGCGGCGAATGCGAAATCGCACAGCGAAATACCGGCGAGCAGCAGCACCAGCGCGCGCACGCCGGAGATGCGGTCGGCGATCAGGCCGCCGAGCGGCCGCACCAGCGCACCCGTGAAGGCAAGGAGCGACATGAAGAGCCCCGCCTCCAGCTTTGGCAACTGATACAGCGAAACCAGCAGCGTCGTTACATAGGACGACATGCCGACGAAGCCGCCGAACGTGATGCTGTAGACCAGCATCACGACCCACGTGTCGCTTTCCGCGAGCACACTGCGATAGTGCTTCGGCAGCACCGCAATCGCCAGCAGCGCGCCGAGTACCGGCAGCAGCAGCACGCCTGTCTTGCCGGCGCCGAAGACACCCGCGTGCACGGCAAGCACGAGCGCGATCAAGCCGCCCAGCGTGACGCAGAAACTGCGCAACGCACGCGGTGCGCTGCCGGACTTCGGCCCCAGGTCCTTCGCCCACAAGAACAGCGCCGTAGCCGCGAGCGCGAGCAACGGCAACGCCGCGCCTGCGGCCTTGGCCCAGCCGAAGTGATCGGCGAGGCTCGGGAACAGAAAACCATCGAGCACTGCGCCGATATTGCCCGCCGCAGCGAGCCCCAGCACCAGCCCCTGCACCTTGGGCGGATAGTTGCTGCCGGCCATCGGCAGCGCCACCGCAAAGCTCGCGCCGCCCACACCGAGAAACACGCCCAGCACCAGCAGCATCACATATGAAGGCGCGGACGGTGACAGCAGCAGCACGATCGACGGCAACGCCGACAGCACGACGCCGCAGAGCGCAATGCGGCGGCCGTCATAGGCCTGGTACAGGTTGCCGAGCGTCACGCGCAGGATCGCCGCGCCCAGCACCGGAACCGCGACGAGAAAGCCCAATTCCGCCGGCGACATCGCGATGTCCTTGTGGATGAACGGGGCGAGCGGGCCGAACATCACCCACACGGTGAAGCCGGTATCGAAGTAGAGGAAGCACGCCAGCAACGCGCGCCAGTTACCGCTCGTCAGCGAATTCAACAGATGTTTCATGGGTTTCTCTCGCAGGGGAAAAGCTATTGAAGAGCGCGGCCGGCACTGGCGTGCCGACCTTGAAGGGGCATGCCGCGCGTGTCGACGACACTTTTGATCAGCTCGTCCATCTCCTTAATGATGTCGGCGAGCACGGTCGTGATCACCGCGAATTCCCGCCCGAACTGGCCTGCTCGTGCGGCCGAGATGCGCGCGTTGAGCGCGACGATGTTGGCCTGCATTGAGATGCTGCCGAGCCGCTCGGCGATGTCTGTCTGTCGCTTGAGCGCGGCCGCTTCGATGCCGCGCATCTCGTGCTGATAGGCGAGCGTGATGTCCTGCAGCAGTTCGAGCAGCGGCGTCGCCTGAGTGACGAGTGCGTCGAGTTGGGTCCGATCTTCCGCGCGGCCCGACTCGACGCACGACACCGCGCGATTCACCTGGACGATGAATTGCTGAATCCGCTCGTCGGCTCTGCGGTTGCCGAAATACATCTCGCGCAACGCTTCGGAAAACACGCCCGGTAGGCGCTCGTTGCCCCTCACCAGATCGGAATGCGCTTGCGCAAACGTGACAAGGCATGATTTGGCTACGGACAGCGCGCCACTGTTGCCGAGCGACGCGAGCAGCACGTGCAGCACGATGCGCTGTGAGAGCATCCGTTGCCGGCCCCCCAGATTGATGAGCTCGCCGATGACCTGTCCAGAGACGGCATCGGGATCTGAATGTATCGGCTGTTTCATCGTGAATGTGGGCGTGAAGACCCTGCACCGTTGCTCCATTCGCACGGCACGCGCCCCATGACGAGACTCGCGGCGACAAATGAAGCGCAAAAAAAAAGCGCCCCGAGCGCAACCGCGCGTCCCGATTGCTCGGTTGCACAGTTGGCACTCGGGACGCCGTTGTCCCTGCGGGTCGCTCAAAGCGAGCGGCCGGTAAAGATTCGATACGTTGGGACCTCCGTTGGTCCCACGCCCGATCTATGCAATAGCCGTGCCACAGATCCGTGTAACGCTAATCCGGGGCGGTCTCTCCGGCGGCTTCCAGCCACGCCCCATTCGGCTAACAGCGCGTCCAGCGGGGCCGGCCAGTTCAACGACGGATCGCACCTTCGTCAAATTTCTGGAACGCCGGAACGTTCATCTCGACGCAAGTGATGGGATTTCAGTTACAGCGAAGCGCGGCGTCGCCGCGTGGCATGAACGGGGTTGGTGCGACGCGTTGGTGCAGTGCACTACAGCTGTGCACCGCGCCGGCTCAAGCTACGGTGCGAGCGTCGGTAGGAGAACCATTCCGGAGCGAAGCTGACGTTGGCGCCGGGCGGTAATCTTGGCAACTTCCGCCTGCAAGGCGGATTCGTGTTCGGCGCGGGCAGCCAGCAATCCGTCGAGTTCGCACGCATGCGCGGACCGCGCATCGCGTAGTGCCTGGTCCGATTGCGCGCCAGATACACCGCCTTGTTCCTGACCGTGCCTTCGTCGCGAATCTTCAGCCGCAGGGCATCGAAATACACGACCGGGTACATCGCCTCGAGCGGGCGTTGCTGCCATTGCTCAACTTCAGCCAGCACTTCATCGGTGACGGTGGAAATCAGGTCGGGCGAGACTTGCAGCCCGTACAACTCCAGCAAATGGCCCTGGATCTCGCGCACGCTCATGCCGCGCGCGTACATGCTGATGACGTGGTCGTCGAATCCCGGCAGCCGACGTTGATACTTGCCAATCAGTTGCGGCTCGAACGTCGCCTGACGGTCACGCGCAATATCGAGGTGCAGCTCGCCATTGGGCGTGATGACCGTCTTCGAACTGGTGCCGTTACGGTGGTTGCCGCTCTTGCCTTGCCCGCCCTCGGTTTCGAGGTGATGCGTCAGTTCGGCCGCCAGCATGCGCTCGGCCAGGCTCTTCTTCAGTTGCCCGGCCAGGCCCGATTCGCCGAGGATCGACTCGGCATCCTTGTTCTGCACCTGCGCCAGCAGTTGATCGATCAGCTCATCGGGGAACAGCTTCGGCGCCTTCAGGTTGTTGCTTTTCTTGATCACTGTTGTGTCGGTCATAGGACGTTATTTCCGTTATCGTCTCATGACCTCGACACACTAAATTTCTGAGAGGCTCCAATTTTATGTTCGCGGTCTCCGACAGCGGTGGTGGGCGAGCCGCCGCAATGTACAGCCTGATCGGCTCGTGCAAATTGAACAACGTCAATCCAAGCCTACCTGGAATACGTGCTTACGAACATTGCAGATCACCAGGCCAACCGCATCGACGAACTGTTGCCTTGGAACGTCGCGAAGCATCTGCTCCCATCTACACCTACCTCGCTTTGATCCCTTCTGCTAGCGGCACGCTGTGTCTGCCGTGCTCTTCAACGCTTGTCTAGAGGTTTCTCAACGGCCCTCACGCGACGCACACAATCCACCACCAGGTTTGTGATCTGATGTTCGTCCAGACAGCGGTGCAGCCAGAAGCCGTCACGCCCGGCTTCGTAACAGCTCCGCACCGGAGCATCGGCCGCCAGATGACATCGTGACTCGCGGTCCCACCCGGCTCATCGCGCGCCGCTTGGGTCTGCAGGTTCCCATGGGGCGGCTACCGAAGTGCTGTACGGATTGAATGCGTCGCAACACTCCAGTCATCAACGTTGTCAGCTCCACGGGAGCAGCGGATTTTTTCTGATCACGTCGTCATGGCGCTCGATCTCCGCATACCGGGATCACAGAATGAACCCGGTATTGACAAATTTGGAGTCGCGGTCAGTAACAATTGCTTCCAACAGCGCCTTGCTGTTGTCCGTCTGTTTGGCAGCAACCATAGAACGGATCGAGAAGGCCCGTAGTGCGTCTGTCACAGACAATGTGCCTTCTGCCGAATCTTTCCGTCCGGCAAACGGAAACACATCTGGACCACGTTGACACTGGCAATTGAGGTTCACTCGGCACACCTGATTGACGAGTGGATCGACCAGCGCGCCGATCTGGGTCGGATCCGAACCGAAAATACTGACCTGCTGGCCGTGATCGGAAGCCGTCACGTACTCAAGTGCGGTTTCGACGTCATCGAACGGCGCCACCGGAATGATCGGACCGAACTGCTCCTCCCGGTACAGCATCATGCCCTCGCTGACCGGATAGACCACTGCCGGATAGAACAGCGTCTTGCAGAACACTCCACCTGAGTTGTTGACCACGCCTGCGCCTTTGGCTTTGGCATCGTCGATGGCCTCGGTCATGTAGGCGGTGCGGTGCATGCCGGGCAATGGTGTGATACTGACGCCGTGTTCCCATGGCATGCCCACCTTCAGCTTCGCCAGTTCCTCAGTGAAGCGCTTCAGGAACGGCTCGACGATCGACCGGTGCACCAGCAGCATCTTCAATGCCGTGCAGCGCTGGCCATTAAACGACAACGCCCCGAGCAGGCACTCCTTCACGGTCAATTCAAGATCCGCGTCGGGCAAAATGATGGCGGCATTCTTCGCATCGAGACCGAGGATGGCACGCAGCCGATGCGACTTCGGATGCTGTTTCTTCAGATGGTCCGCCACCTTGCTCGAGCCGATCAGCGCCAGTACGTTGATCTTGCCGGACGCGAGCATGTGCGGCACGACAACCGCACCAGGTGCGTAAATCGTGTTGATCACGCCTTTAGGAAACGCGTCGCGGAACGCCTCGAGCAACGGATAGAACAGCAACGTGCCGTATTGCGGCGGCTTGAATACCACCGTGTTGCCCATCAGCAGTGCAGGAATCAGCGTCGCGAAAGTCTCGTTCAGAGGATAGTTGTACGGGCCCATGCACAGCACGACACCTAGCGGTGTGCGCCGGATCAGACCAATGGTGCCCTCCGCGATCACAAAGCGCGAGTTGCTGTTGTCCAGGTCCTTGAGTGCATCGATTGTGGCGAGCATGTAGGTGACTGTGCGGTCGAACTCCTTCTGAGAGTCAGTGAGACTCTTTCCGATCTCCCACATGATCAGATTCACGATCTGAGCGCGCTGCGCAACCATGCGCTTGATGAAGTCCTGCATGCAGCCAATCCGCTGGGCCACGGTCATTGTCGGCCACTCGCCGCGGCCCGCGTCGTAGGCACGCACGGCGGCGTCGAGTGCCGCGTCGCTCTCCAACTCGCCCATCACAGGGTAGCTACCGATTGCGAGTTGCTGTACCTCGCCGTCGGGTTGCCTCACGCAAACCGGCGACAGCACGGTTTTGCACGTGCCGACCCACGGTCTGAGCTCGCCGTCCACGAGCGACACACGCTGATGGATCGGTGAGGACAAACGGGCTTCTACCGGCACCTCGTCGGTGGACGGAAACAATTTCTGCAGACTTTCAAAATCGATCGTTGACATGGATTTTTCTCCGTGCGCCTGGCATCGCATCCTGTCTCACACGCATGTGATCCGGATCGTAAAGAAGGAGAGCGGGTGTCCAGGGAATATTGAAATGGCACTTTCAGGGCAAATTCCGGGCGGCGTTCTGCCAAAAATCGTCAGCTAGCTTCTCCAATGGCACAACATTTCCCAAAATCGCGTCGCCCTGATTATTGAGTCAAGACCTCAAACCGGTAGGCGATTTCGACAGGCTCGCCTGGTTCGATCACGACGGCGGTCGGCACGCCACGCTCATTGATGGGGTTCACGGACAACGCGGCGCGGCAGCCGAGTTCAAAAGCACTGGCAACTGGCTCGACGCCAAGACACAGGTTCCTGCTATTCCAGGGACTATGGCTGCGGCCGCGATTGCTGATCCACAACAGCAGGGATGGAAGTACAGCGGCGTCCCAACTGAGCCGATACGCGACCTGCGATTCGTCATCGGTCAGAACGACAGATCCGTCAGTACCACAAAGCTGGACGATTTCTTCGGTATCGTGGGCGAATGGAAAACGATCAAACCCACCCGTGCCGCCCGTGCGCAGTGGCACCTTGTCAAGCTCATTGAAAATCGCGCCAGGATCCGCGCGCGACACGCCGGGTTCGGGGCCGCCCGGGTGAACGACACCAAACTGGAACGTGCCCGGTTGGATCTGAAATGCACCAGCGACCGACGGCAGCGCCAGATTGGGATGCAGACCGATCGGACGGCGCGTTCTTTTGCGCGCCTGAACCTTCAACACGAAATCGATCGCGGGCCCATCGGGGTCGGCGCGGATCACCCGTACTACGCGGGCGATCGACGAAGCAGGCGGATACTCGAGCGCGACCTGGATTTCCAGTTCCGTCTGTCGCAGGAGAGTCCAGTCGCCCGTACACGCGTAACCGTGAAGCAGATCGTCGCTCGCATCGAGCGGGTAATCGTGTTCGCGGACCGGCGTCGCAAGGCTCTCCTGCCAGCTGTCCACGACGGTCTCGGCAGCCCAGGGAGTGCCGAAAGGCACACACGGAAATTCGCTTCTCATATGCCCGAGCAAACCTGGCGGATGGGCTGAGGCGTCGCCGATCCATGGCGCCTCGTAAAACGGCTGCAGTTGCCGCTTGCCTCGCACAAGCGTCACGTCGCTGAGCATCCCGCCTTTTGCATGAACATCAAGATGGCCATGGGGCCATTCAAGGTGCCAGACTGTATCCATGATTGTGGTTCGCTTAACAGATCAGCTGGACATAAGAGTCGTCACTGAAGATTTTGAGTGCGTTGATCGTTGCAGTAGGCGCATCGGGGCGTCACGAGTGCGGCACCGTCGTGCCTGCGCACCTTAAACTCAAGGGCGGGCTGACCACGGGTTTGCTTGGCGCTCAGTTTTCTTCCTCCTGCCAACAGGTGCTGTGCCGCGCAAGCAGCGCGCTTGCCGCGGCCGGGCCCCAGGTGCCGGCTGCGTAAGGTTTCGGGGGGTTGTCCTGGCTTGCCCAGTCAGCGAGGATCGGCGCAACCCATCGCCATGCGGCCTCCTGCTCGTCACGCCTTACGAAGAGTGCGAGCCGTCCCGCGATCACATCGAGCAGCAGGCGCTCGTACGCCTCCATCCGCTCCTGCTGGAAGAACTGGTCAAATGCGAGGTCGAGATGCACGCCTTGCAGCGTCATGCCAGTCCCTGGCTGCTTGGCGAGCGCGCTGAGCCGGATCGATTCGTTCGGCTGCAGCCGGATCGTCAGCCGGTTCGAGCCCGGGCGTAATGCCATCGGGCCCAAAGCCGAGTGAGGTACGGGCCGGAAGTTGATGACGATCTCTGCCAGGCGGCCCGCGAGCCGCTTGCCGGTGCGCAGGAAGAACGGCACGCCGGACCAGCGCCAGTTTTCGACCTCGACCTTCAGGGCGACGAACGTTTCTGTCGTGCTGTGCTCACCGACACCCGCTTCGGCCTGGTAAGCCGGCACCGATACCCCCTTGATGGCACCGGCGTGATACTGGCCACGCACGACACTCTGCCGGATCTGCTCGCTCGTGACCGGTTTGAGCGCGCGCAACACGCGCAGTTTCTCGTCTCGCACCGCGTCTGCATCCATGGAGTGAGGCGGTTCCATGGCGATGATGGCGAGCAACTGCAGCAGGTGGTTCTGCACCATATCGCGCAGCGCGCCAGTCTGGTCGTAGAAGTTGCCGCGGCCTTCGACGCCCAGTTCTTCGGCGACCGTAATCTGGATGCTCTCGACCCAGTCGCGACGCCACAATGGTTCGAACAGCGAGTTGCCGAATCGCAGCGCGAGCAGGTTCTGGACCGCTTCCTTTCCCAGGTAGTGGTCGATCCGGTAGATCTGGTCTTCTGCGAAGATCTGGCCCACCGCATCGTTGATCGCATTGGACGATTCGAGATCGTAGCCGAGCGGCTTCTCCAGCACTACGCGCGAGCCTACGGTCAGTCCGGCCGACGCGAGAGCGCGGCAGATCGGCACGAACAGTGCAGGCCCGGTCGCCAGATAGAAAATCCGCCGGCTGCGCCCTGTCGCAAGCGCTTCGCGTAACAGGGAGAACGAATCGGGCTGACTCGCATCGAGCGCGACATACGTAATGCGTTCGAGAAAGCCTTCCCACACAGCGGGATCGATCGCCGTTCCGGGCAGGTGGGGTTTGACATGCTCCTCGACCCATTTCAGATAGCCGCCATGATCGAGGGCTGTCTGTGCAACGGAGACGATCCTGCCGTCCGGTGCGAGCATGTCGTCGCGGTGCGCGGCGTAGAGTGCGGGCAGGATCTTGCGCATCGCCAGATCACCCGTGCCGCCGAACAGGACGAATGCGAATCCGTCGTGCTCGGGTGGGCTGTTCCGTGGAGTTCTCATGGTATTCAATTGTGGGAATTGATAAACGGGCCTGACGAGCCGGTCAGGATCGCCACTTCGTCCGTGGTGGGTGCGTAGGCGCCCTGCTGTGCACACGCCACGGCTGCACAAGCCGCCGAGAACCGCAGATGGGATGCCTGCGGCGCATCCGGCCGGCTAATCAGGCTCGCGATCCATCCGCCTACGCAGGCGTCGCCACAGCCGACGGTGTCGACGACCTGTGCGGCGAACGCCGGCTGGAAAAGCTCCTCGTCCGAGGTGAGCAACGCCATGCCTGCTGCGCCGCGTGTCACAAGAATGTCGGCAGTGGGCGCCCACGAGCGAAGTTTGGCAAGTGCCTGGGCTTCATCCAGTTCCGGGAACAGGCCTCGCAGATCCTCGTCCGATACCTTGATATAGCTGGCCAGTTCCGCCATGCGGCGCAGCGTAGGGCGGTAGCCGGGGCTCGCCATCAGATCCCGGTAGTTCGGATCGAACGAGATCCGCTTGCCGGCGGCGTGCGCGGCTTGCGCGATATCCAGCAGATGCTCCGCGAGTGGATCACGTACCAGGCTAAGCGAACCGAAGTGCACGATCTTCGCAGCCTCCAGCCACCCGGACGGCAATGCGTTGGCGTCAAAAGCCAGGTCGGCGCTGTTGTCGCCGATAAAAAAATATTGCGGCGGATGTTTCGATACGACCATGGCAAGGAGCGGCGGCCGCTCCACCTGTCTGGTGAAACGCATGTCGAGTCCGGCCTGCGCACTCTGTACCATCAGTTTGTCGCCAAACGTGTCGTGGCTGACGGTGCCCGCGAAGCCGGTAGGCACGCCCAGCCGTGCGCCCACGCGGGCGACGTTCCAGCACGAGCCGCCCGACGCGCTGCGCCAGTGCTGATCGTCTTCACGGATAAAGTCGGTCAGCGCCTCGCCGAATACGACCAGTTCAGGAAGATTCATGGTCACTCCGATCTCCGATTGCCGGGTCAGCCTTCTTCATCCGCCGTTGCCTGAAGCGCTCGATCAGACCGTTGGTGGAGCTGTCGTGAGTACTTGCCGCGCTTGACTCGCTGATTTCGCTCTCAATCACCACGGCCAGTTTCTTGCCGAGTTCGACTCCCCATTGGTCAAAAGAATTGATGTTCCAGATGATCCCCTGCACGAATACCTTGTGCTCGTACAGCGCGAGGAGGGCGCCAAGTGCCGCGGGCTCAAGGCTGTCCATGCAGATCGTGTTGGTTGGGCGATTGCCGTCGAAGCTGCGGTGCGGTGTCCCCGCCACCTGCAACCCGTTCATCAGCGCTTCGGTTTGCGCAAAGCAATTGGCCAGCAGGACGTCATGGTGAACATCCAGCGCACGCTGCGGCTGCATGCAAGCGATGAAGTCTGCCGGGATCAGGGCGGTTCCCTGATGCAACAATTGAAAAAAGGCGTGCTGACCGTTGGTCCCGGGCTCTCCCCAGATGACCGGTCCTGTCCCATAATCGACACGCTCGCCCGACAAGGTGACGGACTTCCCATTGCTCTCCATGTCGAGTTGCTGCAGGTAGGCTGGAAGGCGGTGCAAATAGCGGTCGTATGGGGCAATCAGCTGGCTGTTCGCGCCAAAAAAATTCGTGTACCAGATGCCAATCATGCCGAGCAGGACGGGGAGGTTCTGTTCGAGCGGCGCCTCGGCAAAGTGCCGGTCCATTGCATGTGCGCCGCCCAGCAGCGCCTCGAATCCGTCCATGCCGATCTGCAGCGCAATAGGCAGCCCGATCGCGGACCACAACGAATACCGGCCGCCGACCCAGTCCCAGAATTCGAACATGTTGCTGAGATCGATGCCGAATGCTGCAACCGCGTCAGCGTTGGTCGAAACCGCGACGAAGTGTTTTGCGACGGCTGATTCGGGCGCGCCGCTGCTCAGTAGCCAGTTGCGCGCGGTGCGTGCGTTGAGCAGAGTCTCCCGGGTCGTGAAAGTCTTCGATGAAATCACGAAGAGCGTCGTCTCCAGATCGACGCTCTGCAGCACTTCGGCAATGTCGGCGCCATCGACATTGGAGACGAAGTGCGTCGTCGGCCCCTTGTCGCCATAAGGCTTCAAAGCTTCGCAGACCATGCGCGGACCGAGATCCGAGCCGCCGATGCCGATATTGACTACATCGGTGATCGCGTGCCCCGTGTAGCCGCGCCACTTGCCTTCACGGACGGCGTCGGTAAAGCGCCGCATTTTAGCGAGGACTGCGAACACGTCCGGAATCACGTCCTTCCCGTCCACGATAATCGGCTTCCCGCTTCGCTCGCGCAGTGCGACGTGCAGCACCGGCCGGTTCTCGGTGGTGTTGATGCGCTCACCCGCAAACATGGCGCGTCGCCGATCTTCCACACCGGCCTGGCGCGAGAGCGCGCCGAGCAGGCCCAGCGTTTCAGTCGTGATCAGGTTCTTCGAGTAGTCGACGAAGATGCCGGCCGCCTCCATCGAGAACCGCTCGAAACGTCTGTCGTCCTGCGCGAAGAGCCCGGAGATCGAGGTGTGCGCCATGTGGTCGCGATGGTCTGCGAGAGCCCGCCATGCGGGCGACTGAGTGAGATGTGACATGATGATCCGGCGTGTAATTGACGGGTTGAGCTTAGTGCGACGACCAGCCCTTGTAGCTGTTGACGTTGTCACGCGTCACGAGCGTGGAGGGCAGCAGGATCATCGTGTTGGCCGGCTTCTTGCCGTTCATGAGCCCGTATCCGACCGTGACGGCCGTTTGCGCCATAGACCACGGATCCTGGCTCGCGGAGGCCTGAACCAGCGTGTCGGTTTTCAGCGCGGTTTCGATGTCCGGTGCGCCGTCGACGGACGTAATGAAGAGGTTCTTGCGGTTCAACTGCTTGGCCGCCAGATCGCTGCCCACCGCCTGCGGGTCGTTGATTGCGAAGACGGCATCGACTTTCGGGAAGCGCGTCAGATAGCCCTGCATCGCATTCATACCGCCTTCGCGGGACCCTTTGGCATCCTGATCATCAGACAGCACCTTCAGTTCGGGATGCTTCGCGAAAACCGACTTGCAGCCCTTCACGCGGTCGACCACCGCCGACACCGGCGGCCCGTTTTCGATGATGACATTGCCCTTGCCGTTGAGTTTTTTGGCGATGTAGTCGCACGAGATTTCGCCGGCCTGCACGTTGTTGGTCTGCACCGTGGCGTCGGCGCCGGCGGCGGCCACATCCACGGCTACGACCACGATGCCGGCGGCTTGAGCCTTCTTCACAGCAGGCTCGATAGCCTTCGGGTCGGCTGCGTTGAGCAGGATCATGTCGACGTGAGCGGCGATGAAGTTGTCGATTTGCGTGAACTGCTTGTTCATGTCGTAATCAGCCGACACTGCGGTGACATTCACGCCGGGATTGATCTGCTTGGCCTTGGCCTCAGCGCCTTTGACGATCGTGACGAAGTAGGGGTTGCCAAGCGAGCCGACGGTGATGCCAATCGCCTTGAGCGGCTTGTCGGCGGCGTTCGCCGCGGGCAGCGTGAGGCTGAGACCCATCGCAAGGGCAGTGCTGGCGATAGCAATTTTCTGCTTGAACATTTTCGTTGTCTCCAAGGTGGTCCGTTGGGTGAGTGGGGCGCAAGGGGACCGGTTTGCGCCCATGGGTTTGTGAGGCAAGTAGGAACGGCGTATGAAGGCGTAGTTCAGGTGCGAGCTGATCCGCGTTGACGGAAGCGGTCGAGCGCTACAGCGCCGATGATGACGAGGCCCTTGATGATGTATTGCCAGACGTCGGATACGCCGAGCAAAACCAGCCCGTTGGTCAGGACAGCGATGATCAGCGCGCCAACCAGCGTGCCGACGATCGAGCCCACACCGCCGACGAAGCTGGTGCCGCCGAGAATCACTGCGGCAATCGCGTCCAGTTCGTACGACTGACCCATCTGCAGACCGTTCGCCGCATACAGGCGGGCCGCCGACATCACTGCGCCGAGGCCGGCAAGCAGACCTGACATGGCATAGACGAACATCTCGATGCCCCACACCTTGATACCGGAGAGGCGCGCGGCTTCGCGGTTGCCACCGACCGAATAGATGCGCAGTCCAAGGACAGTGCGGCGCAGGATGAACCAGGAGACCACGACCACTGCGCCGGCGATCACCACGAGCCACGGGACGCCGAGGATCGTGCCGTTGCCGATGAAGGCGAACGACAGTTGGGGATTGAAGACGGTCGTGTCGTGGCCTAGCAGCCGGGCAACGCCGCGCACCGCAGTCAGCGCGCCGAGCGTGACGATAAAGGGCGGCAGTCTGAGTAACGCTATCAGCGCACCGTTGATCAGGCCGAAGCCGATCCCGACGGCAAGCGCGGTTGGGATGCCGAGCCAGCCCCAACCCGGAATGTTCGATGCCAGCAAGGCCGTCACTGCGGCGGCCGACAGCACCGAGCCGACTGACAGATCGATCCCGCCCGTCAGAATGACGAAGGTCATCCCGGCGGCCAGAACGATGTTGATTGACGCCTGCTGCGTGACAATCGACAGGTTCTGCAGACTGAAAAAGCTGTCGGTGCCTAGACCGAAGCCGATGCACAGCAGCACGAGCACGGGCAGCATGCCTGCCGTTCGCATCAGGGACTGCATGCGTTCGCGGTGTTCGATAAGCGATTGCCGTTGCGCCTGCGTGGGTGCCTTAGGGGCCGGCACTGGGTCGGCGTCGTGGTGTTTGGTGGTGTTGCTCATGTCGTCCTCCTGGATACTCGAGATCCTGTCTCTTATAGAAATCAGGCCGCTTCGCCCAGCGCGGGACGAGAGCCCGTGGCCAGCGCGATGATGGTTTCCTGAACAATCGGCGTGCCGGTATGGCCCCCGAGTTCACCCGCAAATTCGCCTTCGCGCATCACCAGCACGCGGTCGGCGACACCGATGATTTCCGGCAACTCGCTCGATATGACGATGATGCCCACGCCCGTGCGCGCGAGTTCGTTGATGATCCGGTAGATCTCGGACTTCGCGCCGATGTCTACGCCACGCGTCGGCTCGTCGAGAATGAGGACGCGCGGTTTGGTTTCGAGCAGGCGCGACAGCAGGACTTTCTGCTGGTTGCCGCCGGACAGCGCGCCCGCGTTGACCTTGGAGTTCGGCACGCGGATGGATAGGGCGGCGATTGCATCGCTCGCGCGGGAAGCTCCGCGTGCCAGATCGAGTACCCCGAGCCGGGCGTCCCGGTTGCAGACGGCGACGTTGATGTTGTCGCGCACGCTCATGTCGAGGAAGAGACCTTGGCCCTTGCGGTCCTCGGTGAGGTAGACGAGGCCCGCGTCGATGGCATCGCGCGGCGTGCGCAGCGCGAGAACCTTGCCGTCCACCGACACTTCTCCGCGCGCCCGCGGTTCCGCGCCGAAGATGAGCCGGGCCAGTTCGGTGCGGCCCGCGCCGACGAGGCCCGCGATGCCGAGCACCTCGCCCGCGTGGAGATCGAGGCTGCAGCCACGTACGCGTCCCGTGTCGGCGACGTTGCGCACCGACAGCACGACCTTGCCCGGATCGTAGGGCGCGTGCTGTTTCTTGTAGAAGCCGGAGATGTCGCGACCCACCATCATTTTTACGAGGCTCTCGGCAGAGAGCTGCTCGCGCACCAGCGTGCCGACATACGTGCCGTCGCGCAGCACGGAAACGCGATCGGAAAGTTCATAGATCTCAGCCATCCGATGGCTGATGTAGATGATCGCGAGGCCTTCGGCGCGCAACTGGCGGATCAGATCGAAGAGGCGGTCCGTTTCGCGTGATGACAACGGCGTGGTCGGCTCATCCATCACGAGGATACGGGCGCGGGTGTGCACGGCCCGTGCGATCTCGACGAGTTGCCGCTCGGCGATCGACAAATCGCCCACCAGGGTGTGCGGTTTGAAGGCTGCGCCGAGGCGCTTGAGCACGGCTTCGCAGGCGCGCTCCATTCCCGGGCGATCGACGACGCCCCAACGGCCGCCCTTGCGCAATTCGCGCCCCGCATGAATGTTTTCGGCGACCGACAGATTGGGCGCGAGGCTTAATTCCTGGTAAATGACCGCCACACCCAGTGCTCTCGCCGCGAGTGGGCCGTTAATGACCTCGGCCTTGCCGTCGATAAGAATCTGTCCGCCTGAGTCGGCCTGATAAGCGCCCGAGAGGATTTTCATCAGGGTGGACTTACCCGCGCCGTTTTCGCCCATTAGCGAATGCACTTCGCCTGGGTACACGGTGAGATGCACGTTGTCGAGTGCGCGCACACCGGGGAAGGTTTTGCTAATGCCGCGCATCTCCAGCAGCGCGGGCCGGGATTCAGAACTGGACATGGGTCACCTCCTGGGGTGTAGTACCCGCGCCTTTGAGAATTCCTGTGCGCGGCGAAAAGTTGAAGAACATCGGCAGCGTCGCCGCGCCGAGCGCGCTAGCTTCCGGCCCAAAGGTACCTTGGACCAGCTCCGGGGTGCCACGCGCCTCCGGCGCAGCCGCGATCATGGCGGTGCGCAGGCGCGTCATCAGCGTACTGAGCAGGCCGCAGTCGACGTCAGCGTCAAGAATGACCACCGGAACGTCGAGCACGCACAGCATCGAGCGCAGGGCGGGGGCAAGCGCATCGATGCAATCGTCGATCCATTCATTGACGGCTGGCAGATCGCGCGCCAGGCAGGCTTCGAGGTCCGCCCGCTTTTCAATCGATTCGCCGCTGTAGCGCAGATGCCGTGCGAGCGCGTTGAGGGACGCGCGTGAAAGCAGGATGTCCCATTGCCCGCTGGGCTGGAGCGCTGACGGCAGGCGACTAGGTGGAACCGGCATGACGCCGATGTCGCCCGCATTGCCGCTCACGCCGCGCAGACAGTCGCCGTCGACGGCGATGCCGCCGCCGATCGCCGGCCCGATAAACAGGTAGAGGAAATCGTCCGATTGCCGCCCGTAGCCGTAGAACAACTCCGCGATGGCCGCAGCGTTGCCGTCGTTCTCGCTGAACACGGGCAGCGACACGGCCCGCCCCAGCTCGCCCGCGAAGTCCACTCCGTCCCAGGCACGGAACGTGTCAGCCGGCAGGCCAAGCTCGCGCAGCCAACTGCCCAGGTTGTACGGCTGGGCAACGCCGACGCCGGCCAGCCGTTCGCGCTCGTGTGGCGTGAGCACCTGAAGGATTTTCTGAATATCGTCCTGCACGATTTCGAGCACTTTTGCAGGATGAGGCAACACCATGTCGTGTGCGCGCCTAGCCAGCATCTCTCCGGCAAAACTCACCAGCACCGTCTCCATGCTGGTGCGGTCGAGCCGCACGCCGATGCCGAAGGCGCCGCGCGGGTGCAGGCGGATCAGCGAAGCGGGCTGGCCCCGCTGGCCTTCCAGGCGGCGGCCGGTGAATTCGATCAGTCCTGCCTCGCCGAGTGACGCGATGATGCTGCCCACCGCGGTGTTCGTCAGGTTCGCCTGGCGGGCCAGGTCGGCTTTTGAGGCGGGCTCTGTGCGACGTAGCGCCTGCAAGAGGAGACGCTCGTTGTAACGCCGCACATTCGCCGAATTGCTGCCTTGACCGATATGAGGACTTCTCACGCTGCTCCTCCGACGGATACTGCAGTGACGACTAATTAAATCAAGTTGATTTATTTAATACCATCGCAGACGGGCCGTCAGCCAGGGGAACCCCTGGATGGGGCGAGACTAGGCGCTCCTCGGACTGGGCAGGGAGACAGCTTTTGAGGTGGTGCGAAGGACGTGGCCAGCTCTCTTGTATGGAATCCATGGAAGTTCCGCCGGAGACCGAACAGCGCCGGCCCCGCTCTGTCGAGGAGAAACTCGCGACCGCGCGTGTGACCTTCGAGCCCGGAGCGGCCGTCTCTGGAGTTGCCCGTCGTCATCAGGTGAATGCGAATCGGATGTTCGCGGCGCAAGCTGTGTCAGGACGGAAGTGAGGGTTGGCCGGCATTCCCAAATACCTGAAGCTTCAGGTATTAATGAATCCCGGCCGACCCTCATTACCGAACGCCCGCCCGGATCGTGGCTGCTATGCGTTCGACAATTCGCTCGGGAATCGTATTCACTCTGCCCGATAAACAGTTTTCAGTCTGGTTGACGACACGCGTGAGCGCCGGGGTGGCGGCTCGCCGACATTCGCAACGGAATACAGCCCGACGAACTTTTGTGCGCGGTGGCTGCCCTGTGCGCTCCGCTTGAATGTCCCGATCCTCCCGACGCCCGGAGGTTGGTGGCTCTGTTTGTCGACGGATTGCGCTATCGCGCCGACCCACAGGCTTCTATACCCGTGCAGAAGTGAAGCCGCACGAAAAGACCAGGCTTCGACTTCTACCACAACAGTCAGAGCGGCATGCGCTCGCGGTGATGAAATGAGATCCGAATGCTCAACCTAACGCCGCGACGAGCGACTATTTTTGATGTGCATGCATGCCTCATGCAAGGGCGCATGCGCCGGGAACCTCGCAAGGCAGTGACCGGCAGCGCGCGACCGGTCACTCAGACCAGTGCGGCGACAACGACCGGCTCAGTCAGCGTCCTTGACGCCCGCGTGCAGTGCATCAACGAATACATCCAGGTCCGCTTCGTTCATGTATATATGCGGCGACACACGCAGACCTTCCAGCTGCCCGACGCGCCGGTATTTAACATGGACCGAGAACGATTGCCGCAAAGTGCGTTCGAGGCGCGCCGCATCGATGCCGTCGATAGAAAACAGGCTCACCGCGCCGAGCGTATCGGCCTCGAGCGGCGTGTGAATGCGCAAGCCATCAATGTCAGCGGTGCGCGATGTCCAGTAGCGGGTGAGCGCACTTAACCTCGCATGAATATTCGCGACACCGATCGCCTGATGAAAACGAATGGCCGGTTCGATGCCGGCCTGCAACGCCGAGTTATAGGTGCCAAGATTCCAGTGATCGAACTTATCCACGGTGGCGGGCGTGGTATCGAACGGTGCGAGCAACGGCCAGGTTTCGCTTATCCGTTGACGATTGACGATCAGCATGCCGTTGCCGACGGGCGCGCCGAGCCATTTATGCAGGCTCGTCACAAAGAAATCACAGCCGAGCTCGCGAAAGCTGATGGGCATCTGCGCGAAAGATTGCGCTGCGTCGACGATGGTAATAATCCCGCGCTCCCTCGCGAGCGCACACAGGCGCGCGACAGGAAGCACTCTGCCTGTCCAGTGAATCATATGCGTTAGGTGTGCAGCACGCGCGTGGCAGGACGGATCGCGGACGAATACGCGGCGACGATTTCTTCATCGCTTGCTAGCAGATCGAACGTCACTGTGTCGACGACAACGCCCTCGCGCGTCTGGCGCTGTTGCCATCCGCCCAGTGCGCTCGGGTAGTCCCACGGCGACACGAGCACGCGTTCGCCAGCCGATAAGGCGATGCCGAAAATTGCAACGCTAAGGCCTTCACTCGCATTGCGGTTGAGCGCGATCTCTTCCGCGCAGCAATCGGCGAGTGTCGCCAACTGCCGCTTGATGTCCGGAAGCTTCGCGTCGAGGCCGGTCCACATGTTGATGTCGGGATTTTTGCTGACGAAGCGGTAGGCGTCGATGACCGCCTGCTCGACGACGAGCGGTGGCGGACTGACGGCTGCATTGTTCAGATTGAGCAGCGGATGCTGCGCGGGATACGACTCGCGCACCTGTGCCCAGTCTACGCCGGCGTTCATTTCGCATGTAGTACCTGCAAGCATGTTTCTGGTCCTGTTCTGATTTCGGCGCGGGTCGCATCTGCAAAGCCGAAGCCAATTGACCCTTTAACAGGCGGCCTGTGCCGTTGTTCAGGCAGATCAAACCGCACGGATGATGGGTTTTTTCCATCACATGCAGAAGATCGTGCCGCGCTGCCGTCAGCGCCGCTGAGCCCGCTGCTTTGCTTGACCTGCTGATTTTCGACGTTGATTTACTCAGACGACGGATAAAGGATCAGTGCGAAGTCGCGGTGCGTTGCGCGATCCTGCCGAGCCGCACGACGGTCACGCCAGGGCGCAATTGCCTGAGCGAGGGCATGACGAGAACGCAGTGATCGTAAGGCGTGCGCACCGGCTCGCCGTTCGACCAGCCGATCACGCTACCCGCCTTCTCGAACACTTCGAGACCGGTGTAGGTGCCCGCAAACTTGACGTCGACGCTGTCGGCGACAACCGCCTAGGTCACCCGCACAACGCGCATTTCGTTGGGCAGCGGGGCAAACCACCGTTGCGGTAGGTCTTCCGCATCGACCACGCCCGAGAGCTTGAGGAAGCGCGCGGTGACGTCGCGGGCGACGGCAACGGCGCTCGCTTCCCAATGCTGGCCGCATTCGATCAGCAGGGCGTTCTTCTGACTGCCGGGGTCTACGAACGCTTCGTAATCGCGCATGCGGCGGCCTTCGCGGTGGCCCTCGTCGCATATCACGGTGGCGGGCGCGCCGAGTTTCAACGACAGTTCGATACCCTTGTCGAGCGGACCGGCGACGATGAGCGGCGCGCTTTTTTCATGCATTGAATGCAGGTCGAGGAGCAGATCGACCGAATCGATCACCGGGCGTATCTCGCGGGCTCTTTCGAGTTCGCTTGAGCTTCGCGACGTATCGTCCAGCACCGCGCGCGTCCACACGCGGTTGAAATCCTCATCGACGAAACGCGCGGCGTCGGGCTTCGCCGCATCGAAACGCCTATAGGCTGCAACCTTCGCGAAGGCGAGCGTAAGACGCCCGCGACGCGGCCGCAATTTCGCCGCGCAGCAGCGCATCGACCGCGATCGCGCCGCATACCTCGTTGCCATGCGTGAGCGCATTGATCATCACATGCGCTCCGGGCACGCCCGAGTCGAAGCTGTGCAGGTAGGGAATGCCGGTCCCGCTGCATTCGTGCATCGAGATATCGGGGAACGCGACTTCGATCGGATAGGCGGGCGTGCTCATTCGAGACCACCCTGGCAAAGATATTTGATCGACAGATAGTCGTCGAGCCCATACTTGGACCCTTCGCGGCCGTAACCCGATTCTTTCACGCCGCCGAAGGGTGCGGCCTCGCTCGCAAGCGCGCCCTCGTTGATGCCGACGATGCCGGCTTCGAGCCGTCGCGCGACGCGGTCGATGCGGCGCACGTCCTGGCTATAGAAATAAGAGGCGAGGCCAAACGGCGTGTCGTTGGCGGCGCCGATGGCTTCGTCCTCGGTATCGAAGCGAAAAAGCGGCGCCACCGGCCCGAACGTCTCCTCGCAGCTGAGCTGCATCTGCTTGGTTGCGTCCGCCAGCACGGTGGGCGCGTAGTAGTTCGGGCCGAGTTCCGTGAGGCGCCTGCCGCCCGTCAGCACCCGCGCGCCGCGGCTCACGGCATCGTCGACGTGTTGGCCGATCTTGTCGATGGCGCGCGCGTTGATCATCGGGCCGATCTGCGCGGCCGCATCGGTGGCGGGTGCGACTTTCAGGGCCGCCACGCGCGTCGTGAGCAGATCGGCGAACTTCTCATACACGCCCGATTGCACGTACACCCGATTCGGGCACACGCAGGTCTGTCCGCCATTGCGGAACTTGGCCGCCATAAGACCGGTTGCGGCCGCGTCCAGGTCGGCGTCGTCGAAGACGATGAACGGTGCATTGCCGCCGAGTTCCAGCGAGAGCTTCTTGAGCGTGCCTGCCGACTCGCGAGCCAGATACTTGCCCACCGCGGTCGAGCCGGTGAACGTGATTTTGTGCACGCGGCTGTCGGCGAGCCAGTCGGCCACGGCGGGCACGGCGTTCTCCCGTGATGCCGTGATCAGGTTCAGCACACCCGCCGGCACGCCGGCCTCGTGCGCGAGCAGCACGAGCGCGAGCGCGGTGAGCGGCGTATCCTCGGCCGGCTTGCCGACGACTGTGCAGCCCACCGCAAGCGCGGGCGCGATCTTGCGCGCGATCATCGCCAGTGGGAAGTTCCAGGGCGTGATCGCAGCGACGATACCCACGGGCTCTTTCACCGCCGTCATGCGCTTGCCGCGCTGCTGGTTCGGAATGATGTCGCCGTAGACGCGCGTGGCTTCCGCGGCGAACCACGCAACATACGAGGCGCCGTACAGCACTTCGCCGCGCCCTTCTGCAAGCGGCTTGCCCTGTTCGAGCGAGATGAGTCGGCCGAGTTCGTCGGCATTCTCGATCATCAGGTCGTGCCAGCGGTGCAGCACCGCCGCGCGCTCCTTCGGCAGCGCGTCGCGCCATGCGGGGAAGGCGCGTGCGGCGGCGTCCGTCGCGGCGCGCGCGTCGGCGGGCCCACTGTCGGCCACCTCGACGATCCGTTCGCCTGTGGCCGGGTCGGTCACCGCAAAGCGCTTGCCGCTCGCGGCGGGCACCCATTGGCCGTCGATGAAATTATCCGCGCGAATCAGATCGCTCAGTGCATATGTCTTGCTCATCAGAAGCTCCTTTGCAATGTCAGGCAAGCCGTGCGGCAACCGCCTTGCCTACATCCGTCGTGTTTGCGCGCCCGCCGAGGTCGCCCGTATGGGGCCCTTCCTTCAGCACGGCTTCGATCGCAGCGAGCATCGCATCGTGGGCCTCGCGCTCCGCGCCCTGACCTTTGCCGAGGAAGTCGAGCATCATCGCCGCCGACCAGATCATCGCGACCGGGTTGGCGATGTTCTTGCCGGCGATGTCTGGCGCCGATCCGTGCACGGGCTCGAACAGGGATGGGAACGCGCGGTCCGGGTTCAGATTGCCCGACGGCGCGATGCCGATCGTGCCCGTGCAAGCGGGGCCCAGGTCCGACAGGATGTCGCCAAAGAGATTGGTTGCCACGACGACATCGAAGCGGTCCGGTTGCAGCACGAAGCGCGCGCACAGGATGTCGATGTGCTGCTTGTCCCACGCCACGTCGGGATAAAGCGCGGCCACTTCGGCGGCACGCGCGTCCCACCATGGCATGCTGATCGAAATGCCGTTGCTCTTCGTCGCCACCGTGATCTTCTTCTCCCGGCGCTGTGCGAGATCGAACGCGAACTTCAGCACGCGCTCGGAGCCCTTGCGCGTGAAGATCGACTGCTGCATCACGACTTCGCGCTCGGTGCCTTCGAACATCGTCCCGCCCACCGACGAATACTCGCCCTCGGTGTTCTCGCGCACGATCATGAAGTCGATGTCGCCCGGCTTGCGATTGGCGAGCGGCGACGGCACGCCGTCGAACAGACGCGCGGGACGCAGATTGATGTACTGGTCGAACTCGCGGCGGAACTTCAGCAGCGAGCCCCACAGCGAGACGTGATCGGGCACGGTGTCCGGCCAGCCGACGGCGCCGAACAGGATCGCATCGGCGTTCGCGAGCTGCGCCTTCCAGTCGTCAGGCATCATCTGGCCGTGCTGTGCGTAGTAGTCGCAGCTCGCCCATTCGATATGCGTGTATTCGAGTCCGATGCCGAAACGCTGGCTGACGGCGTCGAGCGCGCGCAGCGCTTCGGGCATTACTTCCTTGCCGATGCCGTCGCCAGGAATCACTGCAATACGGTATGGTTTGCGATTCATGCGAGTCTCCGCTTCAAGTCGTTAGAGATCAATTTCAACAAAGTCAGTCAACAAAGTCAGGTTCGTGCTTTTGACTAGCATCACTACGGATCGGCGCAAAGTCACCGCTCGTCGCAAATGGACTGCCGAGGCACGGCGGCTGCGCGCCGAGGCACGCCGTTCCCGTAAGACCAACGCATGAGCGGTATTGCCGTGCGGCTCGCATGGTGTGTGAGGATTGACGCGGGTTTTCGCAAGGACAGCGCCAGTGCCCAATCTTTACGCCTTACCGGTCGTTGTGCGAAAAGAGCGTCTCGAGCGGGTAGTGCGTCTTCACGAACGGCGACTTGATGACCACGTAGCTGAAGTACTTCTCGATGCCAATATTGCGTTCGAGCAGTTGTTCGATAATGTTCTGATAATGACTGACGCTGCGCGTCACGAACTTGAGCAGGTAATCGTATCCGCCGCTCACCAGATGGCACTCGACAATCTCGTCGACATTGCGGATTGCCGCCACGAACTCGATGAAGTCCTCGCGATGATGGTCCGTCAATGTCACTTCGGTGAACACCACCTGCAAGTCGCCGAGCTTTTCCAGCTGGATCCGCGCGCCATATCCAACGATATAGCCCGCTTGCTCCAGCCGCTTCACCCGAATCAGGCACGGACTCGGCGATAGACCCACCGCGTCGGCAAGCTCGACGTTCGTGATACGGCCGCTCTTTTGCAGTTGCGAAAGTATCCGTAGATCGAGGCGATCGAGCTTGCAGCCAATGCTCATGGTGATGGTCTCTATGCCGCATTTCGAAGTTGTTCCCGGTCTTATCACGCAACCGCGCGGGTTGCGGCCTCGGGGCAGGATCGCAACGCGGCACGCACGTCGGGTTGCGCGAGCACGTCGTCGAGCGTTCTCTCGAGCCGCTCGAACATCAGT
Organism: Paraburkholderia sp. MM5384-R2; assembly: GCF_014201025.1. Taxonomy (NCBI): domain Bacteria; kingdom Pseudomonadati; phylum Pseudomonadota; class Betaproteobacteria; order Burkholderiales; family Burkholderiaceae; genus Paraburkholderia; species Paraburkholderia sp. MM5384-R2. Next base: position 32,654 of record NZ_JACHDI010000025.1, read on the forward strand.
TCGAAATCGCTTTCCGCATAGCAAAGCGCAGGTGCAAAGCCAAGCACGTTGTCGCCGAATGCGCGGAACACCAGGCGGTTCTTATAGGCGGCAGCAGCGATCCGGTCAGGCAGGCCGAGGGACGGATCGAAGCCCTGCTTCGTCCCCTTGTCCGACACGAGTTCGAGTGCGCCGAGCAGCCCCCGGTGACGCGAATCGCCGACGAGCGGATGCGCGAGCAGCGCGTCGAGCCCCTGTGCGAAGCGCGGCGCCTGTGCGACGCCGTTGGCGAGCAGGCCGCCTTCCTGATAGAGCCGTATCACTTCCAGGCCGATCGCGGCGCTCACCGGATGCGCCGAATAGGTGTGGCCGTGGCCGATCGCCGCCGACGCATCGCCGCCATCCGCGATGCCCTGGTACACGGCATCGGACATCAGCACCGCGCCCATCGGCGCATAGCCGGCGGTGAGCCCTTTCGCGACTGTCATCAGGTCAGGCTCGACGTCTTCAGCTTCGCACGCGAACAACGGGCCGGTTCGCCCAAACCCGGTGATGACCTCGTCGGCGACGAACAGAATGTCGAGCTTGCGGCACGCTTCGCGCATCGCCTTGAGCCAGCCGACGGGCGGCACGATGACCCCGCCGGAGCCCTGGATCGGCTCGCAGAAGAACGCGGCGACGTTCTCGGCGCCGAGTGCTGCAACCTTCGCTTCCAACGCGGCGACCGACGCGGCGATCAGCGCGGCGTCATCCTCGAACGTATTGCGGTACGCATAGGGCGACGCGATGTGATGCTGATTCGGCAGCGGCATGTCGAAGTTCCGATGGAACACCGGCAGCGCAGTCAACCCCGCACCGATCGACGACGAGCCGTGATAGCCGCGCTCGAGCGCGATGATGTGCTTCTTCGATGCACGGCCTGTCGCATTGAAGTAATGCGTGATGAAGCGCAGCGCGGAATCGACGGCGTCGGAGCCGCCGAGCGTGAAATACACGTGCTGCAGCGAAGCCGGCGACAGTTCGACGAGCCTGGCGGCCAACTCGATTGCAGGCCTGGAGCCGAAGTGGAAGTATCCGGTCGCATAAGGCAGGCGCGCCATCTGCTCGTTGGCGGCTCTCACAATGCTTTCCTGCCCGTAACCGACGTTCACGCACCAGAGGCCTGAGAACGCATCGAGCAGTTCGTTGCCCTGAATATCACGCAGGAACACGCCGTGCGCGGAATCGAGGATGGTTACGCCACGCGCTTCGTGCGCGCGATAGCTGACTACCGGGTGGATCAGATGCCTGCGGTCAGCGTCGATGAGTGATTGAATCGGCATGGTTGGTTCCGTATCGGGGCGGGCTGTGGAGGATTCCATCATACCGAGTGAGCGCATGTGAACGTGCCGTCAAAACATCGCTGTAAAAGCGCGGATGCCGCGTTTTATGATGCGCTCGCAGCATTTTCTGCTGCGAGCGTCCTGGCGGATCTAATAGCCGCGGCTGCGGTCGATTTCACCCAGCAGCGGCTCGCCGGCGCAATGGCGGCGGATGTTGTCGAGCACCACGTCGACTGCGGTGTCAGGCCGCGTCGCGCTCGCGATGTGCGGCGTGATGCGCACGCACGGATGCCCCCACAGCGCATGCGTGGCAGGCAACGGCTCGGGATCGGTGACGTCGAGGATTGCGTTGCGAAGCTGGCCGCTCGCAAGCGCAGCGAGCAGATCGTCCTGATTCAGATGCGGTCCGCGCCCGACATTCACGAGCGACGCGCCTCGCGGCAACGCAGCGAAGAGCTTCGCGTTCAGGAGTCCGCGCGTCGCCTCGGTGAGCGGCAGCAGGCAGACCAGCACATCCGTGCGGGCGAGGAACGCGGTGAGCGCTTCGCTTCCCGCATAGCAATCGATGCCGTCCAGCGTGCGCGGTTTGCGGCTCCAACCCGCACACGGAAAGCCGAAGAGTCGCAAGCGTTCCAGCACGGCGGTGCCGAGCACGCCTAGCCCAAGCACGCCGATGCGCCGCGAGGCGGCCGCGCGCACCGGCATCTCGCGCCACTCGCGTGCCGTCTGGTACTGCGCGTAATCGAACAGATCGCGGTGGATCGTCAGCACCGCCTGGGTCACATACTCGACCATCCCCTCGACGATGCCCGGCTCGATCATGCGCACGACTGGCAGATGCTGCGGCACACGCGACAGATCGAACTGATCGATGCCTGCGCCGACGGAAAACACCACTTCGAGATTGGGCAACGTGCGCGCCAGGTCTTCGGGCGGCTGCCAGGCTGCAAGGTAGCGAATCGAAGCCGGGTCGCCGATGTCGGGCCACAGGCGAAACTCGATTTGCGGCGCTTTCTGCGCAAAGAGTCGCGCCCATTGTTCGCCACGCGCCGGATCGGCTTTGTAGAGAAACGTCATCGCGTTAGCAGAGCGCCTGATTGATGATCGCGAATTGCCTCACGTCATCATCGGCGCACAGCGAGCCGTTGCGCGCCATCTTCGCCACGGTATCGACGCGCATGAGGCCGAGCCCATCGAGCCATTCGGAAAATGCGCTTTCGCCCGGCGTATCGATGCGCACGAACACCCCCTCATTGCGTGCGAGCCAATGGCTGATGAGGGCCTTCGCGCGGCTCGAATCCTCGGAGTCGGGCGCGACCACCGGCCCGATCACGTAGCCGCGTCCGAAGCGCCGGAACAGCGCGAAACCGAGCAGTTCGCCGTCGCGATCCAGCGCGATACCGTCGGAGAGTTCCAGCAGCGACGGCAGCAGCGCACTGCGATCGAGGCCGCTCGCACGCGAGGCGAGCGCGATCAGCTGGGGGGTGTCGTTCGCCCCGAGCGGGCGCAGCCGTTCGCCCGGCGGCAGTGAAACCAGCGGTGGCTGAAAGGCGGCGCCCTGGTGCTGATTGATCGTACCGATCTGCGCAAAGCCAAGTTTTTCGTACAGCGGCTTGCCGGCGACGGTGGCGTGAAGCAGCGTGGTTCTGTCGCCCAGTGCTTCGAGCAACAGTTCCATCAGCTTGCGCCCGATGCCGTGCCCCTGGCGTTCAGGCGACACGATCACCATGCCGAGCGAAGCATGGTTGCCTCCGTATTTCCAGCACAGCGCCGTGCCGACGACACCGCTTGCGTCTTCGGCGACGAACCCTTCGCCCGCCTGCGCGACGAAGCGCCAATCATCCACGCGATGCGGCCAGTTGATCTGGCTCGATAGCGCATAAGCCGCGGCGAGGTCGTTGTCGGTGAAGGGCCGATATGAGAGCGCGAGCTTCTCCGTGCGGGTTTCCGTTGGGTCGGACATGCCGGCCTCCTTGCAAAAAATCACGCCGCCACTCTCGCATTACGATGCGGCGTTGTCTACGACCTTGACTGAGCTCGCGCAAATTCGATGCAAAACGCGCTGTTGCGGCATTCAAAACCCGCGGGATCTGCTGAATCTCGCTTTTTGTCAGTGACATATGGGGACCCGCCGGGCATATGATTTCTTCGACATTCACAGCATGAATCAAAGGGAACGGGAGACTCAAATGGACAGTTTCGATCCGGGCAAGATCGTGGTGCGCAGGGGACACTTCATCGGCGGGCGCTATGTCGATGAAGGTACTCAGCGGATCGACGTGGCGCGGCCGTCCGATGGCGTCGTCTATGCCACAGTGCCGCTCGCCGATGCCGCTATGATCGACCGTGCCGTAGAGGACTCGTGGGCCGCGTTCAAGACGAGCGGCTGGGCCAGCATGGCGCCGCGCGAGCGCGCCGGCATCCTGCGCCGCTTCGCGGACCTGGTTGCCGCCGACACTGAAACGCTCGCCCCGCTCGAAGCGCTCGGCTCGACCCGCCCGGTCCGTGATGCGTTCGCTTGGGACGTGCCGTTCACGGCCGAAGGCATCCGTTTTTACGCGGAGTTCGCGGACAAGATCGGCGGCGACGTGGCAGCAACCGATCACGACCATCTGGGCATGACGATCGCCGAGCCGTATGGCGTGATCGCCGCGATTGCGCCGTGGAATTTTCCGCTGGTAATGGCTTCGTGGAAGATCGCGCCCGCGCTGGCGGCGGGCAACGCGGTAGTGCTGAAGCCTTCGGAGATGACGCCGTTTTCGGCACTGCGCCTGGCCGAACTCGCGGTCGCCGCGGGCGTGCCGGCGGGCATCTTCAACGTTGTGCAGGGCGACGGCCGCACCACGGGCGACGCGCTCGTGCGGCACCCGCGCATCGGCAAGGTGACGTTCACCGGCTCCACCCGCACGGGCGCGGCAATCATGGCCGCGTGCGCCGAGAGCGGCACCAAGCCCGTTACGCTCGAGCTGGGCGGCAAGAGCCCGCAACTCGTTTTCGCGGATGCACCGCGCCTTGACGACGTGGCGCGCCGCATCGCCGGTGCGATCTCGGGCAACGCAGGACAGGTGTGCAACGCGGGCTCGAGGCTGCTGGTCGAACGCTCGATTGCGGACGAACTGACCGCACGAATCCAGCAGGTGTTCGCGGAGCTAAGGGCTGGCGCGACCTGGCGGCCGGACACCACGCTGGCACCGATCATCTCCGAGGCCCAGGCAGCGCGCGTCGAAGCGATTGTGGAGCGCACCATCAAGCATGGCGCGACTCTGTGCTACGGCGGCAAACGCATGGACGGCGGAATGTCCGGCGCGTTCTACTCGCCGACGATTCTTGCCGACGTCACGCAGCAATCCGAAGCCGTGCGCGAGGAAGTGTTCGGGCCCGTGCTCACGGTGCAAACCTTCGATACGGACGACGAGGCGCTCGAACTCGCCCAGCACGCCGACTACGGTCTCGCGGCGGGCGTGCATACCGCGGACATCGGCCGCGCGCTGCGCTTCGTACGTGGCATCGAAGCGGGCACGGTGTGGGTCAACCGCTATGGACGAACCAGCGACTTCATCATCCCGACGGGCGGCTACAAGCGCTCCGGTATCGGCAAGGATCTCGGTCGGCAGGCTTACGAAGCGAATCTGCGTTTCAAGAGTGTGCTGATCGACATGCGGTCGTGATCTTGTTCTGTGGTCTGAGAGACAGCGGATCGGAATCGCACGCGCTCGACAGGGCGATCGACGGTGCGTCCGTCTCTCCGGCAATGGCTGTGAGCACGGTTGGTGGAAGCCTTGCAGGCGCTGCGGCAGTTTCATCCTGACTCGCAAGAGGCATTGCAGCCATGGTTCATCCAACGTGATTCGCCCTGGCGCATTGCAGTGCGTTCGACGGTCTCGATGGAACCTTCACTCAGTACAAACCCGACACAGCAACCGTCTTGGGCCGTTCACCGCAGACTGTGCTGTTAGAGTCCCTAACAACAGATGGATTGTGTTTTTTGCCCACTCAAATCAGCGACACCCTGACTTTTTGCGCTGGTTAAATACTCGACAGGAAGAAGGTTCTTTTACTCGCCACCGAACTTCAACGTTCACCTTACGATAGGACTATCACCATGATCGATTTCGAGCCGAAGTACATCACCTTTGACTGCTATGGCACGCTGACGAAGTTCCGCATGGCCGAGCTGGCTCGCGAGATTTACGGGGACCGTTTGCAAGGTGCGCAGATGGAGAGGTTCGTCGCGTTCTTCGCCGGCTATCGGCTCGATGAAGTGCTCGGTGCATGGAAGCCGTATCGCGACGTGGTCGTGAATTCGGTGCGCCGCACGTGCCAGCGGATGGGCGTTGCATTCAACGAGAGCGAGGCCGAGAAGTTCTATCGGGCCGTACCGACCTGGGGCCCGCACCCGGACGTCCCGGAAGGTCTCTCGCGGCTCGCGAAGAAGTACAAGCTCGTGGCTCTGTCGAATGCCTCGGACGACCAGATCCAGAGCAACGTCGACAAGCTCGGTGCGCCGTTCCATAAGGTGTTCACCGCGCAGCAGGCGCAGTCGTACAAGCCGCGCATGCAGGGCTTCGAGTACATGTTCAACCAGTTGGACTGCAATCCGGAAGACGTGCTGCATGTGTCGTCGAGCTTGCGCTACGACTTGATGACCGCGCACGACCTGGGTGTGAAGCACAAGGCGTTCATCAACCGCGGCCACGAACCGTCCACGCCGTATTACGACTACTACGAGGTCAACGACATCGGCGGTCTTGCCACGCTGCTTGGCCTCTGAGCACGCATCCGGGAACGCCACTGCGCAAGCCATCGCCATACCGAGGACGCACGATGAAGCTCGATTCCTACTGGCTCGACACCGCGCCAGCCTGCCACGCGGTGAGCGAGGGACCGGCCGAAGGTCCCGTCGATGTCGCGGTGATCGGCGGCGGCTTTACGGGCCTCTCAGCGGCGCTGGCGCTCGCGAAGCGCGGCGCGGCGGTTGCCGTACTCGAGGCGGGCCGCATCGGCGGCGGCGCCTCGGGGCGCAACGGCGGCCAGTGCAACACCGGCGTGGCGCAGGATTACGTCGCGCTTCATGCGCAGCTCGGCGCAGAGCGCGCACGTGGCTGTTACCAGGCGTATGTCGCAGCGGTCTCTACGGTGGAGCGCCTGATCCGCGAGGAGCAGATCGACTGCGACTACCTCGCTTCGGGCAAGCTGAAACTTGCGTCGAAGCCGCATCATCTGGCGCACCTCGAAAAGACCGCCGAACTGATCCGTCGTGAGGTCGATGCCGATGTCGAGCTGATCGGCGGCGAGCGCATCCGCAGCGAAGTCGGCTCGGATAATTTCTACGGCGGCTTGCTGCAAAAGCGCGGCGGCCAGATGCACATGGGCAAGTTCGCGGTGGGGCTGGCGAACGCGGCAGCCCGCAGCGGCGCGCGCCTTTTCGACAACGCAGAAGTGACGCGCATCGAAAAGGAAGCCGGCGTCTATCGCATCGTATCGGCGCGCGGCGAACTGCGCGCGAGCCAAGTGCTGATCGCGACGGGGCCGTCGCGCCATGGGCCGTTCGGATGGTATCGGCGGCGCATGGCGCCGGTCGGTTCGTTCATCGTCGTGACCGAACCGTTGCCGGCGGCGGAGCTCGCGCAGCTTTTGCCGAACCGTCGTTCGTATGTGACGAGCCGCCTGATGCACAACTACTTTCGCGTGACGCCGGACTCACGGCTTCTATTTGGGGGACGGGCGCGCTTCACGGCATCGGAGCAACCGTCTGACGCGAAGAGCGGGCGCATCCTGAAGGCGAACCTCGCGCAGATGTTCCCGAGCCTCGCGAATGCGCGCATCGACTATTGCTGGGGCGGGCTGGTCGATATCACGGCGGACCGCCTGCCGCGCGCAGGTCAGCACGACGGCATCTACTTTTCGATGGGCTACAGCGGCCACGGCACGCAGATGTCGACGCACATGGGCCAGGTCATGGCCGACGTGATGGGCGGCGATGCGGCAGCCAACCCGTGGCGCGACTTCGCCTGGCCGGCGATTCCGGGACATACCGGCAAGCCGTGGTTTTTGCCGCTCGTGGGCGCTTATTACCAGATCAAAGATGTCTTTTATTGACAGACAGACAGCGTTAGAGCTGTCGAATCCCCCAAGACCGTCCTATCCGGAGAGACCATGAAAATCGATAAATCGCAGCAGGTGCAGCTCGAAGAACTGACGCAGCGCGGCGCCTCCCGGCGCGACGTCCTCCGTGCGCTCGCCGCGGGCGGCGTGATGTCGCTGACCGGCGCGGGACTCCTCGCGAGGACCGGTGCGGCATTCGCGCAGGGCACGCCGAAGCAGGGCGGCAAGATCCGCGTGGCGTCGCAGTCAGCATCGGCCGCCGATACGCTCGATCCCGCGAAGGGCGCAAACAGCACCGACTACGTTCGCGCCAATATGGTGTACAACGGGCTTACCGAACTCGACTCACACCTTGGCGCGAAAATGGCGCTCGCCGAATCGGTGGAGACGAAGGACGCGGTGGTCTGGGTCGTGACGCTCAGGAAAGGCGTGCAGTTTCACGACGGCAAGCCGCTCGCACCCGCCGACGTCATCTATTCGATCATGCGCCACAAGGACCCGGCCACGGCATCGAAGGCGAAGACGCTCGCCGACCAGATCAAGGACGTGAAGGCCACCGGCCCCAACCAGGTGACGATCACGCTGGAGGGTGCGAATGCCGACCTGCCCGTCATCCTTGCCACGTCGCACTTTCTGATCATCAAGGACGGCACGAAGGATTTCAAAACGGCTGTCGGTACGGGTCCCTACAAGGTGAAGGAATTCTCGCCCGGCGTGCGTACGGTCGGCGTGCGCAACCCGAACTACTGGAAGAGCGGTCTGCCGCATCTGGACGAGATCGAACTGATCGGCATTGGCGACGAATCGTCGCGCGTGAATGCGCTGCTATCGGGCGACGTGCAACTGATCAACGCGGTCACGCCGAACTCGACCGAGCGCATCAAGAGCACGCCCGGCTATGCGGTGCTGGAGACGAAGACGGGCACCTATACGGACCTGATCATGCGCGACGAAGGTGGCATTACCGGCAACGAGGATTTCCGCCGCGGCATGAAGTACCTGCTGGATCGCGAGCAGATCCACCGTGCGGTGTTCCGCGGCTTCGGCACGATCGCCAACGACCAGCCGATCGATCCGACCAATAAGTACTATCTCGCGGGCCTGCCGCAGCGGACGTTCGATCCGGACAAGGCCAGGTTCTATTTCCAGAAGGCCAAGCTCGGCAGCGCGCCGCTGCAGATCTTCGCGTCCCCGGCCGCAGACGGTTCGGTCGAAATGGCGATGCTGCTCCAGCAGGTCGCCCCGCAGGCGGGCCTGAATCTGCAGGTCAGCCGCGTGCCAGCGGACGGCTACTGGTCGAATCACTGGATGAAACATCCGCTGGGCTACGGCAACATCAACGCGCGGCCTAGCGCGGATGTGGTGTTCACGCAGTTCTTCAAGTCCGACGCGCCGTGGAACGAAGCAAACTGGAAGGATCCGAAGTTCGACCAGATGCTGGTCGCCGCGCGTGGCGAACCCGACGAGGCCAAGCGCAAGAAGATCTACGGCGACATGCAGGTGCTGGTGCATGAAAGCGGCGGCGTCGGTATTGCGCAGTTCGACAGCTCGCTCGATGCCCACACGACGAAGCTCAAGGGCCTCGGCTCGATTCCGATTGCGGGGCTGATGGGCTTTACCTTCGCCGAGCACGTCTGGCTCGAAGCGTAAATCGAAGCGTAAAGCGGTTCGTTTGGTGCGATGGCGCGCCACGGGTTCGCGCCATCGGTTTTAGCCCAGGAGGCAATCTTGAAAGCACACGCGCAACGACTCATTGCCGCGCGCCTTGGCCTCGCGCTGCTCACACTGCTGATCGTATCCGCGATGGTGTTCGCGCTCACCGGCCTGTTGCCGGGTGACGCGGCGCAGCAGGCGCTCGGCCAGGCCGCGACGCCCGCGCAGGTCGCGGCGCTGCGTCACCAGTTCGGTCTCGATCAGCCGGCCGTGCAACGCTACGCTCAGTGGCTCGTGCACGCCGTGAGCGGTAACTTCGGCACTTCGCTGTCGAACAACCTGCCGGTGCGCGAACTGATCGCCACGCGCTTGCCGAACTCGCTGGTGCTGGCCGGACTGACGACGCTCGTGTCGGTGCCCATCGCGCTCGCGATCGGCATTACCTCGGCGATGTTCCGCGGCTCGCTGCTCGACCGCGCGCTCAATGTGCTGACCTTGTCGACCGTCGCGGTGCCCGAGTTCCTGATCGCTACGATCGCCGTGTTGATCTTCGCGGTGAAGCTGCGCTGGCTGCCCGCGCTGTCGTATCTGTCCGACGTGTCGTCGTTCGGGGCGCTGCTGCGCATCTACGCGATGCCCGTGATGACGCTGTGCTGCGTGATCATCGCGCAGATGGCTCGCATGACGCGTGCGGCCGTGCTGGATCAGCTCAACGCGTCGTATGTCGAGATGGCCATCCTGAAGGGCGCATCGCCGATGCGCGTCGTGCTGCGCCATGTGCTGCCCAATACGATCGGGCCGATTGCCAACGCAGTCGCGCTGTCGCTGTCGTACCTGTTCGGCGGCGTGGTGATCGTCGAGTCGATCTTCAACTATCCCGGCCTGGCCAGCCTGATGGTCGATGCCGTCACGAACCGCGACATGCCGCTCGTGCAGGGCTGCGTGATGGTGTTCTGCGTCGCGTATCTGGCGCTCGTGCTAATCGCCGACCTATGTCAAATCGTATCCAACCCGAGGTTGCGTCAACGATGAACCGACCTGCCACCCAATCCCGTGCCGCTACCGCGCTTTACGCGGTTTCGGAGAACGACGCTCCGCAAGGCGATCCCAGCGTGCAGGAACCGTTGCCCCAAGTCACCGCCAGGCGGCGCAGTGTGCTGCAACGTCTGGTCAGACGCTTCTCGGTGCTCGGCCTGCTCGGCCTTGTGATCGTGGTCTTCTGGCTCGCCGTCGCGTTTCTGGGACCGCTCGTCGCGCCGTATAAGGGCGGGGCGATCACATCGACCGAGGTTTTCGGCTCGTATAGCGCGGCGCATCTGCTCGGAACCGACTATCTGGGCCGCGATCTGCTGAGCCGCGTGCTGTACGGCACCCAGTACACGGTCGGCCTGGCGCTCGCGTCGGCGGTGCTCGCCAGCAGTATCGGCACATTCTTCGGGCTGCTCGCCGCCGTGTCCGGACGCTGGGTCGACGAGGTCCTGAGCCGTCTGTTCGACGCCGTGATCTCGATTCCGAGCAAGGTGCTCGCACTCGTGGTAGTCGCCGCATTCGGCTCGTCGATCCCGATACTGCTGGGGGTCGCTGCGTTTGCCTACATTCCCGGCGCGTTCCGCATCTCGCGCTCGCTCGCCGTCAACCTGATGACGCTCGAATACGTGCAGGTCGCGAGGGCGCGCGGCGAAGGGCTTTTCTACATCGCGCGGGTCGAAGTGCTGCCCAACATGATTCATCCGATGCTTGCCGACTTCGGCCTGCGCTTCGTGTTCATCGTGCTGCTGCTGAGCGGCCTGAGCTTTCTCGGCCTGGGGGTGCAACCGCCCAATGCCGACTGGGGCTCGCTCGTACGCGAGAACATCGGCGGTCTCTCGGAAGGCGCGCCGGCCGTGCTGATGCCGGCCATCGCGATTGCAACGCTGACCGTCGGCGTGAACCTCTTGATCGACAACCTGCGGCGCCGTGGTGGCCGTGGACAGGGAGCCGCGTGATGAACATGATCGAAGTGAAAGGCCTGCGCGTCGTCGCAGGCGTGGCGCCGGACCCGGTCGTCGAGATCGTCAAGGGCGTCGATTTCTCCGTGAAGAAGGGCGAGGTGCTCGCGCTAATCGGCGAGTCGGGCTCGGGCAAGACCACGATCGCGTTGTCGCTGCTCGGTCACGCACGCATGGGCTGTTCGATTGCGGGCGGATCGGTGCGCATCGGCGACGTCGAGGTGCTGTCGCTCGATGCGCGCGGACGCCGCGCGCTTCGGGCACGCAAGGTGGCCTACGTGGCGCAGAGCGCGTCGGCGGGTTTCAATCCGTCGAGAACGATCATCGATCAGGTCACCGAACCCGCGCTGTTGCACAAGCTGATGACGCCGGCTGCTGCACGCGCGAAGGCGGTCGCGCTGTTTCGTTCGCTGGCGTTGCCTTCGCCGGAGACGATCGGCGCGCGCTATCCGCATCAGGTGTCGGGCGGGCAGTTGCAGCGCGTGATGGCGGCCATGGCGCTGATCACCGATCCATCCGTCGTCGTGTTCGACGAACCGACGACCGCGCTCGACGTGACCACGCAGATCGAAGTGCTGGCGGCGTTCAAGAAGGTGATTCGCGAACTCGGCACGACCGCGGTGTATGTGTCGCATGATCTTGCCGTGGTCGCCCAGATGGCGGACCGCATCGTCGTGCTGAACGGCGGCGCCGTGCGCGAGAACGGCACGACGGCGCAGGTGCTCGATGCGCCCGCCGACGACTATACGCGCCAGTTACTGGCCGCGACGCGACGGCAGGAACCGGAGGTCGCTGCGGCACCCAACGAAGCCGCGCCGCCGGTCCTCGAAATCCGCGGGCTGCACGCGGGCTACGGACGCATCGGCCGTGATGGCATTCCGGCCGTGTGCGTGCTGGACGATGTGAGTCTGGCGATCCCGCGCGGTTCCGCGCTCGGTGTGATCGGCGAGTCGGGCTCGGGCAAAACGACGCTCGCGCGCGTGGTAGCGGGTCTGGTGGAACGGGCGCGCGGTGAAGTGCTGCTCGACGGCGTGCCGCTGCCGTCCAAGCTGTCCGATCGCACGCTGGATCAGTTCCGGCGCGTGCAGATCGTGTTCCAGAATGCGGACACGGCGCTCAACCCGAGCCGCACGATCGCCGATATCCTCGCCCGGCCGATGAATTTCTATCACGGCCTGCGCGGTGCGGCGGCGCAAAAACGCATGTTCGAACTGCTGGATCTGGTGAAATTGCCGGCCACTATCGCGAAGCGCCAGCCGGGTGGGTTGTCGGGCGGGCAGAAGCAGCGCGTGAATCTGGCGCGCGCGCTGGCCGCCGATCCCGCGCTGATCCTGTGCGACGAGGTCACTTCGGCGCTCGATACGGTCGTCGGCGCGGCGGTGCTCGATCTGCTCGCGGAACTGCGGCGCGAACTGGGCGTGTCGTATATGTTCATCAGCCACGATATCTCCACTGTGCGCGCGGTCTGTGACGAAGTGATCGTGCTCTACGCCGGACGGCGCGTGGAAGCGGGTCAGCGGGACGTTCTCGCGGCGCCGCCTTATCACCCGTACACCGGCCTGCTGGTCGACTCGGTACCGGCATTGCAACCCGGCTGGCTCGATGCGCGGCGCGCGCTCACGCTTGCGCAACTACCGGCAATGGGACCGTCGAGCGAGAACAATGCGCTGTGCAGCTTCCGCTCGCGCTGCCGGATGCGCATCGACGGCCAGTGCAACCTCACGCCGCCGCCGCTCAAAAAGCTGCCATCCGGCGCCGAGATTCTTTGTCACCACTCGGCTGCGGAACTCAGCCGCATGCAGACCACCGGGACGGTAGCCGCATGAGTGCGCGTTTTGCACGTGTGGCGCAGACGGGCCACAAGACCTTTGCGACTTCGCGCCCCGATGCCCCTTTCGGCGGATACAAGCGGTCAGGAAGCGGCCGCCAACATGGAATAAAAGGCATCGACGGGTATCCGGAAAGCAGTGCGATCCCTGGCTTCCAGGTCCCGAGGCCGAGTGCCTCCCGTACTGCGTTCCAGCTTTTCAACGAAATCATCGCGCAACCCGCAGGAGCAAAAAAATGACCGTGGCCTTCGTGCTGCACCGTGCCGACGGCGCACCCCTTTTAACGTCGTTCCGCAGGGCGGCGTTCGGCAAGGACGACCCCTTTGCGCGACATCGCGAAATCGCCTGGGAAGGACCGGACTCGATGATCGCGGGTCGGGCCAGCTTTATTGGTGAACTCGACGTGGCGAGCTTTCCCCACATCGAAACCATCGTCGTAGTGGAAGGAGAGCTCACTCTGCAAGCAGCCGGCGAGGCACCGCTGGTGCTGGGTCCGCAAGCGGGTGCTGTCATGGGGGCGGGTACGGCGCTGCGCGTGCTGGCCGAATCCCGCGTGCGTTTCGTGTTTTGCGCGGCCGCTTGCGACAAACCGACGAAGCGCGGGCTGATCCCGCTGCGCGCCGACGCCAACTTCAAGCCGTCCGCTTCGCTACCGGCGGAGGTGCTGCTGGGCCCGGTCCCGCAGTGCCGTAGCGATAACGTCTTCACCGACGACGGCGTGGCGTACCTCGCGGGCACGTGGGATTCGACGCCCTACCACCGGATCGTTCGCGCGCATCGCGTGAACGAGTTCATGCATCTTCTCGCCGGCAGCGTGCGCTTCGCGGCGCCTGATGGCAGCGTGCTGTCGCTAGGCGCCGGCGACGCGCTTTTCGTGCCGCAGGGCGCACCGATCGGCTGGGAAAGTAGCGAGCGGGTGGCGAAGTTCTACGTTGTTCAAAGCGTCCAGGCTTCAATCGAGCGAAATTAATCATGTCTCCTCCGCTGAACCACATCCAAACTTCGCCCACGTTGCCGGCCGCGGCTGACGTGGTCGTGATCGGGGGCGGCATCATTGGCGTCTTTACCGCCTACTACCTGGCCAAGCGCGGGCTTTCAGTCGCCCTGGTCGAGAAGGGGCGGATCGGCGCGGAACAGTCGAGCCGCAATTGGGGCTGGTGCCGGCAGCAGAACCGCGACGCTCGCGAATTGCCGATGGCGAGCAAGAGCCTTGATCTGTGGGAACGATTTGCCGCCGAAAGCGGTGAAGACACTGGCTTTCATCGCTGCGGGCTGTTGTATCTGAGTAACGACGACGCCGAGCTGTCTCGTTGGTCCAGTTGGGGCGACTTTGCGAAGACCGCCGGAGTGACAACCCACATGCTCGATAGCCGGCAAGCCGCCGAGCGGGGGCAGGCGACCGGCCGCGCCTGGAAAGGCGGCGTCTTCTCGCCCAGCGATGGCACCGCCGATCCCGGCAAGGCTGCGCCGGCCGTGGCAGCTGCGCTCATGAAGCTCGGTGGCAGCGTCCACCAGCACTGCGCGGCGCGCGGCATCGAGTTGGAGGGCGGGCGGGTCAGCGGCGTCGTCACCGAAGCCGGGGTCATCAAGACCAGGACGGCTGTGCTTGCCGGTGGCGCCTGGGCGTCGTCGTTCTGTCGCCAGCTCGGCATCCGTTTCCCCCAGGCCTCGGTCCGCCAGTCCATCCTTAGCGTGGCCCCTGTGGAGCATCGTTTGCCGGATGCCCTGTTCACCGCGGGCGTGTCTGTTACGCGCCGCAACGACGGACGCTACGCACTGGCCATCAGCGGCCGCGCGCGCGTAGACGTGACGCCGCAGTTCATGCGATTCGCCCCACACTTCGTGCCCATGTTCGCCAAGCGCTGGCGCAACCTTCTTCCGGGAGGCCTGGAAGGTATTCGGGGTGGCCACGAAACGCTGAAGCGGTGGCGGCTCGATGCGCCGACTCCCATGGAGCGGGTGCGCATTCTGGATCCGAAGCCCGATCTGGCGGCGGTGAAAGAAACCCACCGCCGCGCCGTCGAACTGCTGCCCGAACTTGGCCAGGCAAAGATCACGCACGCGTGGGCCGGCTTCGTCGACAGCACGCCGGACGGTGTTCCCGGTATTGGCGAAGTGCCGGGCATGCCGGGATTGATCCTGGCAGCGGGCTTTTCCGGACACGGTTTTGGCATCGGCCCCGGCGCGGGCCACCTGATCGCGGACCTTGCCACCGGTGCCGAACCGATCGTGGATCCCATACCGTATCGGCCAGGTCGATTCGATGACTCCGCATGGGGCAAGGTCGCTGATTTCTAGGTCGCACCCCAGACGCGTTGGAGAGTCGAACCTCCAGCGCAGCCAGTCAACCCCGCAAGCTCTGCCTGGGAGACAACCATGAATGATCAGAGCAGCGAACTGAAAGGTACGCTGCTCGCCCGGGGCCGCCAGGAATACAACATTGCCAGGCGCACAGGCCGCGGACCCAGCACAACCTCAAGTCGACACCAATGACCTCAGACATTACGAGTCGAATCAAACCATGACTACAATTGCCGTGATTCACACTGGACCGGTCACGGTCCAGCCGATCGAGGAGCAAATCAGCGAGCATATCGTTGGCGCGCGTGAGCGAAACCATCAACGTTCCCATCAACCGCTTGATGATTGCAGGCTGGACCGGACGTGATCAAAAGGCTGTGCGTCACCAAATTCTGTAACTCGCAAAGCGTGGCACGGCTGGTCAAAATAGGAGTCCCTGCTTTTCACCGTGTACCGTCGGCCCGGCTGACCCGTACCGCCGCAATCGACCTACCGTGCAAAGGGAATACCGGCGGGGTCGACTTCGTACTGTTTCAGCACGGCGGCGAATTCTATGTATCGATCGGTTCGGACCACACTGGGAACGAGGTCGAGGCAAATGAGGTAACCATTCAACTGGTTGCGCGTTTCCGTCCATTGCGAACGGAAGAACTACGATGACCGTGGGTAATCGTGCGAAGCCAGGAACATCGTTGTGAAAAGCGACTGGTATCTCGATATCGGAGTTTGCATTATGATCAGGAATGCGAATGCAACAGGCGTGAGCAATCACGGCGCGTACCGCAGTCAGTGAAGTGCGAGCCCCGCGCTGGTTCAGCAGTAGTGGCGCAGGTTAATCATCGTATAGGCAAGCGTCTTGGACGCGTAGTGAACGTCACTGATGCGTTCAAAGCGCAGCAGCAGACGGCGGAACTTGTCCTCCCAGGCGAAGACCCGTTCAATGGTCCTGAAGCGCTCCTCGAAGATGGCCGGATCGTAGCGCTGCTTGCGGCCCCGCTTCGGTATTTTGCGTCCGCGCGGATTCTCGGGGATGTTCGGGGTCATGCCGCGATTGAAGATCGCCTTGCGGTTGGCCCTGCAGTCGTAAATGCCATCCAGGCTGACGATTGAACCGTGCAGGTCCGCGCCAATGGCGCGGGCCACGGCGGTAAGGCTGGGCAGCGCGTCGCGCAACAGCGGTGATTCGTTGCGGTTGCCGGGAGCGCTGATGAATGGAGCAATGACGTTGCAGTTGCGATCGCACAAGGCCACCACCTTGTCGCCCTTCAGATGCTTGTGCCCGCTATACCCGAGATTGTCGCCGCCTTTCTTCGCCGCCGTCGTGGTGCCGTCGCCGTGGATGACCGAAAGGTCAAGCAACTGGTCCTGATGAAGTTGCTGCACCGAGCCCGAAAAGATGGCATCGATGCAACCATCGGCCTGCCAGCGACGAAACGTGCGGTAGATGCGCGTATAGTGAATTTCAGGGTGACCTTCTGCATTCCTGTCGATCGGCAGCATCTTCCATTGGCAACCCATGTACAGTGCCTGCAGGATGTAGTTGAAGATCTTGTGCAAGGCCAGGGTGGGGGGAGGTCCGCGACGGCCCAGGCTCAGATGCGGCCAGACAAATTGCTCGAACTGCTCCAGGCGCAATCTTGTTGGAATCTCTTGCCAGTATGGGCTTCGGGTCATTCGCTGCGTCCAGAAATCTGGACTTTAGCCGATCTGGCTACTCTGACCTGAAATCCAGTCCTGGCGCGGCTTGCAGACAAATTCCACGGCCGTCGAAAACCCGCAACCAGTCAACCAGTTGACTGCGAGATGCCAATCTCGTCGAACAACTTCCGTGTCAGTTCGTGCTCGATCAGCAGGCGCCGGAACTTCGACAGCGTGGTTGCATCAGGCACGTTCTCGACTGCCAGATCGATGCCGGCGAAGGCTCGCAGCGCGATGCTGTCATACGCCCCGCAGGAAGTCCCCTTGGGGGACAGCGCGTCTTCCAGTCCTTCGTCCGACAGCCCGTACTACTGTTGCAGGAAGTAGATTCGCAGCATTCGCTCCAGACCAATTGGCGGGCGGCCTCGCGTGCCCTTCGGATAGTGCGGCTCGATTGCCGACAGCAAGCGCTGCCACGGAACGACCTTCTCCATCTCCGCCAGGAAGCGTTGGCGCCTCGTCAATCTCTTCTTGCCCGAAATTTCCGCTTCTGCGAAGCCGATCTGCCTCTTCATCATCGTGAGTCTGTTCCGTAAGCTGCCTTCTTCTATAACGTCCTCGGCTACGCCAGCGATGACCACCGAGCTGAATAAATCAGCGTTTCCTTAGGTGCGCCGGCTCGTTGCTCGAATGCTCGGCGTGGTGTCACTTACGATCGGCCGATACCTGCCGTTGAGTATCGATGACCCTCCATGAAGACCTGCGGTCCAGCGGGTTCAATCGTGCGACTCCTGAAGCGCCGCTACCTCGTTTCCGTCATCGGCTTTCGCGCTGCGAATACGCGCTACTCCGGTTTGCGCGGGAGCACGTGCGCCTCTCGAGATACCGTCGCTTCCTCTCCGACCAGGCCGCGCGGCCTGAAGATGAGTGTCAGCATGAGCACGAGCCCGATCAGCATGATCTGCGCGGCCCCGCCCTTGACCTGCAGGTGGACCGGCAGTGCGGCCTGAGCCGCGCTGCCGCTCAGTGTCCAGACGGCCCACATCAGTACGGCGCCCAGGATCGCCCCTTTGTTATTGCCGCTACCGCCGACGATCAGCATGGTCCATATCTGGAACGTGAAGACGGGCAAGAAGTCTTCCGGACTGATGAAGCCAATGAAGCTGGCGTAAAGAGCACCGCCCAAACCCATGAGGGCGGAGCCAATCACGAAAGACTGCAGTCGAAAGAGGAAGGGATTCTTGCCGAGCGACGAAGCGGCGGTGTCGTCTTCCCGGATGGCCTTGAGAACCCGGCCCCAGGGGGAGCGCACCATGGCTTCGAGAGCCCGGTAGATGATCAGGACCAGCACGGCCATGAACCCGAGCATTAGCAGGTTGACACCCAACACGGACTGGAACAATCCGGGCAGCAGTCTTGGAATACTGCTGGCTCCCCGGCTCCCGCCCGTCAGGGAGGAAGCGTTCAACGAAATCAGTTGCAGGATGGAGCCGATGCCGATCGTCACGATCGCCAGATAGTCTTCGCGCAGCCGCAGGGTGGGAATCCCGACGATGAAGCCGACCATGGCAGCCGCGCACAGGGCGCCGGCCAGACCGACGACATACGGCAGGCCGAAGCCGCCGAGATGTGTGTCGTAGGGCGGTCCGCACAAGATGGCGAAAGCATACGCTCCCACCAGAAAGAATCCGGATATGCCGATGTTGAAGAGCCCGGTGTAACCCCATTGCAGATTCAGTCCCAGGCAGACCACGGCAAAAATCGATGCCTGGATGAGGAAGAAAACGAGATAGGAGATCATCCCGCTCATGAACGCTCTCCCAGAATCCCCTTGGGATAGACGAGGAGGATTAGAAACATCAGGAAGAACCCGACCGCCGGCTCGTATGCCGACCCGAGGATCGGCACCGACATGGATTCGGCAAGGCCGATTGTCAGCCCCCCCAGCACTGCGCCGTAAATGCTGCCCACGCCGCCGAGGATGGCGGCGGCAAACATCGGCAGGATGAGATTGAAGCCCATCTCCGGGGAGATTTGCACGGTCAGGCCGTACAGCACGCCGGCGATCGCCGCCAGGCTGCCACCTACCACCCAGGTCCAGCGAATGATGCCCTGCACGTCGATGCCGGTGACGCTCGCCAATGAGGGGTTATCCGACACGGCGCGCATGGCCTTGCCCAGCCGCGTGCGCGTCAGGAAGAGATGCAGCGCGATCATCAGGGCGAGCGTCAGCGCAACGACGAAGACCTCGTCGGCGGTCAGTCGCACGCCGGGAAGAATTTCCCTGGCGATGGCGATGCTGCGCGTGTAGTACTCCGGCTGTGGGCCCCAGATGAAGACCACGAGGTTGCGCAACATCAGCGAGGCACCAAACGATGCGATCACCAGCGTGACGGCCACTTCGCTTTTTCGCAGCAGCCGGTAAAGCAGCCAGTCGAGCACTAGCGCCAATCCGAAGGTCAGGATGCCGGCGACGACGATCGCCACCAGGAAGGGCGCACCGAAGGTCACCGGACCCAGCGCGGCTCCTGTGCCAAAGAACGCGGTCCACATCAGCGCGAAGTAGGCGCCGAAAGTCAGGAATTCGCCGTGGGCGAAGTTGGCGAAACGCAGAATGTTGTAGGTTAGCGTGAGACCAATGGCTCCCAAGGCCAAAGTCGACCCCAGAATGACGCCGTCGGCGACGTATTGCGCGATCATGACAAACCTCGCCGAATGCCCAGATACAGCTGACCCACTTCGGGGTTCGCAAGCAGTTCGCTGGCGTTGCCGGTCACCTGGTCGCGGCCCTCGGCCAGCACGTAACCCCGGTCGGAGATCGCCAGGGCGGCCTTGGCGTTTTGCTCGACCACCAGAATGGTGACGCCCAGGTCGCGCACCTCGCGCACCTTGCCGAATACGACGCCGACCAGTTTGGGCGACAGTCCCGCCGAGGGTTCGTCCAGCATCAGCACCTTGGGGTTCGCCATCAACGCACGCGCGACGGCCACCATCTGCCGTTCACCGCCTGAGAGTGTGCCGGCCGCTTGCCTGCGCCTTTCCCGAAGCCGCGGAAACAGCTCGAACATCTGTTCGATGCCGCGCCGGATGTCGGCTCGGTTGCCTTGAATGTATGCGCCCATTTCGAGGTTTTCCTCGATGCTGAGCCTGCTGAAGATGTTGCTGGTTTGCGGCACGTAGGCCAGACCCCGCTCCACCATATGGTGCGCGGCCACGCCCCCGATATCCTGCCCGAACAGTTGCACTGTGCCCGAGCGCACCGCCACCAAGCCGGCGATCGCCTTGATCAGCGTGGACTTGCCCGCGCCGTTGGGACCGAGCACCGTGACGATTTCACCGCGTCCGACCATGAGCTCCACGCCGCGCAGAATGTCCACGCCTGGCACATAGCCGGCCACCAGCTCATGCACGTAGAGCGCCGGGGCGTTCATTCCGGAACCCCGCCGAGGTAGGCATCGAGGACGCCCGGGTCGCTTCGCACCGTCGTCGGCGATCCTTCCAGGATCAGCTTGCCTTGTGCCATCACGAGGATCGGATCACACAACGTCATGATCAGGTCCATGTTGTGCTCGATGACAAGGAACGTAATGCCCCGGGCATTGAGTTCATGCAGCTTGTCCATGATGGTCACGAGCAACGTCGGATTGACCCCGGCCCCAGGTTCATCGAGCAGGACGAGCTTGGGGTCCGCCATCAGCACGCGGGCCAGTTCGAGAAGCTTCTGCTGGCCGCCGGAGAGATTTTTGGCGTATTCGCCCGCTAGCGGCGAGAGGCCGACGAAGGCTAATACTTCCTGAGCGCGGTCGCGGCAGGCACGTTCTTCGGCGCGCACCTGCGGGCGGCTGAACCAGTTGTTCCAGAAGCGCTCGCCGGCTTGGCGGGTCGGCACGAGCATGCAATTTTCGAGCACGGTCATTTCGGCAAACGGGCGGGGAATCTGAAATGTCCGTACCAGTCCTTCGCGGAAAATCCGGTGGGGCGACAGGCCGTCGATGCGCCGGCCGAGGAACGAAATGTCGCCCGACGTCGGCCGATGCACGCCGGCAATGGTGTTGAAAAGCGTGGTCTTGCCGGCGCCGTTCGGCCCGATCAGGCCGGTGATGGTGTTAGCGCGCAAGGTGAAGGACACGCCGTCGACCGCACGCAATCCTCCAAACTCCTTGACGAGCTGTTTGACTTCCAGCATTCGTGCAGTGTCCTTCCCGAAACGCCGCCGGCCAGCCGCGGATGCCTCGAGGGGTACGGTGCGTTACCGCCTGGAGGAATCGCGGTTTGATCGGCGTCATGCCTTGCAGCAGGCTCTTTTGTTCAAAGCCTGGTGCCGCTACTGGATCTTGCTGCGTAGTTCCTTGATCTGATTCACCGTGACCATGCCCGTTGGCTTGACTTTTCCGCCGCTGTCCACAGACCAGACCAGCATGGGGGCGTTGATGTCTCCGTACCGGTCAAACTGCAGCGGCCCCGAGGCGCCCACATACTGGATGACCTCGTGTTGCGCGATCATCTTTTCCGCCTTCTTGAGCTCGGCCGCACCGGCATAGACTTTCTTGCCGTGAGGATCGGTCACCTTGGGGATGGCGTCGCGGATGGCCGTGCCACCGGCACGCTTCGCGTAATCGATGGCGAGGCCGATGATGACCGTCGCGTCATAAGCGTTGGGGATATAGGCTTGCGTAGGCAATTCGCCAAACTTGGTCTGGAACTCCTGCTTGAAGGTCGCAAGCGAAGGCGTCGTCTCCGAGCCGGCCGCCGTGCCGTGTACATGCTTCATGTACTGCGTGCCCACGTCATTGACGAAATCCTGGGATTCCAGCCCGTCGGGCAGAAGGAAATTCTGCGGACCTCCGGCTGAAATCCATTCGCGCGCGATGGTCGTGCCGTCGCCCGGATAGCCGATCAGGAACAGCGCATCAGGTGCCGGATCCATTGCCTTGCTGACTTCCGCGCGATAGGAGGCCTGGCTCGGGTTGTAGACGACGTTTTGGGTGACCACGCCTCCAAGCTTCGTGAACGCGTTGGCGAATTCGGAGCTGAGCCCCTGTCCGTAGGCATTGTTCAGATAAAGCACAGCGACCTTCTTTATCCCGGCATCGAGTGCAACCTTAGCTATCGCTACGCCCTGCAGCGCATCCGAGGGTGCCGTGCGGAACCAGTAGCCGTCTGTCTTGCCGTCCTTCGCGAGCTGGGTGAAGGTCGGCGAGGTGGAGGCGGGAGAAACCAGCACGATCTTACCCGGCACCGCCACGGATGTCAGGATGGCTCCGCTGACACCGCTCGAAAGCGCGCCGACGATGGCCGGCACGTGCTGCACATCGACCAGCTTCTTGGCTGCATCCACTCCAACGGAGGGTGCGGTCTGGTCATCTAGCAGAGCCAGGTCCACGGTGCAGCCATTGGCACCGCCGGCCGCGTTGAGGTCCGACACAGCCAGTTGCACGCCTTTGGCAATCTGCTGGCCGAGGACGCCCAGCGATCCGGTCAACGCCATCACACTGCCGATTGTGGTGGTGCAGGCCGCATGAGCAGCGCCGCAACTCAACACGCCAAGGAAAGCGGCACTGACAATCAAACGTTGCTTTAACACGGCGAATTCCTCCATTCGTTCACCTTCGGTTAGCGAGAAAGTCAGCCATCGCATTGTCAACTGCCAAGGATGAAGTTACCGGACGAGATGCATTGAGGTGCGGTTGCACTGTCGATGCGCGCCCGACGCAGTGGTGTGGTTGCTTACCTCATGCGCGACGGTGGGCCCCGATCAAGGGAAATGGATTGCGCACGGTTTGTCCTTGTGAGGTGAGGGTGAAGGCCATGGTGCGCTCCTCGGCGTCAGCCCGCGCCGCCAGCTAGTGCTTGCGATGCATCCAGCTCATATGATGCGTGTCGAGCCACTGACTCAGGCTCTCTCCCGGGTGATCGCGCCTGTAGCGCCTGGACAAGGCCGATGCAACGACAACGAGAACCACAAGGCCAACCCAAAAACTGATCATTGATTGAGTCATGGCAGCCTCCTTGGGAATGCGACCATCCCTAAATTGTAGTCATTGGCGGCCGAACTGGCTCAACTCAAGAAGGCGGGTTACAGCCCGAACGGCTACGTCAATGATCCTCCCAATCTCCGGCGTGCCGAAACCCGTTTTTGCGTGATCGCCACCGCATCTGTTGCAGTGCGGCACTCCCCAATCGACCCAATATGCGGGACGACCCTGGATTGCCGCGCCGTTGCGCTGCCTCTACCATCAACTCCCCGCGCCATTGCAGCGAGTGCGCCATCGGCAGGCGACGTCAAAAGCGAGTGCCACAGCCTACACAATCCACACAGCACCTACTCAAGCTATCAGGAGGCAAGCATGCTCAGCGCCCATGAATTTGCGACATTGATGCTGGTCAGGGATTCGGCTGACCACATTGCCGAGCGGGAAGAACTCGATACGCTGCTTGAACGTCAGCTCGTCACCATGGAGAGGCTTGCCGGCGGGGCAGTGCGACCTCGCGTGACGCAGGACGGCGATTCGCTCCTTCGTAACCTCGCGCGCATACACTGAGAAGTCGAAACCTGCCGCGTGTCGGCTGGGGCTCGAGCGAGCATCTAGGGGTCGCTTCAGAAAACGGAAAATAAAGCACGTTAGCGACAGGCCAGCGTCGCAAGTCGACCTCAGGCCGTACTCTTCCGAAAGCACGTAGATCGCTTTGGCACGGAACAGCGAGCGCCGATTATCGTCGGAAAAGTCGAAGCGACCTGCCGGGCCGGCAAGGGATAAATCGCGGCGTCACTCTGTTCCACTGCACCTTAAACCCCGACTGAAAGCGCGGTGCCTCCCAACAGGTGCACGATCCGCAAAGCATCTGACCAAAACAATCGCAAGCAAGTGGATGGTTTCGCCCAAAAACGTAACAACACATTTTTTTGAAACTGTGTATGATGACCATCATGCGAAATACAAAACTCAGCACCAGAACGGCAGCCAAGGAAGCCTCACACGAGCGCATCGTGTGCGTCGCTGCGCGGGCGATCCGTCGCAGCGGCTACGACGGAACCGGAGTTGCCGACATCATGAAGGAGGCCGGCCTGACCCATGGCGCCTTCTACGCCCACTTCGCCTCGCGCGAGGCCATGCTGGCGGAAGCAGCGGGGCGGGCCTGTGCGGAGGCGGCGGCCGCAGCGGCAGACGGCGTTGCCAGCGTGCCCCCCGAACAGGCTTTGACCTACATGTTCCACGCCTACCTCTCGCGAGAGAACCTGGAGCAGGTGGAGCGGGGATGCCCCCTAGCCGCGCTGGCCTCGGAAACCGCACGCCAAACGCCCGAAGTCCGGCGCGTGTCCACCCGGTACATCAAGGAAATGGTCGATCTTGTTGCCCGCCAGTCGCCAGATTGGGGGCAGCCCGGGTCCCACGAACGCGCCCTCGTGTCCGTCGCCACGATGGTTGGCACCTTGCTGTTGGCCCGCATCGCCGACGAGCCTGCGCTATCGGACGGCCTGCGCGCGGCCGCCTTGCAGCACCTGCCCATCGCCTGACGCCATTTAATCCCATCGATTTTTCGCTCGCACATTCATATGATTAGCATCATTCGAGATTCAAAAACCAAAGGAAAAACAGCGTGAACACGAAGAACAAAGTGGCCCTCGTAACAGGGGCCTCGTCGGGCATAGGCGAAGCCACTGCGCAGCAGCTGTCAAAAGCTGGTTACAAGGTATACGGCACCAGCCGGCGCGACGGCCGGGTGGGCCAGCGAGCGTTCGAGATGCTGCCGCTCGATGTGACCCAGGACGCGTCGGTCGATGCTTTGGTCCAGCAACTGATCCAGTTGGAGGGCCGCATCGACCTGCTGGTCAACAACGCTGGCTTCGGAGTCGCTCCAGCCGGCGCGGAAGAGAGTTCGATTGCGCAGGCCCAGGCTATCTTCGACACCAACTTCTTCGGCATGGTACGGATGATCCGGTCCGTCGTACCGCATATGCGTCGCCAGGGGAGTGGTCGCATCATCAACATGGGCTCCGTGGTGGGGTTCCTACCCGCACCTTATATGGCGCTGTACTCCGCCACCAAGCACGCGGTCGCCGGCTATTCGGAATCGCTAGACCATGAACTGCGCACGCAAAGCATTCGCGTCTCGGTGGTGGAGCCGCCCTATATCAACACGCCGTTCGAAGCGAATCTGATGCAGCCCGATGCACCGCTGGACATGTACCGCGAAATTCGTGCGGGCATGGAGCAGCGGCTCAAAGAAGGCATCGGTGGCGCAGAAGGACCTGAGATGGTGGCCACCATCGTGTTGAAGGCGGCCACCGCCGCGCAGCCCAAGACCCACTACGCTCCCGGGATGGCCGGCCGCCTGCGCCTGCTGCGCAGGTTTGCGCCCGCCAGTATGCTGGACGCCGGGGTGCGCAAAGACCTTCAGCTTGACGCCTAGGCGGCTACCGTTTCGACACGCCATTCACCAACCTCGCTACCACAGGAACTAGAAGGGCCATGAAAGCACTCACCTTCAAACGCTATGGCAAGTCGCCCGACATCGGGATTTCGGACGTTCCCCGCCCCACGCTCAAGCCCAACGAACTGCTGGTTCAGGTCCACGCTGCGGCCGTGAACCCGGTCGACAACGTTATCCCCACCGGCATCTTCAAACCCGTCCTTCGGTTCCAGCTTCCGGCTACGCTGGGCAGCGATCTGGCCGGTGTGGTGACGGAGGTCGGCAGCCGCGTGACGCGCTTCAGACCCGGCGATGCCGTCTTCGCCAGCATCTTCGACCTGGGTACGGGCTCGATCGCCGAGTTCGCAGTGGTACCGGAGAGCGCTGCCGCGATGAAGCCGGCCAACCTGGACTTCGTGCAGGCGGCATCGATCCCGATGGTCGGACTCACCTCGTGGCAAGCGCTGAACGAACGGGCCAATCTTCGGGCCGGTCAAAAAGTGTTCATCCCGGCAGGCTCCGGCGGTATTGGCACGTTTGCGATTCAGCTGGCAAAGCACCTGGGCGCCAAGGTGGGAACGACCACCAGCACGGGCAACGTCGAACCGGTGAGCAGCCTTGGCGCAGACGAGGTGGTCGACTACAAGAAGCAGGAGTTCGAGAAAGTGCTACACGGCTACGACGCGGTGCTTGGCACGGTCAGGGGTGACGCGTTAGAGAAAGCCATCGATATCCTTAAGCTGCGAGGCACGGTGGTCTCTCTGGTCGGCCCGCTGGACGCGGCATTCGCACGCGCTCGACGGCTGAACTTCTTCCTGACGTTCGTCTTCGGCTTGATGAGCCGCAAGATCATGCGCCTTGCGAAAAAGCGGGACTGCACTTACTCATTTTTGTTCGTGCGTCCCGATGGCGATCAACTCGCCCAAATCGGCGAACTCCTCAAGGAAGAGCGCATCCGGCCGGTGATCGACAAGGTGTTTCCATTCGAGCAGGCAAAGGAAGCCCTTGAATACCTTGCCCAGGGGCGTTCCAGGGGCAAGGTCGTCGTCAAGATGAGATAGAGGCCATCAGCAAGCGCAACGTCCCAGGATAACTTAGCGTCAATTTTTTGACACAATAAGGAGAACGATTTGAGTACATACCCAACCGCCAACATTGGCAAGCGCGCGCTGGTGACCGGCGCATCTAGCGGCATTGGCGCGGCAATCGCGCGTGAGCTCGCGGCGCTCGGCTTTGATTTGGTGTTGACGGCGCGGCGCCGTGACGCACTCGACGCGGTCGCCGCGACCTGCAAGGGCGTAAAGGTCGAGATCGTTATCGCAGATCTCGGCAAGCCTGATGCCGCGCGCGCGCTGTGGGCCTCCGCCACCGAATGCGGCCCGATCGACATCCTGATCAACAACGCCGGGTTCGGCTACTTCCGCCGCTTCGACGAGGTCGACTGGGCGCGCGACGCGGAGCTCGTCCAACTCAACATGACCTCGCTGGTCGCACTCGCGCGGTGCTTCGTTGACGCCCACAAGGCAAGCACCGGACCGGCGTACATGGTGAACATCGCGTCTACCGGCGCGTACCAGGCAGTGCCGAACATGGCGCTGTATGCCGCGTCCAAGGCGTTTGTCCGCAACTTCAGCGAGGGTCTCCATGACGAGCACCGCGGCACGCCGCTGTCGGTGACCTGCATCTGCCCTGGCGGCACCGAAACCGCGTTCCACGCTGCGTCTGGCGGCGGCGACTACTCGTGGATTGCGAACGCGTCGACGAAAAGCCCGGAGTTCGTCGCGCACGCCGCGATCCGCGCGATGCTGCTCGGCAAGCGCACGGTTGTGCCCGGCCTGTTCAATAAGCTGTCGTGCTTCGGTGTGCGCTTCTTGCCGCGGCGGTTCGCGTCTCAGGTTGCGACTGTAGTGCTAGGCAAGCCGCGGTTAGCGCTGCCGGCGCGCACAGCGACTTGAGACTACTCCAGGCCCCTTGGCGGGGTCCAGCTCCAGGCGTAAACGTCGCGTTCAGAATTCAAAGGGCCTAACGGAGAACTGAGCGGCTGCCGCCCGGGAATTAAACAATGAACTGGGGGTTGCTTCTTACGAAAGCAATGCAAGCGGAAAACGACGCACCTGGCCGCGCAGTGTTCGGCGCCGACGACATGCAGTCTGTGCAGACGTGGTCGGACCGCATCATTCACGAGATTGAGACCCGGACGTCGGCGCTGTCGGCGAAAGTATTCCTGTCTAACACGTGGACGGAGGGCGAAATGAGATCTTTCAGCCCATCAATCTGGTCGGCGTACAGTCTTCCGTCGCAGGGCATGGCGGGCAGGAAAATCATCGGCAGCGACATATCGATCCCGGTTTGTTGGCGGGAGAATAGTCTAACCGGTGACAAGTTCGAACATCTGAAGTGGGCCTGACCAGGCCGGTCAGCCAGCCTACTCAAAACAGTTGCCGCGCTTAGTACCCAATCAGAAAATGTTGATGCTATTGGTCCCGAGCCGGACGCAGTGGCCGGAATCCACCGCGCCGCACATGCTGGTCCTCACGCCACACGTAATCGCCCGTCAGGTTGATGTGTTCCCAGCCAAGCGGCGAAAGATATGGTAGCAAAACTGCATCGGGCGGGGCACCGCGTGCGGCCATCGCGTGGACAGCCCGTTCGAGGTAGACGGTGTTCCACAACACGATCGCGGCGGTCACCAGATTCAGGCCGCTGGCGCGATAACGCTGCGACTCAAAGCTGCGATCGCGGATTTCCCCAAGGCGGTAGAAGAAGACCCAACGTGCAAGCGCATTGCGGGCCTCGCCCTTGTTCAGGCCAACGTGAACGCGTCGGCGCAGTTCGACGTTCTGCAGCCAGTCGAGGATGAACAGCGTACGCTCGATACGACCGATCTCGCGTAACGCAACGGCGAGGCCGTTCTGCCGCGGATAGCTGCCGAGCTTGCGCAGCATCAGCGAAGCGGTGACGGTACCCTGCCGGATCGACGTCGCCAGGCGCAGGATCTCGTCCCAGTTCCGCCGGATTGCCTTCTCGTTGTACGCGTCGCCAATCATCGGCTGGAGCGCCGGATAATCCTTCACGCTGCCCGGCACGTACAGTTTCATGTCATGCAGATCACGGATGCGGGGCGCGAATCGGAAGCCCAGGAGGTGCATCAGTGCAAAAACGTGGTCGGTGAAACCGTTGGTGTCGGTGTAATGTTCCTGAATGCGCAGATCCGACTCGTGGTACAGCAAGCCGTCGAGCACGTATGTCGAATCGCGCACGCCGACGTTCACGAGGTTCGGGTAGAACGGCGCGTACTGGTCGGAGATGTGCGTGTAGAACATCCGGCCGGGTTCAGCGCCATACTTCGGGTTCACATGTCCGCTGCTCTCGGCGCGTCCGCCGGCCCGGAAACGCTGCCCGTCCGATGATGAAGTGCTGCCGTCACCCCAGTGGGCGGCAAACGGATGGGCGAACTGTGCGTTGACCAGTTCGGCCAGCGCCTGCGAATAGGTCTCGTCACGGATGTGCCAGGCCTGCAGCCATGACAGTTTCGCGTAGGTGGTCCCCGGGCATGCTTCTGCCATCTTTGTCAGCCCGAGGTTGATCGCATCGGCCAGGACCGTTGTGAGCAGCAATGTCTTGTCTTTTGCGCTCTCTCCGGTCTTCAGGTGCATGAAGTGGCGGGAGAACCCGGTCCGCGCATCGACCTCCATCAGCAGTTCGGTGATCTTCACGCGCGGCAGCATGACCGACGTCTGGTCGATCAGCGTCTGGGCAGCCTCGGGCACTGCTGCATCGAGTGGCGTGATTTTCAGGCCCGATTCCGTAATGATCGCATCTGGCAGTCCGTTTTCGGCCGCGAGCCGGTTGACGGTTGCCAGCCGCTGCTCCAGCAACTGACGCCGCTCGTTCAGGTAACGGTCGCAGTCCGTGGTGATGGGTAGTGGCAGCGCATTGTCCCGCCTGATCGCCTGGAAATTTTCCGCCGGGAGCAGATAGTCGTCGAAGTCCTTGAACTGGCGTGAGCCCTGCACCCAGATGTCGCCTGATCGCAGCCCATTCTTCAGCTCGGCCAGCGCGCACAACTCGTAGTAACGACGATCAATACCGATGTCGGTCAGGACCAGCTGTTTCCAGCGTGGCTTGACGAAGGCGGTCGGCGCGTCCTCGGGCATCTTGCGCACGCCATCATTGTCCATGGCCTTGATCAGGTTGACGGCGTTGAGCACATCGGTCGCCGCCGGCGCCGCGCGCAGTTTCAGGATTTCGAGGAAAGCCGGTACGTAGCGACGCAGCGTCGCGTAATGGTCGCTGATCCGATGCAGGAAATCGAACGCTTCGGGCTGAGCCAATTGCTCGGCCTCGCTGACACTTTTCGTGAATACCTCCCACGACATGACGGACTCGATAGCCTGGAACGCATCGCCGCCATTTTCCCTGGCCTTCAGCAAGGCGCGGCCGAGCTTCCCGTACAGTCTCACCTTGTCGTTGATCGCCTTGCCCGAGCGGTGGAACTGCTGCTGGTGTTTCTTTTTCGCGGCATTGAAAAGCCGGCCGATGATGCGGTCGTGCAGGTCGACGATTTCATCGGTGACTGTTGCCGTCGCTTCCATGACGATGGCCGCCAGGGTCGCGTGACGGCGCTGCGTTTCGAACTTCCCGAGGTCGTGTGGCGTCATCTGCGCGCCTTCGCGGGCAATCTTGAGCAAACGGTTCCTGTGCACCAGCCGGTCGAGGCCCGCGGGCAGCTCGACCGCGTGAAGGATTTTCAGGCGCTCGATGTGCTGCAGCATCTGCCGCGAACTGGCTTTGCCCGGCGGTAGTCGCAGCCACGCGAGCCATGTCATGCGGCCGTCGTCCCGACGTGTGAGCAACCGGTCGAGTCTTTGCCGGTGAGCATCCGACAGCGATTCAGTGAGCACGTCGTGGATCCGGCGTGTCGCGCGGATCACCGCCTCGGCACAAATCCGTTCGATCACGTTCGCACCGGGCAGAAGGATGGCCCGCCTGCGCAGGTATTCCACGAGCGCCTGCGCAAGCACGAGGCCCTTGTCCGTCTGCATCGCGAGATCAACGAGCGCCAGTATTGCCGGACGATAGTCGGCTACGGTAAGCGGGCGCAGGTTCAGCACCGCCTGCAGCTCGAGGAGGTGTTCGCGGCGCGTCTGGTCCCGCCGCGCGTATTCCTTCCAGAGCGCAGGATCAATGTCGAGCTGTCCGGCAACGTACTGCAGCAGCGCGGGTGGAGGCTCGACGCCAGCGGTCAGGATGATGCCCGGATAGCGCATACAGCAGAGCTGGACGGCAAATCCCAGGCGGTTAGCCGCCCCACGATGCTGGCCGGTCAGCGACAGCTCAGCTTCGCTGAAAGTGTAGTGGCGGATGAGTTCATCGCGGCTATCCGGAAACGGAAAGAGACTGTCCCGCTCGGCGGGCGAGAGAATGGAACGACGAGGCATGTTGGGCTCGACAGAGGATGGGGATGGTGCTGACGACGGGTTGCAGCACCGATTCCACTGAACTGGCGGTTCAGAAAAACAGCAGTGTAATACGTTCCATTGCCATAATCCTTCTTATCGCAATGGATGCTTTTTTCCACTAAACTGCCAAACATGAAAACGCGTCAGTCCCGGCCCGCCTCGCACACCGCCTCCGCCGAACCGCTGGCGTTTCCGGATGCCGACCAGCTTGCCGCGCTGCGCGGCTGGTATGCCGGCCTGTCGTCGCGGGCCGCCGTGGACCGCTACCTGCCTCACGCCCGGGCGCCGGGTGAATCGGCACGCGGTATCATCAGTGCCGTTCGCCGGCAGCTCACCAACCTGGCCCTCGAACGCCAGCGCGGCGATATTGCCGAGCTGCTGCAGCACCCCGTCGGTGAGCGGAGCGACCGGGCAGGCGCGGTCGCGCACGCGATGGAAATCCTGCGTGCGCTGCCGGTGCCACAACCCCAGATTGCTGATGACATCGGCCTGTGGCTGACGCCGCGCGCGGCGCGCGTGCTGCGTGCGCATGGCATCGCAACCCTCGCGGACCTGACCGTGCGGGTGCCGCGCCGGCGCCGCTGGTGGAGCACGGTGCGCGGACTCGGCCAGACCAGTGCCCGGCAGATCGAGGCGTTCTTTGCCGCCCATCCGCAACTGACGGAACGCGCTCACGCGCTGATTGCCGTGACCGCGCCGGGCGTCGTCGTCCCTTGGGAGCGGTTGAGGGTGCCGCACGAGGTGGATGGTTCGCACGGCAGTTTCCGGGCGCCCCGGCGGGCCTGCGCGCTTGACGCGAACAACGACTATGACGCGGTTCACGCGTGGCTCGCGTTGCACGAAACTCCTGCCACGCAGCGTGCCTACCGCAAGGAGGTTGAACGCCTGATCCTGTGGGCCATCGTCGAGCGCGGACGGGCGCTGTCCTCACTCACGACCGAGGATGCGATCGCGTATCGGAGCTTTCTGCGGCATCCCGGTCCGCGCGAGCGATGGGTCGGGCCGCCGAGACCGCGCAACGCACCCGACTGGCGCCCGTTCTCTGGAAACCTGTCGGCGCGCTCGACCGCCTACGCACTCTCTGTCCTGGGTGCCCTGTTTCGCTGGCTGATCGAGCAGCGCTACGTGCTCACCAATCCGTTTGCCGGCATCAAGGTGCGCGGCAAAACGCGCGTCACGCCACTGGACACGTCGCGCGGCTTCACGGAAGGCGAATGGGGGCTGGCTCGCACGATCGCCAACGGACTGGAGTGGTCCTACGGCTGGGAAGCACCCGCCGCGCAGCGGCTGCGCTTCGTGCTCGACTTTTCCTATGCGACCGGTCTGCGTGCGAGCGAACTGGTCGGCGCGAGGCTTGGCGACATCCGGATAGATGATCGCGGTGCCCGCTGGCTCAATCTCGTGGGCAAGGGCGGCAAGCCCGGCAAGGTGGCTTTGCCGCCACTCGCGCGCGTTGCACTCGAACAGTACCTCGTCCAGAGGCGTCTGCCAGTAACACCGCAGCGCTGGGATCCGAAAGCCCCGCTACTGGCGAGTTTTGACGGGGAAGGCGCAACAGGCATCACCCGTTCCCGTCTGTGGTTCGTGATGCGCGGCTTTTTTCGCCTGGCCGCCGATGTCATCGGCATCGATCATCCGGTACTGGCTGAAAAGTTGCGTCGCGCCAGCCCCCACTGGACGCGCCATACCCACGCCACCCATGCGCTCGCTCGCGGCGCGGAGCTGACGACCGTGCGAGACAACCTGCGCCACGCCTCGATCGCAACAACCTCGATCTACCTGCTGAGCGACGAGGCCAAACGCTCCCGGCAGATGGATGAGGCGTTCGCCGCGCCGTAGCCCATGCCCTTTCCGACAGGGCGTCGCCGGCTAAACGTGCTTTATTTTCCGTTTTCTCAAGCGACCCCATCTAGCCTCAACCGACGAACCGCGAAGTACCGACGAGCCCTCGGATCTTCGACTTCCTCGTAGTCGCCGGGGTGGAATGCCAAATTCTGCATGGAAAGTACGATTACCCCTTGAAGGGCGCCTCGAAGACATGAAGGCTGCGTCCGGAGACCGCGCCAGATAGTTGCACCAAAGCCCCGGAAAGGCACTCTCTAGCTGACGAAGGGCAGCTTCTCGTCGCGCGCAGTCGCGAGCATCGACAGCGTGATCTTTCGCACCTCGAGCTTGCTTTGCGTAATGTGAGCGCGCAGCAGGATGGCAGCCTCGCCAAACTTGCCGCGATCGATGAGATGGAGCATCGCCGAATGCTCGTCGTACGTCGCGCTCGTGCGATGCGCCTTGAGAAAATCGAGCCGCCGCACGATGCGGATGCGCTCGGTCACTTCGTTGTGCACGCGCAGCATCTCATTGTTGCCGGCAGCACTCACGAGGCCGCGGTGAAAGCCCTCGTCGAGCACGAACATCGTGGCCGGACGGCTTTCGCGTTCCCGTTCGTCAATGCACCATACGGCTCGCAACGCATCCATCGCATCGTGTGGCGCTCCCGAGAGCCGCTCGAGCGCCGCCAGTTCGAGAACGATGCGCAGGTCATACAACTGGTCGAGTTGATTGAAGTCGATATCGCAGACTTTCCAGCCGCGCCGGAACCCCACCTCAAGATAGCCTTCGCGCGCGAGACGAAACAGCGCATCGCGCATCGGCGTGCGCGACACGCCGTGGTGCTGGGCAATGTCGTTTTCGGAAAAGCGGTCGCCGGGAAACAGTCGAAAACTGAAGATGTCCTGCTTGATGAGCTGATACACCTGCTCGGCAAGGGGGTTTGCGCTATAGGTCACCTTCGTGCCAGATGCTGCAGGGGCTTCGGCGGCGGCTTCGGTCAAGTCGTCCATGAGTCAGGTATCGATAACGTCGAGAGTGGTGCGGCGCGTCGGTGCAATGGTGGGCGACGGGGGCCAGCTCCCTATTATCCGCCCTTAAACCGGCTCGATGAGGCTCACGTGCGCCGCCACGATCGTCCAGCCGCCGAACATATCGTTCGCCTCATGCAGCCGCGCCCAGGTCTGCATCTGGCGGCCCGTCAAAGGCGTGGTGTCGCTCGTGAACTCAGTGCTCACCGTCGCGTAGTCGCCGCCAAACGTCGTCACCACGGTGCGGTGCAACCGCCGCGAGCGGGGCACCGGCACGCAGGTTTCCCGCCAGCGGAGGATCGCGTCGCCACCATGCTGGATTTCGGCGATGCCATAGCGCACCGTTTCGGGTGCGTCCCAGAACAGGGCGTTCATCGTCTCGACGTCGTTGTCGACGAGCGCTCGCTCGTAAGCCTCGAAAGCTGCCGCGACCTGCGCGACGATCTCGGGCCGGTTCACTTCCATGGTCATCAGTCTGCCCCCAGCAGGGCGTCGAGAGGAGCGGTCCAGCCGACGATGCCGCCCTGCGAATGAATCATTGCAATCGTCGCTTCGCGAAACGCCGGTATGTAGCTTGCCGTCGCGTCCTCGACCAGCAGACACTCGTAGCCCCGATCGTTGGCCTCGCGCATCGAAGTCTGCACGCAGACCTCGGTCGTCACGCCCGCGAACACGAGATGCGTGATGCCTCGTATCGACAGTTCCTCGCCGAGCTGCGTTGCGTAGAAAGCGCCTTTGCCGGGCTTGTCGATGACGAGTTCTCCATCGATCGGCGCGAGCGTGTCGACGATCGCGTTGCCGGGCTCGCCGCGCACGAGGATGCGGCCCATCGGTCCTGCGTCGCCAATGCGCGCATCTGGCATGCCGCGCATGCGTTTGGCCGGGGGGCAGTCGGAGAGGTCGGGTGTATGCGATTCGCGGGTGTGCACGACCTGCCATCCCGCCGAGCGCGCATGCGCGAGCAGCCGCGCGACGGTCGGCACGATGCCTGAAAGCAGCGATACGTCGTTGCCGAGCGCCTGGCCAAAGCCACCCGGCTCGATGAAGTCGCGCTGCATGTCGATCACGATGAGCGCCGTATGACGCGCGTCGAACGTGAACGGCGCGGGCTTTGCGCTGGCGATGGTTGTCATCGCGACATTTCTCCGTTTGCGTTGTGTATCGTTCGCGCGCCGCTCAGGCGCTTGCGTGCAGCTCGGCCGGCTCAGCCGTCTGCGGCCTGCCTTCGTCGCCATGGCCCGCCATGTAACGCCCAAGCACCACTCGATCCGCCTCGTTTGCTGCAGTCTCGTAGACGAGACGTCCCTCGGCCATCACCACGATCCGGTCGGCAAGCTCCAGCAGTTCGTCGAGATCTTCGCTGACGAGCAACACGGCCGCACCGGCATCGCGCGCCGCGAGAATGCGGGCGTGGATGTCCGCCACGGAGGCAAAGTCGAGTCCGAACACAGGATTCGCGACGATCAGCACGTTCACTGCGTGCCCAAGCTCGCGAGCCAGCACGGCGCGCTGTACGTTGCCGCCCGACAGCGAGCCGATGGCGCGCTCGGGCAGCGCAGGCCGCACGTCGAATTCGGCGATCAGCCGCTCGGCGCGCGAGCGCATCGCGCGACGATCGAGCCACCATCCGCCGCGCCGCAGCGGCGCGCGGTCGAAATCCCGCAGCGCCATATTCTCGGCCACGCTCATGCCTGCCACGCAAGCATTGCGCAGCGGCTCCTCGGGAAGGGCGAACACGCGCATGCGCGTCATCTCTAAGCGCGTCGCGGCATAGGGCGAACCTTCCACGGCCATCGCGCCCGACTGGGCCTTGCGCTGCCCGACGAGCGCTTCGATCAGTTCCTTCTGACCGTTGCCGGAGACGCCCGCAAGCCCGAGGATCTCGCCCGCGCGCACGCTCAGCGACGCCTCGCGCACGGCAGCGTGCCCACGCTCGTCGACGACCGAAAGGCTCGATAGCGAGAGCCGCACCGGAGCGTCGGGCGAGTTCGGCCGGCGCGCAAGCCTGAACTCATCGGTGTCTTCAGCGGCGCCCTCACGCGTTTGCGCGCTTGCGTCGCTGCCCATCATCCAGGCGGCCAGCTGGTCGCGGTCGGTGTCGGCCACCGCGCAGGTGCCGACGAAGCGGCCCTTGCGCAATACCGTGACGTTGTCCGAATAGGCCATTACCTCGCGGAACTTGTGAGTGATCATCAGCACCGTGAGGTCGCCGCGCGAGGCAAGCGTGCGCATGAGGCCGAGCACTTCGTCGGCTTCCTGCGGGGTGAGCACGGAGGTGGGTTCGTCGAGAATCAGGAAGCGCTGCTCCAGATACAACTGCTTGAGAATTTCCAGCTTCTGCTTTTCTCCCGCCGCGAGTGACGAGACCGGCGCATCGAGTTCAAGGCGAAACGGCATGCGGCGCATGAAGGCGTCGAGCGAGTTGCGCTCGGCCGCCCAGTCGATCTTCCATGACAGGTTGCCGCGCGCAAGGAGCAGGTTCTCCTCGACGCTGAGCCCCGCCGCGAGTGTGAAATGCTGATAGACCATGCCGATGCCGAGCGCTTGCGCGTCGCGCGGGGATGCGATGCGCACCTCGCTTCCATCGGCCACAATCGTGCCGTGATCGAGCGGGCCGTAGCCCACGAGCCCCTTCACGAGCGTGCTCTTGCCTGCTCCATTTTCGCCGAGCAGCGCGTGAACCGTACCGGGCGCAACCCTGATCGAAACGTCATCGAGTGCGCGGAACGTCCCGAACGACTTGCTCGCGCCGATCACCTCGACGCCGAGCGCGCGTGTCGCGGTGATCATGGTCACTGCTCCAGGGCAGCGACGAGCGCCGCCGAACTGGACACCGTGCCGAATACGCCGCCCTGCATCAGGACCATGTTCAGCGCAGCGTCATGGTTGCCCTGATCGGTTGCGCCGCAGCAGTCCGCGAGCAACGTGCATTCGAAGCCGCGGTCGTTTGCTTCGCGCATCGTCGTATGGACGCACACATCCGTCGTGATGCCCGTGAGCACGAGATTCGCAATGCCGCGTGTGCGTAGGATCAGTTCGAGGTCCGTCGCGCAGAATGAGCCTTTGCCAGGCTTGTCGATGATGATTTCGCCCGGCAGCGGGGCGAGTTCGTCGATGATTTCCCAGCCCGGCTCGCCGCGCACGAGTATCCGGCCGCACGGTCCCATGTCACCGATGCCGAGACCGTTCGTGCCCGCCTGGCGGCTGCGCCAGCGCTTGTTCGCCGGCAGATCGGACAGATCCGGCCGATGCCCTTCACGGGTGTGGATGATCGTGAAGCCGAGTTCGCGCATCTGCCCCAAAACGCGCTTGATCGGCTCGATCGGGGCGCGCGTGAGCGAGAGGTCGTAGCCCATCTTGTCGACGTAGCCGCCGTAACCGCAGAAGTCGGTCTGCATGTCGATGATGACGAGCGCCGTGTTGTCGGGGCGCAGGTTCCCGTCGTAGGGCCAAGGATAGGGACGGGCTTCGATGGTACGGGTCATGTTGATTCTCCGGTCGCGCGCTACGCGAGCGCGGGCGATTCTGGATTCGGTCGGTCGGTCGGAAGCTGTCCGCGCTCAGCGCGTCAGGCTCAGCTCGCCGGGTGCGCCCGCCAGCGTGCGGTCCGGCCTGCAGTTGATGATCATGAGCGCGAGCGTCAGCACGTAAGGGGCGGCGTTGAAGAGGTAATAGCCGCTGGTCACGCCGATTGCCTGCAGGGCGGGGCCAAGCGCTCCGGCAGCGCCAAACAGCAGCGCAGCCCAAAGACAGCGCAGCGGCTGCCAGCGTGCGAAGATCACGAGGGCAACGGCCATCAGGCCTTGCCCGCTCGACAGTCCCTCGTTCCAGCTGCCGGGATAGACGAGCGAGAGATAGGCACCGCCCACGCCCGCGAAGAAACCACCCACCGCCGTCGCGATGACGCGTATCCGCGTAACGGGATAGCCCATTGCACGCGCGCTCTCGGCGTTCTCGCCGACGAGCCGCAGCGTCATGCCCCAGCGCATCGAGCGCAGTCCCCACTGCAAAGCGACGGCAAGCACGACGCCAATCACGAAGAGCAGATTGATATGCAGCGCGTTGTGCACTTGCTGCGAGGCGGCCCACGCGCCGAGATCG
The DNA here is from genome assembly GCF_014201025.1 of Paraburkholderia sp. MM5384-R2. Classification (NCBI taxonomy): domain Bacteria; kingdom Pseudomonadati; phylum Pseudomonadota; class Betaproteobacteria; order Burkholderiales; family Burkholderiaceae; genus Paraburkholderia; species Paraburkholderia sp. MM5384-R2. Next base: position 70,299 of record NZ_JACHDI010000025.1, read on the forward strand.
ATCGACGGGAGCATCGCTGCCTGCGGCTCGATGAACGGCTTGCCGAGATAGAACGCCAGGCCGGTGCCGAACAGCATGAGCGCGATGCCGAACGCGATATCGGAAACACGCGGCAGCGAGCAGACCAGCCCATGCAGGCAGCCGAGCACCAGACCGGCCGCCGCCGCCGCGAGCACGCCGATCCACGGCGAACCCGAGAGATACGAGCCCGCATAGCCGCACATGGCGCCGGAGACCAGGATGCCTTCGAGACCGAGATTCACGCGGCCGCCTTTCTCGGTGAGGCACTCGCCGAGGCTCACGAACAGATAGGGCGTACTCACGCGAATGGCCCCCGCAAAGAGCGAAATCAGCAGTACCGCAGCGGGCGAATGAAGGTCAGACATGGCGGGTACGCTCCAGTGAAGCAGACGAGGTGTCGAGCGCGACGGCCTGAAGTTTCACGCGCCAGGCGGCAAGACGGGGAGCAAGTGCCTCCCAGGCCAACAGGTTCGCGAAAAGCAGCCCTTGCAGCACGAGCGTGGCGGCGTCGGGCAGCTCGAGGTGACGTTGCAGCAGACTGCCGCTCGCCTCGATGCCGCCGACCATCAGCGCGCACACGATCACGGCGAACGGATTCTGGCGTGCCGCGAATGCGACAAGGATGCCCGCATAGCCGTAGCCCGAGAGCAGCGACGCATTCGCGCTGCCTTGCACGGCCGCAACTTCGAACATTCCGGCAAGTCCCGCCGATGCGCCGCCTAGCGCGCAGGCGGTGAGCGCGAGCCCGCCCACGGGCAGGCCGACGAGGCGCGCCGTGTGCACGTTGCCACCCGTTACGCGCATGGCGAAGCCGAGCGTGCTTTGGCGCACGAGCACCCAGGCAGCGAGACACGCGAGCACGCCCCAGAAGAGGCCCCAGTGCACGTCGAGTCCCGGCAGCGAGCCGATGGTCATGGCGTCGGGGAGGGGCAGCGTCGACGGTTTGTTGAGACTGGCGGGATCGCGCAGCGGCCCTTCGACGAGAAACTTGAAAACGGCGATGGCGATATACGACATCAGCAGGCTGCTGATGGTCTCGTTGACACCACGCCATTGACGCATTGCGCCCACTGCGCTGATCCACAGGCCCCCCGCGAGCATGCCTGCAATCGCCATCAGCGGCGTCGCGACGATCCACGGCGTAGCCTGCGGCAGGCACTGCGGCACGACGGCGGCCGCGAGCCCGCCCAGCGCGAGCGCGCCTTCGCCGCCAATCACGATCAGGCCGACCTGGGCAGGCAGCGCGACGCACAGAGCCGTAAGCATGAGCGGTGCGGCGCGCAGCAAGGTGTTCTGCCATGCGAACGACGAGCCGAACGCACCTTCGCCAATTAGACCAAGGGCCTGGATGGCCGGCTGTCCCTGCACGAGCAGGAAGATGCCGAAGATCGCCAGAGTTGCCACGATTGCACATACTGTCGGCAACGCAGGCAACAGGGCAAGCAGCAGGCGCGCAAGACTTGCAGGCAGCCTTCGCGACGGCCCGTGAGCGGGAGAAAGGGATGCGGACATCAGGACTCCTGGCGAGAACGCTTACGGTCCTCAGATCTGGCCAACCACACCGGCAACCAGATAATTCATGCTTTCGAGCGCGAGATCGGTCTGTGCGTAGCTCGTGCCGGCCGCAATGGCGCTGCCGCCCTTGTTGTCCTTCATCGGTCCCTTGAAGATGACGTAGTCGCCCGCGACCATCTTCGCCTTCACGGTATCGGCTTGCGTGCGGGCATCGGGTGTCACCTTCGCGCCATACGGAGACATCTTCACGAAGCCTTCGCGCAGACCGCCGCGAAGAATGTTCGGCTGCGGCTTGCCCGTCTGCGCGTTCGTGACGAGCAGCTTGTAGGGCGTCGCCCAGTCCCATTCGGCGCCCGTCAGATAGCCCTTCGGCGCCAGCGCCGCCTGGCTTGCGTGGTAACCGCAGCTCATCGCGCCGCGTTTCTCGGCTGTCTCGATCACGACCTTGGGTCCGTCCACGTGACACGTGAGCACGTCGCAGCCCTGATCGACGAGGCTGTTGGCGGCCTCCGCCTCCTTCACCGGCATCGACCAGTCGCCCGTGAAAATCACGTGCGTGGCGATCGACGGATCCACCGACTGCGCGCCCAGCGTGAATGAGTTGATGTTGCGCAGAACCTGCGGAATAGGCTTGGCCGCGACGAAGCCCAGCTTCTTCGTCTTGCTCGCATGGCCTGCCACGACGCCGTTCAGATACTGGCATTCGTCGATATAGCCGAAGTAGCTGGAGATGTTGGCCGGATTGCCGCTCTTCCAGAGACCGCCGCAGTGGGCGAAGCGAACCTTCGGATATTTGGTTGCCATTTTCAGCACATGGGGATCGAAGTAGCCGAACGAGGTCGCGAAAATGAGCGTCGCACCGTCCTGCTCGATCATCGCCTCCATGGTCTTTTGGGCGGCGACGGTCTCGGGCACGTTTTCTTCCTCGACGACCTTCACGTTCGGCAGCTTCTTGATGACAGCCGCAGCTTGCGCTTGTGCCTGGTTGTAGCCGTAATCGCCGCGCGAACCGACGTAGACGACGCCGACCGTAAGCGGCTCGGCACCGAAAGCGAGGTCGAATGGGAGCGCGCTGCCGAGGGCGAGGGCGCCAGCGCCCTTGAGAAAATCGCGACGGTTTGTCATGGTTGGACTCCTCGTGAGTTCAATGCATATGTTCAGAATTGCCGATCGGATTGGGCTTGCGTTCCGGCCGCCGTTGCGAGCCATGCACGCCAGCCGCCGAATGCAGTGATGTCGTGTGCGCCGCTGCCTGGTGCGACCGCCGAGGGCTCGCTGATAAAGCCCTTGACGATGAGTCCATCGGCTGTCTGCACGCTGCCGATGCCGAGCGGCGCCGGCACGTGGGCAACGAATGCGCCGAAGCTGCGCAGCGGCACTTCCCAGAGCTCGATCTCGATGGGCTGGCCGGCCTCGTGCGGCGTACGCACCAGAGCGGGCTTGGCCGGCTTCGTACCGGCGAGCGCGTAAAGGCGGTAGTGCGAGGACGTGGTGGTGCTCTCGACGAAACGCGCACCAGCCTCGAGCAGTTGCCAGCAGAGGGGCTGCCCGCGCAGATGAGCGCCGACCACGGCGAGTGTCACCGTCGGCTCTTCGAAGGGCAGCGGTTGCGCGGCAATCGTGGCAGCGTCGTCGGGTGTAGCGTGCGCCCTGAAGAGCGCCTGGATGCGTGCGCCGAGCACTGCCAGGCGCTGGTCCGCGCCCGCTGGGGCGATCAGCGTCACGCCGGCTGGCAGGCCGTCCGCGCGGCGAACGCCAGGCACCGCCAGAGCGCACAGATCGAGCAGATTCACGAAGTTGGTATAGACGCCAAGCTGGCTGTTCGCCCCGATCGGGTCCGCATGTACTTCGTCGAAGGTTGGATGCGTGGGCGTGGTCGGCACGATGAGGACGTCGATCGCCTCGAACAGCGTTGCCACTTCGCGGCGCAGTGCGGCGAGTGCATACTGTCCGTCGAACGCATCGACAGCGCTGTAGCCGTCCGCTTTGGCAATCGCCTCGGCGACAACCGGATCGATGTCGGCGCGATTCGTCTCGAAGAAGGAACCGAGCGCGGCACGGCGCTCCGCTACCCACGGGCCGTCGTAAAGCAGCGCGGCAGTTCGCTGCATGGGTTCGAACGGCACGCTTGTTGGCGAAAGCGCAAGGCGCGAAGCGATCGTGTCGAGCGTGGCGGCAAAGGCCTGATGCGCCTGAGCGTCATCCTGGAAGGTCAACTGATCCGGCACGGCGAGGCGCAGTGGTGCATGGGGCAGTCCGAGTGCCGGCACTCGGCGCGCATAGCTGTCGTCTCCATCGTACTTCGCCATCTGCAGCAGGACCTCCCAGGCGTCGCCCACGTCATGCGCGAAGATCGACACGCAGTCCAGGCTCCGGCACGCCGGTACCACGCCGCGCTTGCTTACGATGCCAGGCGTTGGCTTGAGACCCACGAGGCCGTTGAAGGCTGCCGGAACACGCCCCGAGCCGGCGGTATCCGTGCCGAGTGAGAACGCAACCAGCCCAGCCGCAACAACGACCGCCGAGCCGGAGCTTGATCCGCCGGAGATGTGCGCATCGGATTCGAACTGTCGCACGCCGCCATAGGGCGAGCGTGTGCCGACCAGGCCTGTGGCGAACTGGTCGAGATTCGTCTTGCCGATGAGGATGGCGCCGGCGTCGAGCAGACGATCGACGGCGAATGCCGAGGCTGCGGGCGTGTAGGCGAAGGCGTCGCAGGCTGCGGTGGTTGGCATGCCGGCGACGTCGATGTTGTCCTTCACCGCGAACGGTACGCCGAACAGCGGCATCCGCTCAAAAATCGCGGCGCCCAGGCGCGCGCGCGCTTCTTCGAGCGCGGCAGCCCGGCTGCCGAGATCGGCGGCACTCACGCGCGATATCCAGACTTCGGGGCGACAGGAGGCGTCGATCCGGGCGATCACCGTGTCGACGATGTCGCGAGGCGTCGTGCTTTTGGTGGCGTAGGATTCGAGCAGCGCTCGAACCTTGAAGAAGGCGTCGGGAAGCATGAGTTCAATCTTGAATACAAGTTTGAGCTCATGCTCGCAGCAACTGTGCCAGGCAGGGGAGGTTGGCAGGAAGTCCTTGCCCGGCAACGATTTTTACCTTGGCGTAGAGGCTGGTACTTGGCTACCCGTGATCCAGTGTGGGTCGCGATTGGTTTGGGTTGGTGCACGTGTCCCGCTCATCGTGCACCAACCAGAGGGAAGGGCGCGAGCGGTGGTTCGCTCGGCTATCGCCCCCTCGTTGGCACCCACCGGATCCTGACGCTCGCAGGACTGAGCGAGCGGTAGTTAAGGCACTCCTGGCCGAAGCGAGGAAGCCTGCGAAGACCATTACCACCGGCTCGGAGAGGAACTGGACGAGCATGACGGCCCGCCGCCCCGCGAAGTTCACAAGTGGGTGTGTTTGGGCGGGCGATACGAAATTCATCTCGAAATAAGACCCGCATATGCCCAGCCCGTGCCACCATCTTCGTGCTCCGGGTTTGGGACACAAGGCAAGACCGCTGATCAACGGGCGTGACCAGCCGGTCACTTTCCCAAGCTGCACGATCGGGGCACAAAAAAGAAAACGCCCGTGTTATTCACACGGGCGTTTCCGTGGCCCCGCTACCGCGCCCCAATGAACGATTTCTCGTCCGCTTCTGCATCAGGGGCCGGCTTCCGCGCGGCTCTCTTCAAGTATAGGGCGCTTGGCGGGATATCCAAGTCGGCGAGACCAGCTTTTTGCACGGAACGCGAGCGGATGATTCAGACGTTTGAATACTCGCGCCGCCTCTGGGCTCAACGCCGTCATTGAGCTTTCAGCCGTTCATGCCGTTCGGTACATGAAAGCAACAACCTTACTGCAAAGCCGGCTGGCCTGATAGCGATAAGCAATTCTTCGAAAAATGCACGTCTGCTTCCGCAAGCGCACACGAGGACATCATCTTTTGCCAGCCGCATCGAGATACGGCCCTGTTGACCCGCGTACTTTTAGCACCGCAGGCACCGCATATCCTTGTCGCGTTGCCCGGCCGTCCAGCGCGTCGAGCAGATGCCTCGCGGCGACCGTGCCGATCTCGCGCGTGTCCACGTACATCGTCGTGAGGGGCGGGCGCGCTTCGCGTGCGATCGCGAGATCGTCGAAGCCGGTGACCGAAAGCCGCTCGGGAATGGCGATGCCCAACTCTTCCGCCTCCCGCAAAATGCCGAGCGCAATATGATCGTTGCCGCAGATGATCGCTGTCGGACGCGGCCCGGGCTGTTGCCAGAGCGAGCGCAACGCGCGCCGGCCAAAATCGAGCGTGGATTCACCTTCGACGAGGTGCTCCGGCCGCACCGCGAGGCCATGACGCTCCAGCGCGATGCGGATGCCTGCGAGCCGCGCCTGCACACGGTCGTTGTCGCGCGTCGGTTGGATGCAGACCGCAAACGACCGATGACCGAGCGCGACGAGATGCTCGGTGATCCCTTCATACGCGGCGCGGTTGTCAACGCCGATGCAATCGTGCGGACTGCCTTTGCGCCACGCATAAAGCACGACGTAGGGCACGCGCCAGACTCGCAGCGCATCAAAGAGCTCCGGCGGATGCGCTTCGCCCACCACCGCGATCGCCTCCACGCCGCGCGCGAGCATCGCTTGAACCTGGGAAAGAGCCTCTTTAGGATCGTAGTTCGAGCACCCGAGAAAAAGCGTGATGCCGCGCGCGGCGAACGCAGCCTGCATGCCGCTCACCTGCGAGGCAAACACCTGATCATCGAGCGTCGGAATGACGATGCCCGCAATGTGGCTGCGTGTGGATGCGAGCGCACGTCCGGCTGCATTCGGAAACCAGTTCAGCTCCAGCGCAGCGCGCTCGACGCGCTCGCGCACGCTGTCCGACACTTTGCTGGGCTCGTTGTAGACGCGCGATACCGTCGCCGTGGACACGCCCGCGAGCTTCGCCACGTCGGACAGCACCGTGCGCCCCGTGCTGCGGCGGGAGCGCGCCCCGGCCGCCCGCCCGGCAGGTGACGGTTTTTCTTCGAGAGCAGAGTCAGAGGCGGAAGAGCGAGGCATCGACGTTCAGGTTTCGTACAGGGAGCGCGTCATCTTACTCGCGGCGCGACACAACGGCGCATCCGTCAGGCCCCCGCTGCGATGCGCGAGCGGAAATGCTCGGTACCTTCGACGATCTTGTCGAGCACCGCGTCGAGCGCCCAGAAGCGTTCGCGCACGTCGTAGTCGATCGCGCGGCAGCGAATGGACTGGAACGTGCCGATGCGCTGGTGGTACATCTTCGCGAGCGCCGGATAGCCGAGTGCCTCGGATACCGCCGCGACCACGAGAAAGATCGAGAGCTCGCGGGCGAGCGCTGGGTTCTCGTCGGCGCGATTGCGCAGCCAGTTGTACAGGTCCGGATGGAAGTTCGTGAACACGCCGTTGAATCCCGCGGATCCGGCTTTCATCGCATCCCAGGCAATCGCGGCATTCGCGTTAAGGATCTTCATGGGCGAACCCTTCGCCAGGGCAACGCGGCGCTTCACCGTGTCGAGATCGCAACTCACGTCCTTCAACATCACGAAGCGGCCGGTGTCGATGCACATCTCGAGCTCGTCGTCGGATAGCAGGCGCCGGTAGGGAGCGGGGCATTCGTATAGCCCGAGCGGTATGTCGGAAGGCAAGCGGCTCATCAGACGGCGCAAGTTCGTTGAGAACGCTTGCGTGCCGTAGCGGGCTGGATCGAGCCGGTTCGTCACCAGCACGATCCCGTCCGCGCCGGTCGCCGCGGCGGCGTTCAGCTCTTCGGCCTGCGCGTCGGGATCATCGCTGATATGGCCCGAGACCACCACCGGCACGCGGCCGCCCACGCGCTCGACCACGAAGCGGCCAAGTGCCGCGCGCTCCGCGAGGCTGAGAAATTGCATCTCGCTCGACTGCGCCACGGCGAACAGCGCGTCCGAGCCGTGCGCGAGATACCACTCGATCAGCCGTTCGAGCCCGGCATAGTCGATGGCGCCGTCGTCGTCGAAAGGCGTCAGCATCACGGGCACGATGCCTTCGATCGTTTGCGACGAGCGCGTCGAAGAAGTGGGGAGGGTCATGTCGGTGTTGTCCTTAGCAGGGTTGAACGGGCAGTTCATCAAGCGGGTGCCCGTGCCGGGCTGCCCGGTTCCGGTTCGCTTTCGATCGGTTTGCGCACCAGAAACAGATAGCTCATGGCGCCGACGAAGGCGATCGCGGCAGCCGTCAGCAGAGCCGGCACGAAGGACCACGCCTGCGCGATGTAGCCCGTGAGAATGGGCGCGAGCGCGCCGCCCAGAAAGCCGCCGAAGTTCTGGATCGCGCCAAGCGAGCCGACGCGGTTGGCGGGCGCAGCGGCCGTCGCGAGCGCCCATGAGCAGGCGGACGCCGCGTTGGCGAGAAAAATCACCACGGAGATGCAGACGATCGCGATCGTATTGCTTTCGACGAGCGCGGCGGGCACGGTAAACGCGACCATCCCGAGCATCGCGACGACGACCGCGTTACGTCTGCTCGCCACCGGCGAGGCGCTCTTCTTCGTGATGAGGTCGGAGAACCATCCCGCGCAGAGCGCGCCGAGGAAGCCGCAGAAGAACGGCACCGAGGCCGCGATGCCCGTGTGGATCAGCGTCATGTGGCGCTGCATCGTCAGATAGCCGGGCAGCCAGGTCAGATAGACCCAGTTCAGATACACCGAGCCGAAGAAGCCGATCAGCATGCCCCACGTCGTCAGGTTCGAGAAGAGGGCGCGCCAGTCCGCGAAGCTCAGGCTTTCGGCGGGCTTCGTCTCCGCGACGTCGCCCTTCAGATAGCGCCTTTCTTCCGGCGTCAGCGTCGCCGGGTTCGGGTCGCGATAGACCGCGAGCCAGATCACCGCCACCACGAGGCCGAGCGCGCCCGTAATAATGAAGGCCCAACGCCAGTGAAATTCGACGACCAGGACCGACAGGCACAGCGGTGCAAGCGCGGTTCCGAGCGGCGACGCTGAATTGAAGATGCCGGTCGGCTTGCCTCGCGCGCGCAGCGGAAACCAGTTGCTCACGACGCGCGCCGCGGACGGAAACTGCGGCGACTCGCCGATCCCGAGCACGATGCGCGCGATGACGAACCAGCCGAAGGTGGACACGATGCCGCCCGCCGCCTGCGCGAGCGACCACAGGATCAGGCCGCAACCCAGCAGCCTGCGCGGGCCGATGCGGTCGACGAGGCCGCCGACCGGCAATTGAAACAGTGCATAGCTCCAGGAGAACGCCGATAGCAGCAGCCCCATTTCGCCGAGCGACAGACCGAGATCCTTGCGGATCAGTGGATTGGCGACCGCGAGCGTCCCCCGGTCGAGATAGTTCACGATGCCGCTCACCATCAGCAGCGCAAGCGCCACGATCTGGGCGCGGCGCACGCGGGATGGTGCCTGTTCGGGCGCGGGGGTTGGGTTCATGCTGTCGTCTCCGTGTCGTCTTATGAATGGACTGCAACGTCGCGCAGCCGGGTCTATGAAACCGCCGCCGCGAACGTGGGTTGCGCCCGCACTTCGAACTGTGTCGGGATGGATGCCTGCGCGCCTCGACGCGTAACGCTGAGCGCCGCGGCTCGCTGAGCGAAGTCGATCGCGCCGCGGATGCTCGCGCCGCGCACGCGCTCGGCTGCGAAGCCGCCCACGAAGGTGTCGCCGGCTGCCGTGGTGTCGATCGCATCGACGCGCAGCGCGGGCAGATGGCCTTCCTCTCCGGTCGTCGCATACCAGACACCCTGCGCGCCAAGCGTGACGATCACCGTCTCCACGCCTTTCGCGCGCAGACGCGTCGCCGCCTCGCGCGCAGAAGCGGGACTATCGACGGGAACGTGCGCCAGCAACGCCGCTTCCGATTCATTGAGGATGAGAAAGCTGGTCTGTTCGTAAAGTGCATCTGGAAGGGCCTGCGCTGGGGCGGGATTCAGCAGCACTGGGGTGCCGAACTTTGCCGCGAGCGCGATCGCGTGCCGCACGGTATCGAGCGGCACTTCGAGCTGGCAAATGAGCATGCCGGCGTCAGCGATGCCGGCAGCCGCGGCGTCCAGGTGATCGGGCGTGAGTGCGGCGTTGGCGCCGGGCGAAACGACGATCGTATTTGCACCGTCCGCGGCCACGGTGATGACGGCGATGCCGCTCGACGTGCCATCGACCGTGTGCACGTGCGCGGTGTCGATGTGTTCGTGCTGAAGGCCGTCGCGAAGCTGCGCGCCAAATTCGTCGCGGCCGACACAGCCGAGCATTGCCACTGATGCGCCGAGACGCGCCGCCGCCACCGCCTGATTGGCGCCCTTGCCGCCGGCGAATGTAGCGAACGCGCCACCGAGCAAGGTTTCGCCGCGCGCCGGAAGTCGCTCTGCGTGGACAACGAGATCCATGTTCGCACTGCCGACCACGACGATCCGGTCGCAGGAATGCCGGTCCGCAGATTGAATGGTAGCGCTTACATTTTCGAGAATTTTTGACGATGACATATCTGAATGAAGTGGGTATTGCTACTTGTTGGAAGTGTTAGCGCTTACATTAACGCGGAAAACAGCAACCGGGGCAACGAGAAAATGACGTCATCAGGGAAACTCCCTAAACGATTCATCGGACCGGCGATCGCGCTCCGCTCGCCCGCAGGATCATGCTCACCACTTCTTCCGTCGTAGCCTCGAAGCGCTTCGTCGAGAGCGCGCGTTTGCCCGAGAGCGCGCATATTTGAGCCTCGAAATCGGCGTAGTGCTGCGTGGTCGCCCAGATCATGAAGAGGAGCGTCCGAGGGTCGACGGGCGCGAGCAACCCTTTGGCTATCCATCGCTCGATCAGCTTCACGCGTGTGTCCATCCACGGCTTCACACGTTCGAGCAGGATCTCTTGCATGTGCAGCGCCCCGCTGATTATTTCGTTGGCCCACACCTTCGATCCAAGTGGGCGGCGCCGTGACAGGGCCATCTTGGCGCGCACGTAGCCGCCAATCGCCTCGACCGGATCGTCGCTTGCATCGAACAGGTTGGCGGCGGCGTTCCATTCCTCGAACACATCGTCGAGTACGCGCCAGTACAGCGCCATCTTGGTCGGGAAGTAATAGTGCAGATTCGCCTTCGGTAAACCCGCGCGCTCGGCGATCAGCGCCGTGCTCGCGCCTTCGAATCCGCGTTCGGCAAACACGGCTTCGGCACAGGCGAGTAGATGGGATTCATTCGACGCGCGAATGGAGGCTTTGCGCCGCTGTGGCTTGTGCGATGTGTCGGCGGCTCGTTGCGCCTGCACGGTGCCGCGCGTCGCGAGGGGCGCGGCTCGCGTGGTGGGTTCGTCGTCGCGCATGTTCGGTCCATTCGGAAGAGAAAAGGAGCGCGGCGGCCGCGCGCATGCCGGAATCATTGTAGCCACGATGCAAGTGCGCCGCGAATTCACCGACATCAGGAGAAACGCGCAGCACGGACGCCTGGTTTTTTCGCGCACTGCAGCATCAGTGGCACGCTTCTCGCTCGTAACTCCGCATTGAATTCGCGAAGTTTCTCGTCTAAAACCTGTCCAATCGGACAGGATTCGAAGGGCTGGGTTTCAGGGGCAGCGCAGTGCCATCGAGACGTGCACCGTCGTGATCCTTCGCGCCCCAACACGGTGGCATGCATGCACGTTTGACGAGCACGGACAGGAGAACACGCATGAACGCAGTAAGCGAAGCCGCGCTGACGACCGCGATCCACGTGAACGGTCAGCGATTGTGGGACAGCCTGATGGAGATGGCCAGGATTGGCGCCACGCCCAAAGGCGGCGTGTGCCGTCTGGCGCTGACCGACCTCGACAAGCAGGGCCGCGATCTCATCGTGCAATGGGCGAAAGAGGCGCGCTGCACGATCAGTGTCGATCAGATGGGCAACGTGTTTATGCGCCGCGCGGGGCGCAACAACGACCTGCCGCCCGTGATGACCGGCTCGCACGCGGACTCGCAGCCAACCGGTGGGCGCTTCGACGGTATCTATGGGGTGCTCGGCGGCCTCGAAGTGATTCGCTCGCTCAACGATTACGGCATCGAAACCGAGCGCCCTGTTGAAACGGTGATCTGGACCAACGAAGAAGGCTCGCGCTTCGCGCCGGCGATGGTGGCCTCGGGCGTATTTGCGGGTGTGTTTGCGCTCGAGTACGGACTGTCGCGCAAGGACGTCGACGGCAAGACCATCGGCGAGGAATTGCAGCGCATCGGCTACGCGGGCGCGTTGCCGTGCGGCGGCCGCAAGATTCACGCGGCGTTCGAACTGCACATCGAACAGGGTCCGATACTCGAGGCCGAAAACAGGACGATCGGCGTGGTCACCGACGCGCAAGGTCAGCGCTGGTACGAAGTCGTGCTCACGGGCCAGGAGGCGCACGCGGGGCCTACGCCCATGCCGCGCCGCCGCGACGCGCTGCTGGGCGCCTCGCGCGTCGTGCAGCTCGTCAACGAAATCGGCCTGCGTCATGCGCCGCTCGCGTGCGCGACGGTCGGCATGATGCAGGTGCATCCGAATTCGCGCAACGTGATTCCGGGCCGCGTGTTCTTCACCATCGATTTTCGCCATCCGCAGGACGAGGTGCTGGCGCAGATGAACGCCGAGCTGCGCGAAGGCATCGCGAAGATCGCGGAACAGGGCAAGCTCGAAGCCGACGTCGAGCAGATTTTCTACTACGCGCCCGTGCCGTTCGACGAGGCGTGCGTGAAGTCCGTGCGCGCGGCGGCCGAGCGCTTCGGCTATTCGAATCGCGACATCGTTTCGGGCGCAGGTCACGACGCGTGCTATCTCGCGACGGTCGCGCCGACCTCGATGGTGTTCGTACCGTGCATCGACGGCATCAGCCACAACGAAGTCGAGGACGCGACGATCGAATGGATCGAAGCCGGCGCGAACGTGTTGCTGCACGCCATGCTCGAACGCGCGAGCGAGCCCGGCTGACGCAATTTCGATCGAACGCAAGCGGTCTCAGCGCCGCGCTGTCTTTCCAACGATTCCCCACGTACCGGCCGCGCACGTCACGCACACGGCCGGCGGACCCGTGTCTTGCCTCGCAAGGAGCATCCGGATGTCCCAGACCACCTCGAATGCCGCCAACGGCATCGCGCCAGGCCGTCTCAGTGCCGAGCAACTGGGCTGCAATTTCGCCGACGTCGCGCCGCCGCTTTCCGCGAATGCGGCCGTGATCGCCGCCGACCGCTGTCATTATTGTTACGACGCGCCTTGCGTGAACGCGTGCCCCACGGGCATCGACATTCCCGGTTTCATCCGCAAGATCGGCAACGGCAATCTCAAGGGCGCGGCGCGCGATATCCTCAGCGCGAACCCGCTGGGCGGCATGTGCGCACGCGTGTGCCCGACCGAGATTCTCTGCGAAGGCGCCTGCGTGAGAAATCATCAGGATGGCGAGCCAGTTCAGATCGGCGCGCTGCAACGTCATGCCACCGACTTCCAGATGGCCCGCGAAGCCGCCGGTGCCCCCGCGCTCTTCAAGCGCGCCAGCGAGACAGGCCGTCATGTTGCCGTGGTCGGCGCGGGTCCCGCGGGTCTCGCCTGCGCGCACACGCTCGCGCTTGCCGGGCATCGCGTGTGCGTCTTGGACGCGCGCGAACAGCCGGGCGGGCTGAACGAGTACGGCATAGCCGCGTACAAGACCGTCGACGACTACGCGCAGCGCGAAGTGCGGTGGCTTCTTTCCGTCGGCGGGATAGAACTGCGCCAGGGCCAGCGACTGGGGCATGACGTGACGCTTGCGGAGTTACGCGCGGCGTATGACGCGGTGTTCATCGGCGTGGGCCTCGGCGGCACGCATACGCTCTCCATCGAAGGCGAACTGCTCGACGGCGTGCTCGATGCCGTGGATTTCATCGCGCGCGTGCGCGAGGCCGACGATCTGGCCAGCGTGCCCGTCGGTCGCAAGGTGGTGGTGCTCGGAGGCGGCAATACGGCAATCGACGCCGCCGTGCAAAGCCGCAAGCTGGGCGCGGAGCAAGTGACGCTCGCCTATCGTCGCGGCGCGGCGCAGATGAGCGCCACCTGGGCCGAACTGGAATTCGCGCGTAGCCAGGGTGTGACGTTGGCCGAGTGGATGAAGCCGCTGCGAATCGTCGGCGACACGCAGGTGCGGGCCGTGGAATTCGAGCGCACCGGGCTCGATATGAGCGGCGCATTGCGCGGCACTGGGGAGATCGTGCGCGTGGAGGCCGATATGGTGCTGAAGGCAATCGGCCAAACGCTGTTACCCGAAGCCCTCGACGGGTTGCAACTCACCGAGGAAGGCGGGCGCGTCGCGGTGGATGCGAACGGCGCCACGTCCCTTGCGGGCGTTTTCGCAGGCGGTGACTGTGCCGGCCACGGCGCCGCCGATCTGACCGTCCAGGCCGTGCAGGACGGCAAGCTTGCCGCGCATGCGATCGACCGCTTCCTTGCGAATCAGTCCGCCAGGGCCGCCTGAGCCGCGTGATAGCTACACCGAATCCAGATAAAACGAAGGAGTCGCATCATGGCCGACTTGCGCTGCACGATTGCCGGCATTCAATCGCCTAATCCGTTCTGGCTCGCTTCCGCGCCGCCCACCGACAAGGCCTACAACGTCAATCGCGCCTTCGAGGCGGGTTGGGGCGGCGTGGTCTGGAAGACGCTCGGGCTCGATCCGCACGTGGTGAACGTAAGCTCGCGCTATGGCGCCACCACCTGGCGCGGCCAGCGCATGGCGGGTCTGAACAACATCGAGCTCATCACCGACCGGCCGCTCGACGTGAACCTGAAGGAAATCGCGCAGGTGAAGCGGGACTGGCCCGACCGGGCGCTCATCGTCTCGCTGATGGTCCCTTGCAACGAGCACGACTGGAAGTGGATTTTGCCTCAGGTGGAAGACACTGGCGCGGACGCCGTGGAGCTGAACTTCGGCTGTCCGCACGGCATGAGCGAGCGCGGCATGGGCGCGGCGGTGGGTCAGGTGCCCGAGTACATCGAAATGGTCACCCGCTGGGTGAAAGAAGGCACGCGGCTGCCTTGCCTCGTAAAGCTCACACCGAACGTCACCGACATTCGTCACGGCGCGCGCGCGGCGATGAAGGGTGGTGCGGACGGCGTCTCGCTGATCAACACCATCAATTCGATCGTCGGTGTCGATCTCGACGTGATGGCGCCGCTGCCCACCGTGGACGGCAAGGGCACTCATGGCGGCTATTGCGGTCCTGCCGCGAAGCCCATTGCACTGCACATGGTCGCGGAGATTGCGCGCGACCCGCAAACGCAAGGCTTGCCCATCTCTGGCATCGGGGGCATTTCCGACTGGCGCGACGCCGCGGAATTCATCGTGCTGGGAGCGGGCAGCGTGCAGGTATGCACCGCGGCGATGCACTACGGTTTCCGGATCGTCAGCGACATGATCGACGGCCTTTCCAACTGGATGGACGACAAAGGGTACGCCAGCCTCGACGCGATTCGCGGCCGCGCCGTGCCGAACGTCACCGACTGGCAATACCTGAACCTCAACTACGACATCAAGGCGCGTATCGATCAGGACCGCTGCATCCAGTGCGGGCTCTGCCATATCGCCTGCGAAGACACCTCGCATCAGGCGATCACCGCCACGCGCGACGGCAAGCGCCACTTCGAGGTGGTCGATGCGAACTGCGTCGGGTGCAATCTATGCATGCATGTTTGCCCGGTCGACCAATGCATCACGATGGAGCGTGTCGATTCGGGCGAGCGCTACGAGAACTGGACCACGCACCCGAACAACCCGGCGCGTGTCGCCGACCCGAAAGCCGCCTGACATTTCGAAGCCGGATCGAGCCGGACCCACGACAAGCACGGAGAACCCACGTCATGAGCCAGCCCTTTGCAGTCGACGCCAATGCGCGCCGCGCCGAAAGCGAGCTATACAACGATGACCTCGCGCCCACCGGCGTCGCGCAGCGCACATGGCGCTGGTATCACTTCGCGGCACTATGGGTAGGCATGGTGATGAACATCGCCTCCTACATGCTCGCCGCCGGCCTCACCGAGCAGGGCATGGCGCCATGGCAGGCCGTGCTAACCGTGCTGCTCGGCAATCTGATCGTGCTCATGCCGATGCTGCTGATCGGTCATGCGGGTACGAAGTACGGCATTCCTTATGCAGTGCTCGTGCGAGCGTCGTTCGGCACCCAGGGCGCCAAGCTGCCAGCCATGCTGCGCGCCGTGGTGGCGTGCGGCTGGTACGGCATTCAATCATGGCTTGGCGGCAGCGCCATCTACACGCTCGTCAACATCCTCACGCACAACGCGCTGGTGGGCGACGCACTGCCGTGGCTCGGCATTTCGATCGGACAGGCTAGCTGCTTCCTCGTCTTCTGGGTGTTCCAGCTGTACTTCATCCTGCACGGCACCGATTCGATCCGCTGGCTCGAAAGCTGGTCCGCGCCCATCAAGGTGGTGATGTGCGCAGTGCTCGTGTGGTGGGCATGTTCGAAGGCAGGCGGCGTGGGCTCGATGCTGTCGCAACCGTCACAGTTCGCCGCCGGCGGCAAGAAGGCGGGCCTCTTCTGGGCGACGTTCTGGCCGAGCCTCACGGCCATGGTGGGCTTCTGGGCCACGCTCGCGCTCAACATTCCCGACTTCACGCGTTTCGCAAAAACGCAAAAAGACCAGTTCGTGGGCCAGGCCATCGGCCTGCCCATTCCGATGGCGTTGCTCTCGGTGGTCTCCGTGGTCGTGACCTCGGCAACGGTTGTGATTTACGGAAGGGCGATCTGGGACCCGATCGACCTCACGAGTCGCATGGAGGGCGTCGGTGTGGGCATCGCGCTCATCATCCTCACACTGGACACGATGTGCTGCAATCTCGCCGCGAATCTCGTCGGGCCAGCTTACGACTTCTCGAGCCTCTGGCCCAAGGGCATCTCGTACAAGACGGGCGGTCTCATCACCGCGGGTATCGCCATCGTGATGATGCCGTGGAAGATCCTTGCCACCACCCAGGGCTACATCTTCACCTGGCTCGTCGGTTATTCGGCGCTGCTTGGGCCTGTGGCCGGCATCCTGATGGTCGACTACTTTCTCGTTCGCAGCACACGCCTAGACACGGCCCAGCTGTTCGAGGAAAACGGCGAATACGCCTACTCGAACGGCTGGAATCCGGCTGCCGTGATCGCGCTGATCGCAGGCGTGCTGCCGAACCTGCCGGGCTTTCTCAATGTCGCGTTCCCGAATGCGTTTGCCGCCGTGCCCGATGCGTTCAAAAGCATTTACACCTATGCGTGGTTCGTGGGGCTCGCCATTGCGGCGCTCGTCTATGGCGTGATGATGAAGCTCGGCAAGAGCCGGCGCCCACGTGTTGCGAGCGCGTGAGCGTTTCAAGCGTGAATGTTCAACTGAAGGAGACTTGGCATCATGGCGATCCTGATTCGAGGCGGCACCGTCGTCAATGCAGACAAGAGCTGGCGTGCGGACGTGCTCTGCGAAAACGGCGTGATCCAGAGCGTTGGCGAGAACCTCGACGCGCCTGCGGGCGCGACCGTGGTCGACGCCGGTGGCCAATACGTGATGCCTGGCGGCATCGATCCGCACACGCATATGGAGCTGCCCTTCATGGGCACGACCGCCAGCGACGACTTCTACACGGGCACGGCGGCGGGGCTTGCGGGCGGCACGACATCGATCATCGACTTCGTCATCCCCAACCCGAAGCAACCGCTGATGGACGCCTTTCGCGAGTGGCGCGGCTGGGCAGAGAAAGCCGCTTCCGATTATGGCTTTCACGTGGCGGTGACGTGGTGGGATGAAAGCGTGTATCGGGACATGGGGCTCCTCGTGAACGAGCATGGCGTATCGAGCTTCAAGCACTTCATGGCCTACAAGAACGCCATCATGGCCGACGACGAGATTCTCGTGAACAGCTTTGCGCGCTCACTCGAACTGGGCGCGCTGCCTACCGTGCATGCGGAAAACGGCGAGCTCGTATTCCAGTTGCAACGCCAGTTGCTTGCGCGCGGTTTCACGGGGCCCGAGGCGCATCCGCTTTCACGGCCACCCGAAGTCGAAGGCGAGGCAGCGAATCGCGCCATCCGCATCGCGCAGGTGCTCGGAGTGCCGGTGTACATCGTGCATGTCTCGGCGAAAGACGCGCTCGAGGCGATCGCGCGCGCACGCGGCGAAGGGCAGCGCGTATTCGGCGAAGTGCTCGCGGGGCATCTCGTGATCGATGAGTCGGTCTATCGCGACCCGGACTGGACGCGCGCCGCCGCCCACGTGATGAGTCCGCCGTTCCGTACCCAGGAGCATCGCGACGCGCTCTGGCGCGGGCTTCAGGGCGGCCTGCTGCACACCACCGCAACCGACCACTGCGTGTTCTGCGCTTCGCAGAAAGCCATGGGCCGCCATGATTTCACGAGAATTCCGAATGGTTGCGGCGGCGTGGAAGATCGCATGGCGGTGTTGTGGGATCAAGGTGTGAACACCGGCCGGCTCACGCCGAACGAATTTGTGCGCGTCACGTCCACCAATGCGGCGCAAATCTTCAACCTGTACCCGCGCAAGGGCACGGTGGCCGTGGGTGCCGACGCCGATCTGGTCGTCTGGGATCCCGAGGCCACGCGCGCGATATCGGTCAAGACGCATCATCAGAACGTGGACTTCAACGTGTTCGAAGGGATGACGGTTCGCGGCGTGCCGACACACACCGTCTCAAAAGGCGAACTCGTGTGGGCGGACGGCGACCTGCGCGCGCGGCGCGGAGCCGGGCGTTATCTGAAGCGGCCCGCGAATCCCGGCTATCTGCAGGCCTCGCGCCTCGCGAAGAGCCTGAAGCAGACGCAGCCGGTGCATCGCGAAGGTGACGCACCACAATAAACAAGGCAACGCGTGGAGGCACTGCAGGGGATATCGGGGGCTCGACGCGACAGGATTCGCGTTGCGCCCCGGTAGTTCGAGTGCAAACCGGTCGGCGCTTTTT
Source organism: Paraburkholderia sp. MM5384-R2 (assembly GCF_014201025.1). Classification (NCBI taxonomy): domain Bacteria; kingdom Pseudomonadati; phylum Pseudomonadota; class Betaproteobacteria; order Burkholderiales; family Burkholderiaceae; genus Paraburkholderia; species Paraburkholderia sp. MM5384-R2. Next base: position 88,753 of record NZ_JACHDI010000025.1, read on the forward strand.
ATCTGCGTCGGAGTTCGCCATTGAGCGATCAGATACAAGAACAGCGCGAGCCGGGGGTGCGGTCATGGTTGAATGAGTAATCCGTATCTCGCGGTTAGTGTTTCCCGCGTTCCGCGATCCATGCGCTATCCGGTCGCTGTTCCAGTCAGCGATTCACAGGCCTGCCAGAGGCGTCTTGCATCGGTTCCGTTTCTTGCCTGACTGGCGACGTTCGCTGGTCCCACGACTCGCCCACGCGTTTCGAACAATCCGAGCGGACCATAGTAGCCGCCGTCGACGACATCGGCCGCGGTTGCGGCATAGAGCGTGGAAAGCGCGCCGGTCTGGTCACTGTTGAACAAGATATCGATCAGTCCGCCTAGCGCAGAGCGGACGATCGGGCTTGCGGCAAAATGGTCGGCACGGAACAGATTCGTATTGGCGACGCCGGGATGCGCGGCAACGGACATCACGCGCGATCGTGCGGCGCGCAACCGGCGATCGAGTTCGAACGCGAACATGAGGTTGGCGAGCTTCGACTGTCGATAGGCGGTCATCGGACGGTAACGACGGGTTGCCTGAAGGTCGTCGAAGTCGAGCCGCCCGGCCTTGTGTGCGATAGAGGCAACCGTGACCACGCGCGGCCGCTCGGCAGACGCTCCTGCCGCCATCTCGAGCCCAGGCAACAGCAGGCGCGTCAGGGCGAAATGCCCGAGTACATTGGTGCCGAACTGCAATTCGAAGCCGTCGACCGTTTCGAGGCGTCGGCGGGGCGCCATGACGCCCGCATTGTTGATGAGGATGTCGAGCGGCCGGCATTGCGCGAGTTCGCGATCGCAAAAGGCGCGCACCGAAGCAAGGCTTGCGAGATCCAGTCGTTGAAGCCGCAATCGGGCGGCGGGCAGTTCCCTCTGCAGACGGGACAGGGCATCGGCGCCGCGCTGTTCGTCACGGCAGGCGAGTACGACTTCCGCGCCTGTGCGAGCCAGTATTGCAGCGACGTGATAGCCGATACCGCTGTTGGCCCCCGTGATGATGACGCGTCTGCCGTGCTGAGGCGTGATGTCGTCGATGCTCCATTGTTTGTTCTGGTTCATTGGCGATTGTCGAGGGAAGGCCGTTAGCCGGAGAGAATGCTGACTAGCATACCCGTTGCACGCGCGCCGCATGTGCTGGACATTTTCGGGTTTCGCACGGATCCGGCGGCTTCCTGAGTCGGGCGCGTAGCGCGCGCATGCAATGCGAGTGAAACGCAAGGCGGCCGTCCTGACCCGTTACATCAGCCGAAGCACGATTCTCTGAAGGAGGGAGGGCAGGTCGCGTCGAGCGTCGACCACGAGATGAACGAAAACGGTCTCGTCGCGGACCTGATAAATGATCCGGTTCTTGCCGGAAAGGCCTTGCCGGAAACCGTCCTCGAAGAAGTCCCCAAGCTCGGCAGGCGCATGACCGCTAGCGGGGAACTGGCCAATGTGCGTGATCGTCCCCTGCAGTTGCGTCGATGTCTGACGCCACATTTCCCATCCGAATGTGCGGACAACATAGCTTCTGAGTTCGTCAATGCCGATCCGCGCTGCGGTCATCGTTTCTTTTCTGATTTTTTCCGGCACGTCGAGTGGAGCAAGACGCACGACGAGGCCGGAACGACGCGGGCGCATGACATGGAAAGCGCGCGCGTGTACTGCGAGGCCTGCGGCACCGGCTGGTCCGAAGCTGACCGGCTCGTCGCGCTGCAGAGCGCGCGCTGGCACCAGACGAAGCCTTTCGACTGCTGCGGCGCGCGACACGTCCCGCTCGATGACTACGCGAACGCCTGGCATGAACACGACGGCGAGGCGGCCGTCGATACCGTATGGGACTGGTGGCACGACGCGCAGAACCACCGTTACGGCGTCTATCGCGCGAAGTGTCCGACCTGTGGCGCGTGGGCGGTGAACAACACGCACGCCGGATTCCGGGCGTCGAAACTTTACAGCCCGTGGACGCGTGACCGGCCGCCCGAGATTGCGCAGAAGTGGCTGGCCGCGCAGGGCGACGAGGAAAAGCTCCAGGCCTGGTGGAACACGCAGATGGGGCTGCCCTATCGCGCCCATACCGGGCGACGCGTGCAGGCTGAAGTGCTGGCCGCGCGCGGGGAAATGTGGGCGGCAGCCGTACCCGAGGGCGTCGCCGTGGTCACAGTCGGCGTGGACGTGCAGGACTACCGCGTCGAACTGGAAGTCGTCGGCTGGGGGCGCAACGAGGAAAGCTGGTCACTGGACTACCACATCATCGAAGGCGAGTTTTCCGATGCGGGCACCCAGGCGCTGGTCGATGCGTATCTGAAACGGTCATGGCATCGCGCGGACGGCCGGCCCTTCGAGATTGCGGCCGCGTGCATCGATTCGGGTGGTCACCACACGCAGGCGGTCTATGAATTCTGCAAGGCGCGCATCGGCCGCCGCATCTGGGCGATCAAGGGCGAATCGGCGCGCGGCGGCGAACGCAATCCGGTGTGGCCGTCCAAGCGCCCTACGTCGCGCACGAAGAAGACCTACCGGCCGATCATTCTCGGCGTGAACGCCGCGAAGGACGCGATCCGGCAACGGCTGCTGCTCGATGCGCCGAAACCGGGCTATATGCATTTCCCGCCGACCGCGACATCGGCTATTACACGCAGCTCACGGCCGAACGGCTCGTTATCAGGCAGCAGGGCGGCAAGCGCTTTCGCATCTGGGAACTGCCACCGGGACGGGCTAACGAAGCGCTTGACTGCCGGGTCTATGCATACGGTGCACTGTGCGGGCTGCTGTTCTTCGGCCTGCAACTGAACCGGCGCGCGGATGCCATCGGCGCGTGGACGACACCGGCACCACCGACCCCACCGGTAGCACCCGTAGCACCCCGGCCCGCATCGGTCGCGAAGCGGTCATTCATCCAACGTCTGGCGTAAATCATGACGGTCTGCCGTTGCACAAGCATCCTTGATGGCATGCCGCCTGACGTGCTGCGCGCGAAGCTCGCGCAGATGCAGGTGGCGTATCTCGCCGTGATGACGGGCTCGAAGCCTGAGGGCGCATCCTACACGCAGGCCGATGGCTCGCGCTCGATCAGGTACACGCGCGCGAACATCGGCGACCTCGTGCAGGGCATTCTCGGTGTACAGGCGCAGATCGCGAAGCTCACGGGCAACTGCTGCAACCGCCGCCCGCCCGTGGTGCCGTTTTTCTAGTCCGCTGGCTGCAACAGATCATCGATGATGCGCTGTCCTGCACTGAATCCGGCCATCAGGGCTTCAGCCCGTGTCGCAAACGGACGTTGAGCATCGCCCGACAGACGCATCGGTGCGACCAGTACAGGCATGGCCTCTTCACGACGGATGCTAACGACCGCAATAAAGCCACGGGGCGGAAGCAATGCCACGCCCACAGCCTCGGCGAATATGGGCTCAAGCTTGACTTCGACCTGCAGGCCTTTGTATCTGTAGATTCTGTTCATTCTGGCCCTCCGTCTTAGCGTTCCGCTTTCCGACCTGGCGAATCAAGCATACTCCCCCGAAAACTGGCGATGGGTCTGATTGTCGACGAGCACGGCAAGCCGCTCGCGACGCCCGGCACGCCCGCGCTGCGTGCGCAGACTGATGGCGTGTTCAACGCGCGCCCCGGCACGCCGCTCGGTCTTGCGCCGTACAGCTTCCCCTATGAGGCGTCGGCGTGGCTCACCCAGGAGATGGGCAACTGGCTGCCGTGGATACGTGTCAAACGAACTAAAGTTGATACGAATTTCTACAAAAGTTGGTGCTTTTTCAGTTCTGTGACGAATTCCGGGCTGAAGAGCCTTGTGTAGCAGGGGTTTCCGGCTGATTGACGTAAAGATGGTACGCTGTGTAGCGAGAGACTTTGGCCTGTCTCACCCGACGCGTCGCCTCTCAATCAAGAATCTCGAGCCCGTTTTCAGCGCCCCATTGCCTTAGTGCCTTTTCGACAGAGTCGGCTTCAAACGCATACCAGCGTTCCAGAGCACCTTCGCGCTCGAGTAAATCCTTGAAGCGCGCGTATGCCCCTCGCCGCTGGAAAAACCCTTCAATCTGGTCATAACGCGCAGGCAGCTGCTGTGCGGCAAAGCGCAGGGCGAGACTGCTTCCGAGATCAAGTTCGTTCTTGTGCGGTATCGCGAGGTAGCGATCCGGGTCTTCCAGATCCTCGGGAATCGCCTCCTCGATCGTGTCGATGGCATCGGAAATCCAGTAGATTTTTCCCGTATCGAGCGAGATATACGCCTGGTGTTCCATCGGCGCTGCATAGCTGACGAAGTCGAAGGCCGAGGAAAGATCATCGAATTTGACGGCGACCATGACGGTGACCTCATCGGGATGTTTTTGCTTTCTGTGGGGATCGTGGTGTCGTCGGCGAACGTGTGGGCGGTTTTTGCGTGGCGGTTGAACGGGGCGCCTTTGGAGCGCCCGCGCGCAGCTTGCCGGCAGGTTTTGCGGCAACGACGGGTTTGACCACCGCTTTAGGCGCCGCCGTTTTGCCTTTCGAGGTCGATTTCGCGCTTGCTGAACGGGTCGCCCCTGGTGCGTCCGCACGCGCCTTGCCAGCAGGTTTTGCGGCACCGACGGATTTGACCACCGGTTTGGGTGCCGCAGTTTTGCCTTTCGAGGTCGATTTCGCACTCGCTGCCGGTTTCGCTGGGGTCGATGGTGTGGGAACCCGGCTCGTTTGCGCAGCGGACTGCCTGCCTGTCCGTTTGCGTGCAGCAGGCGGTGTGGCGAGCGGCTCGCTGCCGGTGTCGATCTCGATACCGAATACGTCGCCCAGGGCCGCGTTGTCGAGGACCTTGCCCGACACGGGCGCGGGTCCCGCTGCGGACAATCCGGCACCCGTGCTGCTCACGAGATCGGCGGCGTCCACACCCCGCAGCGTGAAGAGCAGTTCGGGCTGCTGGTCGAACCGGGCGCCGATACCGTACAGCACCGCGGCCACATGCTTGCACATCGACGCCCAGTCGAGGCAGCTGCAACCGAACCGGATATCCTTCGGCGACGGAAAGAGCCCCGTGCCCGGCTTGCAGATCCGTTCCATCACGGCGCCCGATAGCTTGCCCTGCAGCAGCTCGACCATGGAATCGATCGATGACGCGCAGTCGGCGACCAACGTGCGCCACTGTTGATTGGCAGACGCACTGACGTCGATCTTGACCGTGTAGAGGCTCGATCCCATGACCTGCGCGTGTATTTTGCCCGCCGTGATCTGCAGATCGATCACCGAACCGTTACGGACGTAGGTGCGCCCGCGCGGCAGGCGATTGCCGTAGTCGCTGTAGCGCTCCAGATTATCGCACCACGCCTTGCCCCAGAAGGTTTTCGCGATGGCGCCGCGATACGGCGCGATCGGCGACAGCGTCCTGCCGGTCTTGATTGCTTTCGCGACCTGCTGTTCGGCTTTTCTCCGGCGTTCAGCCACCGGGACATAAGGTTTCCATCCACCGTAGTAACCCATCACATTCCCTTTGCGTAGTCAGGTTTCCTGCGCACGATGTATATCGAGCCTGACGAGATCGAGCAACTCCCGATCGGTCATTTCAGTCAGCAGCAGCTCCGCTCCGCCTTCGAGCACATCCTTCACCAGTTGCTGCTTCGTTTCGATTAGCTGGTCGATCCGATCCTCGACTGTGCCCCGGCAGACGAACTTGTGCACCAGCACGTTCCTGCGCTGGCCGATGCGAAAGGCCCGGTCCGTCGCCTGATTTTCCACGGCCGGATTCCACCAGCGATCGAAATGAATCACGTGGGAAGCGGCCGTGAGATTCAGCCCCGCTCCGCCCGCCTTGAGCGACAGCACGAAGAAGGGTGTCAATTCGTCTTCCTGAAAAAGCCTGACCAGCTCGCGCCGCTTTCCGACCGGGGTGCCGCCATGCAGGATCAAACCCTCGCGGCCAAACAGTGATCCCAGAAACGCCGCCAGGGGCTCGGTGGTTTCGCGAAACTGCGTGAATACGAGTACCTTTTCCTGCTTCGCGGCAATCACGTCGACCAGTTCCCGCAGACGCGCAAATTTGCCGCTGGCCTCAGGCTTCCATGCCGCGTCGCCGAGCCACTGGGACGGATGGTTGCATATCTGCTTCAAACGCATCAGGTAGCTCAGCACGATGCCCTTGCGCTCGATGCCTTGTGCACCGTCGAGCGCGGCGGCCAGGTCCTGAACCGCGCGCTCGTACAGTGCGGCCTGGACGGGACTCAGGTGACACCAGGCCTTGAGCTCGGTCTTTTCCGGGAGATCGGCAATGACATTCCTGTCCGTCTTCAGGCGGCGCAGAATGTACGGTCGCACGAGCGAGCGAAGCGGACCGAAGTGCCCGGCTTTCGCGAGACGCCTGCTGAATCCGGCGAAATCCTTCGCCGAGCCCAGCAGGCCCGGATGCGTGAAATCGAAGATGGACCACAGGTCCGCCAGGCCGTTTTCCATGGGGGTACCTGTCAGGGCGATGCGCGACTGCGCCTGAAGCTTCTTGACCTGCCGGGTCTGCCTGGCGCCGGGGTTCTTGATTGCCTGCGCTTCGTCGACGATCGCCAGGCGCCAGCGGATCGTCTCCAGCGCGGGTTGGCGAAGCAGCGCGCCAAAACTGGTGATGACGAGGTCGGTCTGGGCGAGCCGCACCTCATCGAGGCCGCGCAGGGTCTCGGCGGGCGTGACGGAGGGGTGGGCGACCAGGACGCGCAGACCGGGCGCAAAGCGTTCGGCTTCCGAGGCCCAGTTGGCCAGCAAGGAGGCCGGCGCAACGAGGAGGCTGGGACGTGGATCACGCTGTTCGCGCTTCAGGATGAGGAGCAGCGCGAGGATCTGGATCGTTTTGCCGAGCCCCATGTCGTCGGCCAGACACGCGCCCAGTTCGAGCCGGCTGAGCAGGTAGAGCCACTGCACGCCCGCGTGCTGGTACGGTCGAAGCTGCGCATGCAACCCGGGGCCCGGCTCGACGCGCGCCAGGCCTTGCGGTTGACGCAGGTTCTGAAGGGTATCGGCCAGCCAGGGACCGGCCACGACCTGCGCCCAGTCGTGTTCTTCAGGCACCTCGGCATCATTGCCCGGCACGCCTGCCAGCAGGCGTAGCGCGTCGTTGAGTGGGAGCCCCGATTGCGCGGCCTGCCCGAGATCTTCGAAGCGTTGCAGAAGACGGCCGAGCTTCCGGGTATCCACCTCGATCCAGCGCCCGCGGATCCACTGCAGGCCGTCGGCGCCCTTGAGCAGCTTTCGGACTTCCGCAGGGCTTAATGGTTCGCCCTCGAGCGAGACCGCCAGATTGAAATCGAGCAACGCATCCTTGCCGACGAGCGACGGCGGTTTCGTGCCCACACTGGCCGTGACGCTCGGCCGCGCGGGACGACCCGTCGTCCACGTACCGGGCAGCCGGACGATGATGCCGGCGGCCTCGAGTGACGGCAAATCCTGGAGCAGGTGCCAGGCCTCGGTGGGCGTCCAGCGCAGCGGATGATAGATCTCGCGCGACTCAAGCATGGAGCGCACCCAGTCGCAACACTCGGCCGCCCGCTGAACGGGGACCAGCAGCGAAAGAAGCTGCGCCTTGTTGCGCGTGCCGGAAAATTCCTCGAGCGAGCGCGACAGGGGCTGATGCTGGGTCTTGCCATGCGCGGAGACGCGCGCCGTATAAGTGGCCAGAAAAGCGAAGGGGGCCTCAGGGTCTTTCCGGTTCTCGGCAAGATTGAAGTGGACCCGGCCCACCAGATTCCAGGTGGGGTGACGCGACCTGAGAAATGCCTGAAGCGAGCCTCCCGTGCTGGCCAGCTCCTGGCGCAGGGCGCTGCCGATCTCGCCCCACAGTGTCGCGAGCACTTGCGGCGTGAGATATTCGACGCCCGTCATGGGTGGGGCATCGTCGATCAGCCTCCCGATGTCCCGGGCGTCCGGTTCGGCGACTGCGATGTCCCCGTCTGTGGCCGTCGTGCATAACGCGGTGACGTAACGCATGGCGAAGTCGCGCCACCAGCCCCAGGCGGGGGGCAGTGCCCGTCCGATTACCGTGCTGCCGAGATAGAGCAGACCGTGGCCTGCGCCGGCCTGGAAAGCGCGGTCGAGCGCGATGTCTTCCGGCACAGGGGGAGCATCGGTTTTCGGCACCGCAAGAAGATGACCCGTCGGCGTGATGTTGGGCGCAAGATGATCCGTATTGATCGAAGGCATGATGGTCGAAGGCGCTGATTTCACTGCAAGTCAGACGGTGTACGCTGTTTCCTGATGCGACGTCCAAAGGCCTCAGCGAACTGCCGGGCGCGCTTGAGGTCGTCTCCGCGCAGGTACATCGAGGTCGTTGAGATGGACGAGTGGCGCAGGTTGTCGCGTACGCTCGTCAGTTCCGCGCCGCGCGCGAGTGCATGACTGGCGTGGGAGTGCCGCATCCAGTGCGGGCTCGCGCGGCACAGTTTTTCCGCCAGCAGCGGATGATCACCCTCCAGCACGCCAGCGGCCTCCACGAAGAACCGGCGCATGACGCGCCACAGGTGCGCGCCCGTAATACCCGCGCCCTCATTCTCGCCGAGGCTGGCGAGGATTGGCGTCGCCGGGCTCCAGCGCTCCCGTGAGACCGGCAGCCGTCGTTCAAGCAGATATTGATCAAGCGCATCGGTTGCCAGCGGCGGTAACGCCACCCTGCCGGGTTTGCTGCCTTTGCCAATGAGGTGAAGCCACGACTCGCCGTGCCCGTCAGCACGGATGTCGCGCAGCACGGCGCCCACGAGTTCGCTCGCGCGCAGGCCCGTCGCGTAGCCGAAGTCGAGCAGGAAGCGCAGCCGCTGTGCGGCCGGTCCGGACCAGCCGTACGACCACTCGAGACCGTCCGCAAAGGCCCGCAGCAGCAGCCACTCACCCTCGGTGAAGCCGCGCGTCGTGTCGAGTTCGGGGCGCAGGGCCGCGCCGCGAACCTTGACGCCGGCAAAGGGGTTGGCCAGCACGTAGCGCTGCTCGATGAGCCATCGATACAGCGCCGAGAGGACCGTCAATGCGTAGGCAGTCGAGCGCGCCGACAGGCCGCCTGTGAAGGGGCGCCATTCGACAGAATCACGCGGTCGCGGGGGACCGACCCAGCGTTCACGGGGCGAGGGACGGCGTACAAACGTCCGGTATGCAATCGCGTCTTCGGTCGTCAGCGACGAGAACGCGCGGCCTCGCTCGACGATGGCCCAGAGGATCAGCCGCTCGGCTTCCTTGCGGTAGGCGCGCTGCGTCGTGACTGTTTCGTGCAGCGCGAGCCACGCCTGCACGGCCTCGTAGTCGTTCGTGGCATTGAGCGTGCAGGTCTCGCACGGGGCGCGCAACGTACCCTGCGAACCGTCGACTTCATGCGGCAGCCGTAGCTGCTCCCACGGCACGATACCGGCCGGCTGCGTGAGCGTGATCAAGGCACGGGCACGCTCGGTCAAGGCAGGGTGCGCGGCGAAGAACGCTTCGATGGCGTGCGCGCCGGTCGCCCCGAGCCCCTTGATCCGGGTCCACCACTGGCGCCGGCGCGGAATGCGTACCGTCAGATCCGTGAGCGTACGAATGCCGTGCGCATGCAGCGCCCGCACTGTGCGCGGCGCGAACCACAGCGCGACGTCGTCGGTCACTTGCGGTTGTGGTACGGGCAACGATCCAAGCGTCCTGATCGTGCGCTCGACCGTGCCCGCCCGTGCGTGCCGTTGCGTGGGTGTATGTTCGAAGACTGCCGCCAGATCGGGCCGATGCCGGCTATGCGCAAAGGCGATCAGTTGCCTGCGGATGTCTCCGATGAGACCCCGTGAGGAAACGCCTGCCGCCCTGCGCCCGCCCAGGTAGCGGGCCACGGCTGCGCGCGAGGACAGGCCCGCATACCAGCTGCGCAGGGCGGCAAGCGAGTCGGCATTGGGGAAACCCTGCCCGGCGGGCTCCTGGGTCTGACGCGTTTCCATGGTGCCAACTTTTCATGTGCGAAATGAATGACGCGATAATATCAATTATCTCACTGCTTCGAATTTTTAAAATTTTTCTCGAGCGCAAAAGACTGTGTGCCGCCTTGAAAAGGCGGGTGCAGGCGTGCCAGGTCAGCGGGCCGCACGAGTAGCGCGTGAAACAGATATTTTTCTCTGGCACGCATGAACCGCGCAATGCGCGCCCATGCGCAGGCTGACCTCGCCAGATCTTGCGCCAGCCACGCGGACATCTGCTCCCGCCAGCGATCAGGAGGAAACTCAGCGGGACGGTGTGGTGCGTGGGCAAGCCATCCGGTCAGGCCCACGGCTGGCATGCAAGGCTTGTGTTCTGCCGCGCATGTGCGCGAGAAACCGTATCAGCTGATTGACCAGCCGAGAGCAGTGGCCTGATCGACACTCATGTCCTGGGTGTGGGCGACAATCGCATCACAGCGATTTGGCACGAACAGATACATCGGAGCAATTCGGCGGATATCACCAAAGAGGTCGCACCCGACATGCTTCAGAACCTGTTCGTATTCCAGAAAAACGTCGTCGAAATGCGGCCAGTCGTCACGAGCCCAGGCAATGACGCCAGTTTCCCAATCGTCGTCTGGTGACGGAACAATTCGGCCTTGATTCACCATGGCGAGCTTAACGCTACACCGCTCAGTGAGCTCCGCAAGTGAAGGTGGCGGTACTTCGTAAAGCCGGTTCAACAGCTGGATGCAGCGGGCCCGGCATAGCATCCGGATTTCGATGTCTGCGGCAGATTGAGGCGCGAATCTTCCCGTGACCGGGGCGCGCGGCGGAAACGGCATGGCGGCGACCGCCATCATCGCATCGGCAGGCGGTATGGCAGCGGTAATATTCATGACGGGGCGCGATGCCTGGCGCGGCGTGATGGCGGACAACATGGGTCGACCTGCTTTCTGCCCCAGCACATAACGACTTCGTTCGACCATCTCGTTCCAGAAGAGGGCATCGAACTTCAGGGTTTCACTGTCTCGGGCTGAACCGGACAGCAGTGCGGCTTCGACCGCGGCAGTGAAGTATTTCATGCCGATCTCCACCGGCCCATCCAGATTCGCCTTGATGTGTGCGTCTTCGAATGCATCCCACAACCGGGCCGCGGATTCTGCGAGACGCAGCCCCGCCGCATACGCCTTTGGCACGAAGAATCGCACGTAGCTCCAGCCCGAGTTCGCGGGATATTCGCCGTTGTCATAGGTCGCGAGAACGGCCGCGCATTCGGCCGCGCTGACAATGCCCCGAAACGCGAGCTCCTCGACCATGAATCGCGCGACAATCTGTTCCTTGTCCTGCGCCTGGAAGACCGATTTCTGTGCGAGCAATTGCGGTTGTCCGACCAGAAAGGTGAACAGGCGCAGCGCGTTGCTCTCCATCTCGTCGTGCAGGTCACGCAGCCATTCGTACTCGATTTCACGCAGGTTTTGCGCTTCGTCGGCGAACAGGATGACACGATCGTCGCCCTTGTTTTCGGCCACCTGCCGCAGCTTGTGCAGCAGGCGACCGCGCAGCGCCGCCTTGGACGCGCCGCTTTGCGAGGGATGCTTGACGGTATGCAGCAGCGCCGAAAAGAAGTTGTTTTCCGAGGCCGTTTGTGAGCGCGGGCAACGCAACACATACACGGAAATCTTTGGATATCGCCGTTCAAGATCCTGGCGCAGGAATTCGATGGCGTAAGTCTTCCCGATACGGAGGCGACCATGAATCAGAGCCCCGGTGATATAGAGAAACAGACATTCATCGATGAGCTTGCGAAAGGCTGCGATGGAGGGCGTGGGAACCCGGTACTTGCGTCGGCAAAGAGGAAGTTTGTCGTAGGCAACCGGTCGGCGAATGTCGTCGGACATGCAGGTTCTCCCTGTCAGCGGTTTTGTACCTTCAGATCCCCCAGATCAACGGGCACCACCACGGCATTCGCCTGGCGACGACGCGTGGGTGGGGTGGGCGTCTGGGACGCAACCGCCGACACAGTATCCGGCCCGTCACCAGAGGTCTGCTGCGAAAGCTGCATGATGGCCGTGGCCTGTTTGCGGCTGCGCTTCCTGAGGCGCCGCTGGGCTTCGGACAACACCTGCACGGGATTCTGCTCACCGGCAAACTTGAGCTTGCCCAGTCGCCGCTGTCGCAGGATGTGCTTGCGCAGCCGCAACGTGTGCCGGCTGTAGCGCCAGCCCTCATGGACAGCGAGGCGGCCGAGCTCGGCTCCGTTGGGCAGATAGGCCCATGCCTCGCGCATGTCGGCAGGATTCGGATAGACGCGAATTCTTTCACCGTTGAGCCCAGGCGTGCGCTGCAGCACCTCGTTGCTGTACCTTGCACCGTAAAAGCTGATGTAGGGCGCGACGCCTCGCGCCACACTACCTCGTACCGTGCACAAATGAACCGATTGCAACTGGTGCAGCCGGGCGCGCAGCAACTGGGGCAACGTGCGCACGGCAGTCTGCTGATGGGCGATGGCCAGTTGCAGCGCCTCCAGCGGCGTGCGCCCGTTCAGACCGTCGTGTGGCGATGCGTGATAGTTCGCGATGGTCACGTCCAGCAACTCTTCGAGCTCAGGCAAGGTGATCAGTTGTTCCACGGGTACGCGTCTGCCTCGCTGGCCTGCCGGATCTTCCGGGTTGCGGCCGGTGGTGCCAACAACCTGCCTGGACATGCGGTCCGTCAGCGTCAGGAAGAATCGTTCGATGAAAGGCCGTGTCGTCGGCTGCGCAACGGGGCCCGCTTCCAGCCGGCAACCGATGAACTGGTAGGCCGGCACGAAGGTTTCCTCGCTCAGATGTGCCGCGGCGTTATCGACCTTCAGGACGTCCCAGCATGCGTAAGCGACTTCCGGGCAGGCATCCGACGCGAAACCGGCCCCCGGTCGATATGTCAGCCCGGCAATGAGTAGCTGGTCACGTTTGCGGCGTGGCCGAAGTGCGTCCTGCATCGCGGCCAGTACATCGTGGTGGTTGTATTCGGGCGCGGGCACAACCTGCCAGCCCAGCACGACGCGGGTGCAGACATCGATCAGCGTGACCACGAACAGGCGCTCCGTTTCAAGATCGACGCTGACGCCGGAGGGCTCAGTAAAACGAATCCTCAGCCGCAGGTCCAGCTTGTGGCCATCCAGTTCGACCACGGAAAACGGACGGATGGTGGTTTCCCAGGCGCGCTCGCGACTGTCCGTGCGGCGTACTGGAACCCGCGCCTCGAGCCGGCGCCTCACCCAGCGAGCCAATGACCGGTATCCCATCTCGGCCTGGCTGAGCGGCCAGGCCTGCGTGCCAAGACCCGCTTCCCGGCAGGCCGCGATCAGCTTTGACTGCGCATTTCGGAGTCCATAGAGCCGGCCGTTTTTTGCGATTCCCAGCGTACCAGCCCCAACTTCTCGTTCCAGCATCTGGGCCAGTTGCGGCAACTGTTCGAACAACTGCCCCAGCGCGCCTGTCAACCCTCCGCGCTGTGAGCGTCGAACCGCCGGGACAATACGGCGGTAGCTTTTCGTTCGGACGTGCGGAATAAGTCCGCGAAAGCCCTGGATCCTGCCATCGGGATGGGGAGCAAGACAGCGCTCCAGAAGGCGCGTCAGGGTACTCCGGTTGATGTCGAACTGTCGCTTCAGATCGACAGGCGGCGTGCCGCGCAGGTAAGCCTGGATGGCGCCTTCGCGCTTCTGGTAGACCAGCAGGCGAGCAGCATCGATTGCCGACGGATCGACCCCGGGCCATGCGCTGCAATCTGCCAGTTGTTCGGGAATGTCACTGAGCTTCATGTGTTTCCCCGCGATGATATCGGCTCACCCGTGTGTGCCGGCTGAACGCAAGCGTGACCAGACCTGGACTGATGAGCTGACCGCTATGCAGTCCGGCGATCACCGCCGTTCGGACGAGCACGGGGTCGATGCGGGGAAAATGCTGCTCAGCTTCATCGATGGTCGCGGAGTGATCGAAGAATTCGACGACATTCGCGAGCAAGGTTGGCTCGATCAGATGTGCGCCTGTTGCCAGATAGGGAAGTAATAGCATCCAGTTCTGGATCCAGATGCGATGACGTTCGATTTCCTCTCTTGAAATGATCTCGACATCTGGCGCCGACCGGCTGGTCTGCGCCGCGGGTTGCGGTTCATGCAGGTCGGCACTATCGTCAATGCTCAACCACTGCTCCCTTCCATCACGCATGACCCAAAAGTCAGCCAATGGCTCCGTCACCCCTTCGACGGACAGCGCAGGCCGTTCACAGTAGCTCGTCACCCCGGGATTTGCCTCGAGCATGATCCATAGGCGAAGCTGCATCGCCGAGGAAAAGAGAATCGGACGTTGCAGTTTGGGCGCCCAGGCGTGATGAAGGGTTTGTCTGGGAAGACGCCGAACGGGTAAAGGAACCGGAGAATTCATGAATGACGTAAAGTTGGAACATTCATAATCGATCAACTTTAGTTCAATTTCTTCGAAAGTTGCAAGTTTAAGTCACTCGGGGTTGACGTAAAGATGGAACCCTCATCAACGTTGTTGCGGCCTGAAGCGGGTTTCAGCCGATGCCGCGGTTCTATGTTTAGTTCGATTGACAGGCTGAGGCCGCGCTCGACGAACGCAACGCCGCACTGCTTACCGCGCAGACGGAAATCCGGGAATTCGGGCAGGCGCTGGCGGTGGCTGACGCGGCGCGGCTCACACTGGAGGCCGATGTCGCCCGCCTGCAGGGGAAAACCGCGACAGCGATGCGGCCTTGGCACAGGCGCGCGCGGACTTTGCGCGCGAACTGGACAAGCTGCGTGAGGACGCGCAGCGCTCGGAGGAACGTCTGCGGGCAGCGGAAAAGCGCGCGCTACTCGAGATTGAGCGCGAACGCGCGCTGGCCACGCGGCTGCAGAAAGACCTGGATGCCGCGGTGCAGCGGGCCGAGCAGCACGACGAGCGTCATCGCACTGAATCGGAAACCTTGCGGGGCCAGTTGGGCGACGCCAGGCATCAGGCCGGGCTGATGCAGGGTCGGCTCGACGCGCTTGAGGCGACCAACGCTGCGTACGTCGACGAGCTGGAGACGCTTCGGCAAAAGCTTTCGGCCGTGCCGGTTTCGGACGTGGGCATCGCGGGCCGCCCGGCGCGGCGTACCGGGGTGGCGAGGAAACCCATGCGGACCGTTCGCAGGGATCGCGGAGCAAAGGGGCCCACCGGATGAAAAAGCGGTCCGGGCGTCGTCGTCGCCCAGCATGCCCGCTGATCGGGGCGCTGATGCGATATGGAACGCGGATCGTACGCGTGATCGCCGAAGCCAGTGGTCAGCGGGCGGTGATCGAGTCGGTCCGCGAGGATGGCCGGGTGTTTCGCAGCGCGGTCAAATGGATCAGTCTTTCGGAGCTGGAAAATGGGCTGTTTCAGGAGGGCGGATAAACCCCGTATTGCGGTTGGGAGGAGAATGTTGGATGTGGCACCGGCTGCGGGCGTCAACGAGAAGCAAACAACGGCGTGGCAGTAGGGCGGCAAAATGCCTATAATGAAAGGGCAAATTGCCGAATGGAGCCGCGATGATCACTATCTCTTTCAAGCCAAGCGGAGCGGGCAACCCGCGCCGGGAAGAGTTCGCCCTCTTGCAGCGGCTGCTTGATGCGCCTGTGCGCAGCGGTTCCGACCTTGCAGAGCTCGCGACCGAACGGGTCGGCGTCGCCGTGATCGACCGTCTTGCAGAGCACGGACTGAAGGCCGATGAATTGTCTTTCATCATCCCCCGGCGGACGCTGACACACCGTCGGCAACAGCACGAGCGACTCTCGACGGAGGAGTCAGACAAAGCGATTCGTCTCGCCAAGATCGTCGCCCAGGCGACCTCAGCCTTTGGCAATGCCGGGAAGGCAATGCTGTGGCTGCGAAATTCCCAGAAGCGGTTCGGTGAGAGGACCGCGCTCGATATGGCGAGGACCGAGCACGGCGCCCGGTTGGTCGAGGAGGCGCTCGTCCAGCTTGACGAAGGCTACTTTGCCTGATGGTCCTGTGGAGAATCAGTAACTACGCCGACCTGAAAGGCATTGGTGGCCAGCGGGCAGCGGGCCGATGGCATTTCGCCGGCCAGCCGGTAGTGTATCTGGCCGAACACCCCGCGGCCGCCCTTCTCGAGATTCTGGTACATCTGGAAATCGGCAGCCCCGCCGATCTACCGGATACCTATCAGCTGCTCAAGGTTGAAGTCGCAGACGACGTAACGATTGCGGAGATGGCCGACGACGGCATCCCCGCCAACTGGCGGGACGATATGGCGTGGTCTCAGGATGCCGGGACTGAATGGCTGGGTGCCGGTGGCAGCGTACTGCTGAAGGTACCAAGCGCAGTCGTTCCTTACGCGCACAACTACCTGATGAATCCCGAACACGAAGACGCTGGTCACCTCACGATCAGCATGGCAATCCAGGTCCGACACGATCCCCGCGTTCTGAAATTGATGTCAAAAGCGTAGGGAAATGCTGATGAAATATTGCGTGAGTTAACGTCATCGCTCTTTCTCAATTGGGTAGCGGAGCACGTTATCGTGAAATCCAGCAGCGCAACAATCTGCCGAATCCTAATTTGATCCTGGCGGGACAGCAACTAATAATTCCCGGTCGATAACACGTGCGAAGAAAAGCTGAGGCGGCGTTGCAGTAGTGACTTTCGGTGTCGTGCAAGCGTGATCGTCGGATCTGAAATCAGCTCGCCGCATCCGGTATCCAACGGAGATACCGGATGCGACTTTTATCAAGCTATAACTCTGAAACGCCCGCACGGGTCGTGTACAGCGACCGACTGCCGGCAACGGGTCGGAAAGACTTGGTCATTGAATAGCGATAGCCGACGTTCGCCGACATCGGTTTGCGAATGACAGCAGTGCGACATGCAGCTGCCGTACTACGTACAGTCCGCGACCGTCGGCTCTGGCCGAAATGCCGCACTCGGGAAGCTGGCGCCGAGGACCGGACTGGTCCGTTACCCGCCCTCCGAATCGCGAGAAACGCGATCGTCGGCAGAGAGCGGGATTGGCATAGAGCTATCGGTCAGGGAGGAATAGGTGGTTCGTCTGCGCGTCGGTGTCACGCGCAAAACCGTCACGGCCTCGATGACCGTCCTTCAGAAAAACCGGAGTGTGCTCCGCCTCAGACTGCTGACGGGCAGACGCAGATCTCCGGCCGACGCCATGCGAACGCGACGCATCGCCGCGCGTCGTTCATAGGCTCATAGCCCCCGCAAGGGACCTGTTTCCCGGCAGCCTATCGTCGCAGGCGAATGGCTCAGTACAAGGCCCAGTCGCAACGTCCGTCGGTTTCTCCCTTTCAGCTACGCGCCAGAGATAGGGCAGCAACCCGTGTGTCCTCAAGTCGTCCGGCGCTCGTGACGCAACTAACTGTCAAGCGCTGGCGCCCTCCGGCCTGGCTTCGCCGCAACCCGGTCTGGCGGCAGGACGGGATACGGGCCACGACCCCGGTCCGTCCGGAAAAGGGCATGCGGGTTGAGCAACCCGTGATTTCATTGCGGACAACTATGTGGCGTCACCTGCCGTGCTCGCTTTGATCAGTGGCGCCCGAAATCGTCAGGTGTCAGTTCGACGCGTGCGCCCAGGTGCGCGAGCAGCTTGCGTTCAGCGATCGCGCGGATGCGGCTATATCCGTCGCGGAAGGTCCTGAGGATCCGCAGGTCGTCGGCCCGGTCTTCAAGCCAGAAATGAGCCTCGAGCGCTGCGGTCGTGATGACGCATTCGACGAGGGTTTGCCCTCTGACGAGGCGGAATGACACGCCTTGGCGGCTTGCCAGAATCTGCGGCTCGAATTCAGGTTTTTCCATGACGGGTTTCAGGGCGTTGCCGTTTATGCGGGTAAAGCGGTATGTGTATCGGTCTGATGACGTTGGCGATCGTCGCCGGCATCAGGATACAGGCTGCTGGGCATCGCGAAGCGCCAGGCGTGCATACCGGACGGCGGCTGACAGGCGCGTTCGTGACGCGAGCGGGCACTCTCACCTCCGGGTTGTAAAAGCCTCGCCGATCTGCCGCGCGCGCTTCACTTCGTCGCTGTGCAGGTACCCAAAATGTGCTGCAGCACATTTCCGGTATTACCGGCCGAAAGTTTTTATGTGCAGTGTCGAATCCAGCCCGCGATAGCAAAGGTCTCCGGTCGTAGAAACTCTACATAAAAGTTGGG